>JADMJQ010000314.1:0-3406 GCA_018780415.1 Roseateles sp. | reverse complement strand
TAGGCCGCCCTGGCGGCCAAATGCAGCGCCTGGATGCGTGCCGGCAGGTCTTGCAAGATGGTCGCCTCGCTCTGCACGGCCGGGCAGTCGGCGCAGGCCGCTTCTGCCAGTTCTACTTGTGACTCGGCACACCAGGCGCGCACGCTGTCGGCGGTCACTTCCAGATGGGACTGGAAGCCCAGATGCGGCCCGTGCCGAAAGCCCTTGTTGAGACAGTAAGCGCCGAACAAGGTGCGCGTGGCGCCGCGTGGGATCTCGAAGCTGTCGTAATGCCAGTTGAACACCTCGATCTGCGCGCGACCCTCGAACATATCGCGCGCGGCCGGCGTGATCCACAGCTTGCTCCAACCGATATTGGGGCAGGCATGGCGCGCCACCCTTGATCCCATGGCGGTGGCCAGCATCTGCGCGCCAAAGCAATGGCCCAGCACCGGCACCTCGGCGGCCAAAGCGCGCCGCAGCAAGGCCAGCTCATCGGTAATCCATGGCAAGGGCTCGTTGACGCTGTGATTGCTGCCCAGCACGACGATGCCCGCGTAGTCGCGGGCCTGCAGCGGCAAGTCCTGACCCTCTGCCAGATTGAACAGCTGGGTGCTGAAGCCTTCTTCCTGCAGGAACTGCTTCACAAAGCCAGGGCCTTGCGCGTGCTCGTGCTGAACGATTGCAATAGGTCTCATACAGAAGGCGCGAACGGTTGATGTGGCGCCGGTGGTTGCGAAGACCCCAATCTATGGGCGCCTTCATCAAAGCGGCAGCAAGACCGAGGTCCGGCGCCTCAAGCTTTTGTAAAACCGAACGCGTCTTTACACAATCTTGATACCGGCTTGCGCAAGCTCAACGCCGCCTTGAGGCGGTGCTTCTTAAGCTTCTGCCATCGCAAAACCGTTGGAGAAGAAATCATGGACCTGGTGTTTCTAGCCCTGTCGGCGCTGGTCTTCGCCCTGGCAATCGGGCTGGCCTTGGCCGCCCACAAACTGGAGGACAAGCAATGACCGCCTTGTACTGGATGAGCGGCATCGCCGCTGCCGGCCTTTTTGTCTACCTGGTCGTGGCCTTGCTGCGCGCCGAGGAGTTCTGACATGAATAGCTTGGGATGGACCAATTTGGCCCTCTTCATGGGCCTCTTGCTGCTGGCCGCTTGGCCGCTCTCGCGCTGGCTCACGGCCGTGGCGCAGGGCCGCCTGCCGCGCTGGATGGGGGCCGTCGAGGGCGGCTTTTACAAGCTCGCCGGCGTCAAGGGCGAAGACGGCATGCACTGGAAGCAGTACGCCTTCGCGCTGCTGATCTTCAACTTCATCGGTGTGCTGGCGGTCTATGGCTTGCAGCGCTTCCAAGCCGTGTTGCCGCTGAATCCGCAAGGCTTCGGCGCCATCACGCCGGACTCGGCCTTCAACACCGCGATCAGCTTCGTCACCAATACCAATTGGCAGGGCTATGGCGGCGAGTCCACCATGAGCTATCTGACGCAGATGCTGGCGCTGGCGGTGCAGAACTTTGTCTCGGCAGCGACCGGCATTGCGGTCGTGTTCGCACTGATCCGCGGCTTTGCCGGCAAGTTGGAAAAGACCATCGGCAATTTCTGGATCGACCTGACGCGCATCACGCTGTGGGTGCTGCTGCCGCTGTCCTTTGTGTTCGCCATCTTTTTCGTCGGCCAGGGCGTGATCCAGAATTTTGACGCCTACAAGGACGTCACGACGCTGGAAGTGAATGCCTTTCAGACACCCAAGCTAGGCGCCGACGGCCAGCCGCTGAAGGACGAGCAAGGTCAGGCCGTGACCGAGGACGCGTCGACCACCACCCAGACGCTGGCCATGGGCCCGGTCGCCTCGCAGCTGGCGATCAAGATGCTGGGCACCAATGGCGGTGGCTTTTTCAATGCGAACTCGGCCCATCCGTTTGAGAACCCAACGCCGCTGTCGAATCTGGCGCAGATGTTGGCGATCTTCTTGATCCCGGCGGCGCTGTGCTTCAGCTTCGGGCAGATGGTCGGCGATTCACGCCAAGGCGTGGCGGTGCTGGCGGCGATGAGCCTGATGTTCATCGTCGGCGTGGTCGTGGCCACCGGCGCCGAGCAGGCCGGCAACCCCATCCTGGCCAGCCAGGGCGTGGATCAGCTGAGCAGCGAAGTGCAAGCCGGCGGCAATATGGAGGGCAAAGAGGCGCGCTTCGGCATCAACGCCAGCTCACTGTTTGCCGTCATCACCACCGCCGCTTCCTGCGGTGCGGTGAACAGCATGCACGACTCGATGACGCCGATCGGCGGCATGGTGCCGCTGGTGATGATGCAGCTCGGCGAAGTGGTGTTTGGCGGTGTCGGCACCGGCCTGTACGGCATGTTGGTGTTCGCGATGCTGGCGGTCTTTATCGCCGGCCTGATGATTGGCCGCACGCCCGAGTACCTGGGCAAGAAGATCGAAAGCCATGAGATGAAGATGGTGTCGATCGCCATCCTCATCACACCCTTGGTGGTCTTGATCGGTACGGCCATCGCGGTGCTGTCGGACTCCGGCCGGGCCGGCATTGCCAACCCCGGCGCGCATGGCTTCTCCGAGATTCTTTACGCGTTGACCTCGGCCGGTAACAACAACGGCTCGGCCTTCGCCGGTCTCTCGGCCAACACGCCGTTCTACAACACCTTGTTGGGGCTGGCGATGTGGCTGGGCCGCTTCGGCGTGATCGTGCCGGTGCTGGCGATTGCCGGCAGCTTGGCCGCCAAGAAGCGCATCCCGGTGGGCGCCGGCACCTTGGGCACCCATGGCCCGCTGTTCGTCGGGCTGCTGATCGGCACCGTGCTGCTGGTCGGCTTGCTCAACTATGTTCCATCCCTGGCCCTCGGTCCCATCGTCGAGCATCTGATGCTCTGGAAGGTTTGAGGGAAAAGTCATGACTACAACTACAACGACAACGCAAGACAGCTTCTCGCTGCTCGACCCCAAGCTGGTAAAGCCGGCCCTGGTGCAATCCTTCGTCAAGCTGGCGCCCAGCGCGCAATGGCGCAATCCGGTCATGTTCGTGGTCTATATCGGCTCCTGCCTGACCACGCTGCTGTGGCTGATGAGCTTGGTTGACCCGGCCGTCGCCGGCACCGAAGGTTCGCCCTTCATCCTGGCCATCTCGCTCTGGCTGTGGTTCACGGTGCTGTTCGCCAACTTCGCCGAATCGCTGGCCGAGGGGCGCTCCAAGGCGCAGGCGGCCTCGCTGCGCGGCCTCAAGGCGCGCACCTGGGCCAAGAAACTGCATGAACCTAAACACGGTGCTCAATGGCATCCGATGCAGTCCGACGAGCTGCGCAAGGGCAATGTCGTGCTGGTGGAAACCGGCGACATGATCCCGCTCGACGGCGAAGTGATTGAAGGCGTGGCCTCGGTGGACGAAAGCGCCATCACCGGCGAATCGGCACCGG
>JADMJQ010000318.1 GCA_018780415.1 Roseateles sp. | reverse complement strand
GGTGCTGGATAAGCACTCCAGCGGCGGCGTCGGCGACAAGGTCTCGTTGATGCTGGCGCCACTGGTGGCGGCCTGCGGCGGCTATGTGCCGATGATCTCGGGCCGCGGCCTGGGCCATACCGGCGGCACGCGCGACAAGTTCGACGCCATCCCCGGTTACAGCTGCACGCCGTCGCCCGAATTGCTGAATCGCGTGGTGCGCGAGGTTGGTTGCGCGGTCATCGGACAGACCGCCGATCTGGCGCCGGCCGACGGGCGCTTTTACGCCACCCGCGACGTCACGGCGACGGTCGAGAGCGTGCCGCTGATCACCGCCAGCATCCTGTCCAAGAAGCTCGCCGCCGGTCTGCAAGGCCTGGCCATGGATGTGAAATGCGGCAACGGTGCATTCGCCGACACGCCGGAAATGGCGCAGGAGCTGGCGCAAAGCATCGTCGAGGTGGCGAATGGCGCCGGCCTGGCGACGCGGGCGCTGATCACCGACATGAACCAGGTGCTGGGCAGCGAGGTCGGCAATGCCTTGGAGATGCTGGAGGCGATTCGCTACTTGAAAGGCGAGGGCGTGCGCGATGCTCGTCTGCATGAAGTCACTCTGGCCTTGGGCGCCGAGATGCTGCTCTTGGGCGGCCTGGCGAGCGATCAGCAAGAGGCGATCGCCAAGCTGCAACAAGCGCTGGACAGCGGCGCCGCCGCCGAGCGTTTCGCCCGCATGGTGGCCGGTTTGGGCGGCCCGCTCGACCTGTTGGAAAGGCCGAGCGCCTATCTGGCCGCCGCGCCGGTGATCATCCCGGCGCCGGCCCTGCGCAGCGGCCGCCTGACCGCGATGCAGACCCGCGACATCGGCATTGCCATCGTCGAGCTGGGCGGCGGCCGGCGCAAGGCCAGCGACAGCATCGACTTCCGGGTGGGCCTGAGCGGCATGCGGCAATTGGGTGAGGAGCTGCGCGCCGGCGAGCCGCTGGCACTGGTGCATGCGGCCGACCTAGACGCGGCGAATCGCGTCGTGGCGCAGCTGCAAGCGGCCTGTCATCTGGATGAAGACGGCAGCGGCTGGCAGCCGACACCGACTATCCTGGCGCGGGTCAGCTAGACTTCCGACCCCGCTTAGATTCAGCCTCTCTCCTCATGTCAGACAAAACGCCAGAAAAACCGCAAGACCCGGCCCAACATCGCCCGATCAAGAGCTTTGTCGTGCGTGCCGGCCGGATGGGCTCGGGCCAGGTCAAGGCGCTGGCCGAGCTGGGGCCTAAGTTCGTGCTGCCCTACAAGGCCGAGCGGCTGAACCCGGTCGAGATTTTTGGCCGCGACGCGCCGCTGGTGTTCGAGATCGGCTTCGGCATGGGCGACGCCACCGCCACGATCGCGCAGACGCTTGCCGACACCGACTTCATCGGCTGTGAGGTCCACGCACCCGGCGTCGGCGCCCTGCTCAAGCACATCGACGAGCGGGACTTGAGCAATATCCGCATCGTTCAGCATGATGCCGTCGATGTGCTGGAGCAGATGATTGCGCCTGACTCGCTGGCCGGTGTGCACATCTTCTTCCCCGACCCCTGGCACAAGGTCCGCCACAACAAGCGCCGCCTGATCCAGACGCCGTTCGTTGCTCAATTGGTCAAGTACATCCGGCCCGGCGGCTATCTGCACTGCGCCACCGATTGGGAGCCCTATGCCCAGCAGATGCTGCAGGTTCTTGGCGCCGAGCCGCTGCTGGAGAACACGGCCGAGGGCTTTGCGCCGACGCCGGCCTATCGCCCGCTGACCAAGTTCGAGAACCGCGGCATCAAGCTCGGCCACGGGGTCTGGGACGTGGTATTCAAACGGCGCTGAGCCGCCGTCCCGACGACCACTAGGCCGAACACGGCCATCAACAGCGTGGCGGGCTCGGGAATCGCCACCAGCAGACTGCTGGCGCGGGCGACGCTGATGTGTTCGGGCTTCAGGTAGTCCAGGCAGCTGGCGGCACTGGGGTGGGGGCAGATGTCGCCGAGGGCGCTCGGAATCAGCCGCACGCCGCCGCTGGCGATCAGGAAATGCGTGTTGCCGTTGTCATGGCCGCCGACCGCGCCGACGCCGGTGTACAGGCCCAGGTTGTGGCCCAGCTCGTGCGCAATCGTGTCGAGCCGGCCAATGCCGCTATTGAAGCTGGCGACGGCGTCCATATTGATGACCAAGCCGCCGGCGCCCAGCCAGGCCTCGCCAAACAAGACGCAACCCACACAGTGCAGCGAGCTGGTCAGGTACATGGTGGTGCCGGTGCCGGCCGTGGCGCCGGTGAAGGCGCTCAGACCCGCCACCGGGCCGGTCAGCAGTTCGGTGCTGTTGACGTTGAGGCCCAGCACAAACTCGAGGTCAATGCCGGCCTGGGCCCAGATCTTGTCGCCCACCGTCTCGTAGAACAGATTGCCGGCCGGCCCCTGGAAGGAGCAGTCGATGCCGTCGTCATTGCAGACGGTGCGGACGGTCACGACCAGCTTTTTGTCGATGGTCATGGCCTGGGCCGGCGCCACCAAGCTCGCGGCGCTTAACGCGATGGCGAGGCCCGAGGTGAGGCGAACCAGGGTTTCAACAAGGCCATGAAAAAGAGGTTTCATGGTGACGCTCCGGTGGTTGAAGTGATCAACTATCTCACCGGGGCAGACCCTCTGCAAGGACCGAGCTAGGCCCGATCTTGGCGCCGCCGACGTGCCAGCAGCGACAGCGCCGCCAGCCCGCCCAACATCAAGGCATAGGTTTGCGGCTCGGGCACGGCAGTGATCTCGAAGCGCAGGCTGTCGCCGTCGTAGTAAAGCTGGCTGGTGTAACCGGCGCCCAGGCCGCTGATTTCGACCGAGGCGAAGGCCCCACTCAGATGGCCGGCGGTCAAGAGCGTGAAGCTGCCCGGTGCGGCGTCGCCGCTCAGGTTCAATTGCAGGGTGCCGCCCAGCACCGCATTGCCGGCCACGCTGAGCCAGTCGGCCACGCCCAGGCCCACGTCGAATTCCAGCGCGGCGCCGGAGAACTGCGCAAAGCTGCCCAGCACGGTCAGCGTGGCGATCGAGTCTTCGCCGAGCGCCACCAGGCCGCCCAGATTGCTCAGATTGCCGCCTATGCGGGCCTGGCCAGCCAGCGTGCCGCCCAGCACCACGACATTGCCGCTGCCGAAGGCATTGACCGAGCGGCCGACCAGGGTGCCGCCCGACAGCTCGACGCCGCCGGAGAAGCTGTTGTCGCCGCTCAACACCAGGGTGCCGGCGCCGGCCTTGGCCAGGCTGCCCTCATAAACGCGCGCGTCACGTGCCGCCTCGCGAGCCACGCCCATCGTGTACTCGGTCTGGTCGTCGGCGCTGGCGCCCGGTGGCAGGCCTTGGGTCCAGCCCTTGGCGATCTTGGTGGCTTCCCAGGTGCCGGCCTCGGTCTGGTCTTCCAGCTTGCGCGCCTTGATGGCGACGTCCGAAATATTGTTGGACCAAGTGTCGCTCTGGCCCTGCGTGTCGACGGCGAAGCGGCCCTGGAACTGGCCCGGCCCATTCATCGCATGACGCAGGCTGACGGTGCCCCAGCCATTACGGGCATCGGGCACCTGGGTCAGCTGGCCGGCCGTCGGGTTGATGATGGCGGTGCCCGCGGCGTTGTTGATGCTGCCGTTCTGGATCGCCGTGGTCTTTAGCACGTCCAGCGCCTGGGCATTGCTCATATAGGAGAAACGCTCCATCACCACGGCCAGCGCGCCCGACGCATGCGGTGCGGCCATCGAGGTGCCGGACAGGGCGGCATAGGTGGCGGTCGGCACGCCGCCGGTGAGGGTGACGGTGCTGCCGTTGATGGCGTTGCCGGGCGCGGTCATGCAAGACCATTTGGCCAAGCCGCATTGGTTGTAGAGGTGGGCACCGGGCACGTCGACCGAGCCGTCTGGGTTCAGTTTTTGCCCCGCCGCCACGCCGCCAATACTCAGGTTCTGGCGGATCGCCGCTACCGCCAACCAGTTGGCCTCCAGCTCGGGCCTGGCATAGGCCATGGCAGAGCGCGCGCTGGCATTCGTGAAGCCGGTGTTGCCGGCGCTGAAGACCAGCACGGTGCCGGTCTGGGCGGCGTCCAAGGCGCCCTTCATCCAGGTGTCCTGGCGCGACAGAAAGCCCCAGGCGCCGATCAGGCCGGCCACACCGGTGCCGCTGGGGCCGAGGCTGTTGTATTGCTCGCTATTGGGCTGGCTGCCCCAGCTGCTGCTGATGATGCGCACGCCCTGGGCGTTGATGCCGCGATAGACATCGGCCACATGGCCTTGCTCCAGCGTCTGGGCGACGGTCTGGCTGGCCTGCGGCATGCCGAACAGCACGGCGTCGGTCTTGTGGGTGTTGCCCACAAAAACATTGGCATTGAAGGCGACGCCGTGGAAGTTGGTGCTGGCGGCGTCGCCATCGCGGGCGCCGGCGATCGTGCCGGCGACATGGGTGCCATGGCTGTCGTTATAGGCCTGGTTGTAGCTGCCCGCGATTCAGTTGACGGTCACCCCTTGGTAGCGCGAGCTGCTGAGCTGCGGGTGCAGATCGAAGTAGCCCGAGTCGACCATGCCGACCTTGATGCCGGCTCCGCTGTAGCCGGCCGCGTAGGCGTATTCGGCGCCGATCGAGAGCAGACCCCAGTCGCGCTTGAACTCGTTGGTGCGCCAGCTGGCTGGATCGCCCAGGGTGCCGGGATCGCCGGGGTAGGTGGTGATGGCCTGCGCTTGTTGGGCGGCAAGGCCGGTCAAAAACAAGGCACTGATGACGGTCAGTTTGTGGCCGATCCGGCGTGGCTGCTGCGGTGAACGGGGAGTATGTTTCACGGCGGTTCTCCTAATGGGCTAATTGGTTAGCTCGGCGGGTTGGTGGTGTCGCCTGCATTGGCTTGGAGTGTGCAATATTTCACGCATATTGATATGTGCCAGTGAGCTCAGGCTAACCCTTAGGCGCTAACCCTAGGCCGCCAAGCTGCTAGAGTGCGCGCCATGACTTTTGCATCTCTCCCACCACTCGCCGGCAAGCATGTCTTGCTGGGTCTGTCCGGCGGCATTGCCTGTTACAAATCGGCCGAGCTGACGCGCTTGCTGATCAAGGCCGGCGCCACGGTGCAGGTGATGATGAGCGAGGCGGCTGAAGCGTTCATCACCGCGGTGACGATGCAAGCACTCTCCAACCGGCCCGTTGTCAACAGCCAATGGGACGCCCGTGAGCCCAACAATATGGCCCACATCAATTTGAGCCGCGAGGCCGATTTGATGTTGGTGGCGCCGGCCAGCGCGGATTTCATCGCCAAGCTGGCGCAGGGCCGCGCCGATGATGTGCTCAGCCTGACGGCGCTGGCCCGGCCCGTCGAGCGCTGCCCGCTGGCAGTGGCGCCGGCGATGAACCGCGAGATGTGGGCGCATCCGGCCACCCAGCGCAATGTCGCGCAGATCCAGCTTGACGGCGTCGCGCTGTTCGGCCCCGGCAGCGGTGAGCAGGCCTGCGGCGAAGTGGGCGACGGCCGCATGCTGGAGGCCGCCGAGCTCCTTGACGAGGTGATCGCCTTCTTCCAGCCCAAGCTGTTGGCCGGCCGCCGCGTGCTGATCAGCGCCGGCCCGACCTTCGAGCCCATCGACCCGGTGCGTGGGATAACGAACCATTCCAGCGGCAAGATGGGTTTTGCGATCGCTCGCGCCGCACGCGAGGCCGGCGCCGAGGTGACCCTGGTGGCCGGCCCGGTGCATATGGCAACGCCGCGCGGCGTCAAGCGAATTGATGTGCAGACTGCGCAGCAGATGTATGAGGCGGTGCTGCCATTGGCCGCTCAGCACGAGATCTTTGTCGCCACTGCGGCAGTGGCCGATTGGCGGCCCGCTGCCGTTCAGTTGCACAAGATCAAGAAGGACGGCAGTGGCGGCCCACCGAGCTTGAGCATGACCGAAAACCCGGACATCCTGGCGGCGGTCGCCAAACTGGCTGACAAGCCCTTTTGTGTCGGCTTCGCGGCCGAAAGCGAGGACCTGCTCAAGCATGGCCGTGCCAAGCTGGTTCGCAAGGGCGTGCCCTTGATCGTCGGCAATATCGGACCCGCCACCTTCGGCCTGGACCACAACGCGCTGCTGCTGATCGACGCCGCCGGCGAGCGCGAAATTCCCCATAACGACAAGCTCAGTCTCGCGCGCGAACTGGTGCGCGAGATCGCTGAGCGTTTCGAGAAGAACCCAAAAAAATAATGATGACCACCGTTGACCTGAAAGTGCTCGATGCCCGTATGGCAGAGCAATTGCCCGCCTACGCCACTCCCGGCAGCGCCGGCCTCGATCTGCGCGCCTGCCTGGACGCCGCCATCACCTTGGCACCCGGCCAGACCACCTTGATCCCGACCGGGCTGGCGATCCATATTGGCGATTCCGGCTTGGCCGCCATCATCCTGCCGCGCTCGGGCCTGGGCCACAAACACGGCATCGTGCTGGGCAATCTGGTCGGCTTGATCGACTCCGACTACCAGGGGCAGCTGATGGTCAGCTGCTGGAACCGCGGCCAGACGGCGTTTGTGATCGAACCGATGGAGCGCATTGCGCAACTGGTCTTGGTGCCGGTGGTGCAGGCGGCGTTCCGCGTGGTTGATGATTTTGCCGATGCCTCGCAGCGCGGCGAGGCCGGCTTTGGGTCAACCGGCAAGGCTTGAAATAGCAGAAAAGCGCCACTTGGGCGCTTTTCGGATCAGCCGAGTCGACAGTCTCAGACTGTCTTGCGGCGGCGCGCCAGGCCGGCCACGGCCGCCAGGCCCGCCAACATCAGCGCATAGCTGGCCGGCTCGGGCACCGGTGCCAGTTGCGAGTTGAGCTGGTAGGTGCCGAATACCGCGTTGGCGGCCACGCTGGCCTTGACTTGGTAGTTGTAGCCGCCGGCGGTCAGGATGCCAAAGTCGTGCGTGACGGCCACGCCATCAAAAGCGAACGAATCGATCAGGCCGATCGGGCCGGCGCCGCTGTAGCGGAACAGCTCGACCACGCCGCCGGTCAGGTCGGCCAAGCCGCCGTCATTGGCCACCGCCACGCCCAGCAGATGAGCATTGCTGGCCAAGGTGAAGGTGAAATAGTCGTTGATGGCGCTATTCGCACCCATCGCTGCGCCGAAGCCGAGTTCGACCGGATCGTGGGCGTTCCAGTTGGTGGTAGCGGCGGAGGCATGGCCCGCGGCCAAGGCGATGGCTGCGGCGGCGGCCAGGAAATTGAGTTTGCGCATCGGGACTCTCTCTTTGCTACTTTTCAATAAGGGTGCTTGGCAGGCGTGCAAGAAGCCTCACAGCCCGATCACTATATCGGTTGGCATTGACCCACACTCTTGCCCAGCCCCCTTATCTCAGGGGCGGGAATACCCAGGCGCGCCTGCGCCGGCGGCGCGTCAGTCGGCTGGGGTTTGCCCGGCCGCGCCTTCGCGCTGGCGCACAAAGCGGACGAACTCCTCGGCCGGCATCGGCTGGCCGAACAAATAGCCCTGGACTTCATTGCAGCCTTGGGCACGTAAAAAGTCCAGCTGGCCCTGCGTCTCCACGCCTTCGGCAATCGTCTGCAGCCCCAGGCTTTTGGCCATGCTGATGATGGCGCTGACGATCGCCCTGTCCTCGGGATCGTCGCTGAGGTCGCGTACAAACTGCTGATCGATCTTGAGCTTGTAGACGCGGAACTTCTTCAGATAGCTGAGCGAGGAGTAGCCGGTGCCGAAGTCGTCAATCGACATGCGGATACCGCGGTCATGCAGGTCATTCATCACCGCAATCGCACCGAGCGGATTGTTCATCGCCACGCCTTCGGTCAGCTCCAGCTCAAGCAGCGCCGGCGGCAAATCGAACTCATCCAGAATGCGGCTGATCAGGGCCGGCAGGTCGGCGTGGCGGAACTGCACCGAGGACAGATTGACGGCCATGATGATCTGGTTCAGACCCTGGGCCGACCAGGCCTTCAGTTGCTGGCTGGCGGTGCGCATCACCCATTCACCGATCTGCAGAATCAGCCCGCTTGCCTCGGCAATCGGGATGAACTCGGCGGGGCTGACCGGGCCCAAGTCGGGGTGTTGCCAGCGCAGCAAGGCTTCGGCACCTATCACCCGACCGCTGCTCAGGCAGATTTGCGGCTGATAGTGCAGCGTCAATTGCTGGCGTTCCAGCGCTCGCCGCAAGGCGTTCTCCAGCAACAGGGTGCGCGCCGACTCGGCCTGCATCTCGGCGGTAAAAAACCGGAAGCCGTTGCGACCATCTTGCTTGGCGCGGTACATGGCGATGTCCGCACAGCGGCACAAGGCGTCAAAGTCCAGCCCGTCCAGCGGATACAGCGCCACGCCGACCGAGGGCGTGACGGTGATTTCATGTTGCTCGATCAGGAACACCTGGCAGGCCAACTCCATCACCTTGGCGGCGACATGGGCGGCGCCCGCCGCATCGGCGCCCGGCAGCACCAAGATGAATTCGTCACCGCCCAGGCGCGAGACCGTGTCCTGCTCGCGCACCGCCAACTTCAGCCGCCGCGCCAGCTCCTTGAGCAGTTCATCACCAAAGCGGTGGCCGAGCGAGTCGTTGACGTTTTTGAAATGGTCCAGATCCAAGAAGAGCAGGGCCAGCGTGTCACCCTGGCGCTTGGCGATATCGATCGCCTGGTTACTGCGGTCGGTCAGCAAAGCCCGGTTGGGCAGGCCGGTCAGCGGGTCGAAGTGCGCTAGTTGCTGGATGCGGGCCTCGGACGCCTGCTGCTCCAGCACCTTTTGCTCGAGCGCTTTGACCGACGCATGCAGTTGCTGGGTGCGCTGGGTGACCATTTGTTCGAGCTGCTGCTTGGCCTGCACCAAGGCGGCCTCGGCGTCCTTGCGGGCGCTGATGTCCATGGTGATCCAGATTGAGCCCAGGGCCAGATTGCTGGAATCGACGGCTTTGGAGCGCACCTCACAATAAATCGACGAGCCGTCTTTTTTGCGCAGCATCAGCTCGCCCTGAAAGGCCTGGCCGGCCGCAAACGGGGCGTAGCATTTCTCGCCGGCGGCTTCCCAGTCGGCGTCACTCAAGTACCACTGGCGCGAGCAGCCGCCGTTCAGCTCACCCGGCCCGTAGCCGAGTAACTCCTCAAAGCTGCGGTTGCATTGTGTGACCTGGCGCTCGCGCAAGAACACGATGCCGACCATCGCGTGGTCGAGGATCAAGCGCTGGCCGGTGGTGATCGACAGCAACTCGGCCTCGGCGGCTTTTTGTTCGCTGATGTCGTCGACGATCCAGATCGAGCCTTCACTGGCGTCAAGCGGGTTGACCAAACGCCCGGTCAGGCTGCACCAAAACTGCTCACCGCCCAGGCGCTTCATCAAGCGCTCGGTCTTGAAGCGCTGTCCGGTGGCCAGCACCGGATAGGCCTCGGCACCGAGCTGCTTGAAGGCGGCTTCGTCGGGGTAGAGCTCCACACTGCTGAAGCCCTGCATGTCCTGCGCTCGCGCATGGCCGAAGATCTCGGCATAGCGTTGATTGCATCGGTTGACCTGCCTTTGTTTGACAAAAACAATGCCAACGCCGGCGGTCTCAAAAATAACGTCGCGCTCACGCAGCGCCTGTTCGAGTTGCTGATAGACGCTGGAGACCGAGAACGCTTGGGGCTCAGTCATGTTTTTGCCGGCCGGCGGTCAATGCAGTTGGGCGTCAGGTGGCGCACCATGGCTGACTTGGAACACCGCCTCGCCGAGGCTGCCGGCTTCGATCTCGTCCTCGCTGGCTTCGCGCACGTCCAGCACCTTGACATGCATGCGCAGGCCGACGCCGGCCAGTGGGTGGTTGCCGTCCAGCACCACATGCTCGGGGTAGACGTCGGTGACGGTGTAAATGCCGGGCGCCATGCCCTCCGTGACCGCGCCTTCGGGCAGGCCTTCAATCTGCATGCCGGCGTCGACACCATCGGGGAATAAGCTGCGTGCTTCGAAGCACACCAGGGCTGAGTCGTATTCGCCGAACGCGTGTTCGGGCTCCAGCGCAATGCTGGCCTCGAAGCCGGCTTCCTGACCGGCCAGCTCCTCTTCAACCTTGGCGAACAAGTCGTCACCGCCGTAGAAAAACTCCAAAGGCTCTTCCAGTTCGTCAATCAATTGACCTTGGGCGTCTTCGAGTCTCCAGCGCAGGGAGACGATGCAGGGGGCAGAAATTTTCATGCCGATATTGTTTCACAGGCCTTGCGGGCCTTCAGATTTGCTGCCGGCGAAGCGCAGGATCGCCGCCGCACCGGGCCCGTCGCTGCGCGGCTCCAGGCTCAGACTGCCTTGGTGGGCCTCGGCGATCTGGCGGGCCAGCACCAGGCCGATGCCGCCGCCCTCGGGCTTGGTGGTGTAGAAAGGCACAAACAAATTGGCCGGATTGGCCAGGCCGATGCCACGGTCCAGCACGCTCAAGCGCAGCGGCCGCACCCGGCAGCGCAGCTCCAGCGGCGCGCCGCCGGCCTCGATGCCGTTCTTCAGCAGATTGATCAAGAGCTGCTCAATCTGCACCGGGTCGCCGAAGAAGGGCAGTTCGAAGTCGGCGGCCATGGCCTCAGGCGCGCCATCGGCAAGCGTCAGCTGCAGTGCCGCATCCGGCAGCATCAGGGGCAGACGGCGCAGCAGCGCGGCCAGATCAAACATCTGCTTGTGCGGCTCGGGCAGGCGGGCCAGGCGGGCATAGCGGCGCACAAACTCGGCCAGATGTTGGGCGCGCTCGTGAATGATGGCCAGGCCTTCGTCCAAATCACTCAAATCGGCCGGGTCCGCGCCGGCCCGCGCGAGCGAGCCGCGCAGCGTCGCGCTCAGGCTGGAGATCGGCACCAGCGAGTTGTTGACCTCATGGCTCAAGACCCGCAGCAGGCGCCGCCAGGCCTGCAACTCCTCGCTGCGCAAGACCTGCTTGAGGTCGGTAACGAAGAGCAGGGTCTGCTCGCGGCCGTCGACTGGATACTGCAGGCGACGCAGGCGCCACAGGCCGGCCGCGCCGGCAAACACATGCTCGCTCAAGGCGGTGGTGTCGGCCGTCAGCAGCGCCGCCAGGCCCAGCTCGGCGGCGCTGCGGCCCAAGACCTGACCGCCATCGCTCTGCAGCAAGGCCAGGGCGGCCGGGTTGGCCAGGCGCAGGCGGGTTTGCGGATCAAAAGCAAAGATCGCCACGTCGATGCCCTGCAAGACGTTGTCAACCAGGGCGTAGGCCGCCTCGGTGTGCAGGCGTTGGCGATGCAGGCTGTCGACCAGGGTGTTGATCTGCGCGCCCAACTGATCGTCGGCGTGGGTCCGGCGCAGCCGCTGGCTGTAGTCGCCGTCGCCCATGCCCTCGATCAGATTGCCCAGGGTCTGCGACTGAAACTCGGCCCGCGCCGCCAGCGCCCGGGCGGCACCTAGCCAGGCGGCGCTGCACAGCAACCACAGCAAAATCTTCGGGTAGATCAGCCAGGGCTGCTGCCAGACCCAGACGCTCATCAGCGACCAGGCCGGTGCGCCGCCGGCCAGCGTCAGCAACCACAGCTGGCGGGTAAAGCCGTTTGTCCTCACAGCCGGTGCTTTTCGAGTCGGCGATAAAAGGCCGAGCGGCTCAGGCCCAACGCCTGGGCGGCTTGGGGCGCGCTGCCGCCGGCCCGCCGCAGCGCCGGGCGAATCAGCAGCGCTTCGGCCTCGTCCAGCGTCAGCTCGGCGCCGTCCAGTGCCGCTGCAGGCGGCCGCGCGGCGGGGCCTAGGCCCAGATCGGCCGGCTCCAGCTGCTGCTGGGGGCTGAGCAGGCTGGCGCGCTCCATGCAATGCGCAAGCTCGCGCACATTGCCGGGCCAGGCGTGTTGGAGAAGGGCCGCGCGGGCGTTGGCGCTCAGCGTCTTGGGCGGGCGCTGGTAGCGCTGCGCGTGGCTGGCCAGGTAATGCTCGGCCAGGCTCAGGATGTCGTCGCCGCGCTCGCGCAGCGGCGGCAACCGCAGCTGCACGCTGTTGATGCGGTAAAGCAGGTCGCGGCGGAAGCTGCCAAGCTCGACCATCTGGTCCAGATCGGCATTGCTGGCCGCGATCAGGCGCACATCGGCCCGGCGCGCCTTGGCCGAGCCCAGCCGCTCGAACTGCCCGCCCTCCAGCACCTGCAAGAGCTTGGCCTGCTGGTTCAGCGGGATATTGCCGACCTCGTCCAGAAAAAGCGTGCCGCCGTCGGCCAACTCGAAGCGGCCGATGCGGGTCTGGCGGGCGTCGGTGAAGGCACCTTTCTCATGGCCGAACATCTCGCTCTCGAACAAAGTGTCCGGGATGGCGCCCATATTGACGCTGATGAAGGGCGCCTGGGCGCGCGCCGAGGCGCGGTGGATGGCCTGCGCCAGCTGGCTTTTGCCGCTACCGTTCTCGCCGGTGATCAGCAGATTGACGCCGGCGTCCTTCAGCAACTCCACTTGCGCCATCAGCGCCCGCATCGCCGGTGAGTCGCTGATCCAGGGCCGCGCGGCGCCACCACCGGCATTGCCGGCATTCAGCAGCTGATGCGCCGCCGCCAGCCGCTGGTTGCTCAACTGGCTGCGGCGCAGTGCCAGCAAATTGCGCAGCATGCTGGCCAAGCGGGTGTTGTCCCAGGGCTTTTCGATGAAGTCGCGGGCGCCGCCGCGCATCGCCTCGACCGCCAGCGCCACCGTGCCCCAGGCGGTCATCGCGATGATGGGCAGCTGCGGGTCGATGACGCCGGCCTGGGCGATCAGGCCCAAGCCTTCGGCGCCCGAGGTGGTGTCGCGGCGGTAGTTCATATCGGCCAGCAGGGCGCCGAACTCGCGCTCGGCCAACGCCGCCAAGGCCTCCTCGGGCGAGGCGACGAGCACGCAGTCCAGCCCCTCGGCCTTCAGAAAAATCCGCAGGCTGCTGCGCACGGCGGCATCGTCGTCGGCCACCAGGATGGGCAGGTCAGAGGGGCGGACAGTCATGGGGGCGGATGGGTTGGCGGAGGCAGCGGCGCATTCTCGCTGACGCGTCCGCCCACGTTCACGTTCACTCGCAATGCAGGGCCTGATTGGGCGGCAGCGCGATCGCGCGCCGCGCCGGCAGCCAGGTCGCCAGCATCACGACCGCGCTGATCAAGAGCCCGACCAGGGGCAGGCCGAGCAGCAGGACCGGCCCGAAATCATCCAGCTGCATCGCCAGCGACCAGCCCAGCAGCAGGCCCAGGGGTAGCCCCAAGCCCAAGGCCCACAGACCCTGGCTCAGCAGCAGGCGCAAGACCTGGCCATCGCTGGCGCCGACCGCGCGGCGCACGCCGATCTCCTGGCTGCGCTGCGCGACCGCGCGGCTGGTCACGCCGTAGATGCCGCTAACGCCCAAGGCCAGCGTCATCAGGCCGAGGATCAGGCACAGCACCGCCATCACCTCGGAGCCGCCGTGGGCCATCTTCTGCCGCTCCTCGGCGCTGTAGACATGTTCCAGCGCCAGCGCCGGGTCGGCCCGGGCGATTGCCTTGGCCAGCAGCTCGCGGCTGGCCGGGCTGTCGAACAAGCCTACTAAGGCGATGTCCAATTTGTCCGGTACGGCTTGGCTGATGGGCAGGTAGACGTTGCTACTGCGCGCACCGCGCTCATTGCCTACGCCCTGCACCAGATGGCCGCTGACGCCGACCACGGTGTACCAGTCGCGCTGGGCGTCGCCGGCCTTGGGATTCAAGGCGAAGCGCTTGCCCAGCACCGCGCTGGCATCCAAGCCGGGCCAATACTGCTGGGCAAAGTTGCGGTTGATGACGGCCACGTGCAGGCTGTCCGCACGGTCATTGGCGCTGAACTCGCGGCCGGCCAGCAAGGGCACTGCTAGCGCTTGGAAGAAGCCGGCATTGACGCTGTAGGCGCCGGCCTCGGGGTAGCGGTCGTCTTGCACGCTCATGCCCTCGGGCAGGATGTCGTCGGTCGACGTCATACCGCCGCCGGGCAGGCTCAGGCTCAAGGCCACCGCCGCGCCGGAGCCGGCCGCCGCCTCCCGCAAATTGCTCTCCACCCTGGCCCAGAGTTGGCCGCGTGCCTGCGTGTCCTGTCTGTAGCTGGCTTGGCGCGGCCGCAGCGTGGCGGTCAAGACGCCGTCGGTGCGGGCGCCGGTGCCGGCCGTCAGGCGTTGCTGGATCGCATAGGTTTGCGCGCCCGAAATCAGCAGCAGCAGGCTGGACAACATGATCTGCAGCAACACCAGTGCGCGGCTGCAGCGGCCGGCGGCGCGGCCATTGGCACCGCGGCCATCGCGCAAGGCCGCGCTGGGGTCGACGGCCGAAGCGCCCCAAGCGGGCAGCCAGCCGGTGATCAAGGCGAGCACCAAACTCAGGCCCAGACCAAAGGCCGCCGCCGTGCCGCTCATGCCGATGTGAACCCAGAACGGCATGCGGCCGTCCGCGCTGTCCAGCAGCGCTTGTTGGGTGGCTTCCAAGGCCCAGGCGCTGAAAAACAGGCCGATCAGCGCGCTGGTCAGGCTCAGCAGCAGGGTCTCGGTGAGCATCTGCCGCACCAGGCGGCCACGCGGCGCCCCCATCGCGACACGCACCGCCAGCTCCTGGCGGCGCTCGTTGGCCCGAGCAAGCAGCAGGTTGCTGGTGTTGATGCAGACCAGGCTCAGCAGCAGCACGGCCGCGCCGGCCAGGCCCAGATAGATGGAGTCGACGTCGGGCAGGCCCCACTGGGCGTAGCGCAGCGCCACCGCGCCGAGCTTGGCATTGCTGAGCGGAAAGCTCGCCGCCAGCTGCTGGGCGGTTTGGTCCAGCTCCTGCTGGGCTTGCTCGCGGCTGGCGCCGGCCTTCAGCTTGCCCAGCACCAGGACATGATTGGGCGTGCCCATGCTGAAGCCCTTTTGGCGCAGCAAGGCCGGGCCGCTCGGCGGACTGAAGGGCAGCCAGACCTGCTGGGTCATGGGGAAGCGCAGGCCGGCCGGCAGCACGCCGACGATCTCGGCGTCCACGCCGTTGACCTTGATATGGCTGCCGATGACGCGGCTGTCGGCGGCCAAGAAGCTGCGCCAGACCGCCGCATTGACGACCACCACCGGCGCCGCGCCGGGCAGCTCATCGGTGGCCTGCAGCTGCCGGCCCAGCTCGGGCTTGGCCGCATTCCCCAGCCAGGTCCAGAGGGCGGCCGGCACATAGGCGGCCTGGAAGTTCTGCGGATACTGCTGGGCGCCGCCCAGCGTGACGGTGGCGGTGCTGAGCGCGTGCAGGCCTTCCAGGCTGCGGCCGGCGCGGGCGTATTCTTGAAAGTCCAGGAAGTGCACGCTATTGGCTTGGGTGCGATCGCCGTCGCGCGTGGCCTCGACGGCGATCAGCCGTCCGGGCTCGGGGAAGGGCAGGTCGCCGGCGGTGAAGCTCAAGTAGATCGCCGCGCTATAGATCGCAAAGCCCAGGCCGCAGCTGAGCGTCAACAAGCTCAACAGGGTGAAGCCGGGGGCGCGGCGCAGCGAGCCCAGGCTTTGGCGCAGATCGTCCCAGATCACAGCGCCACCTCGGCGGCCGCGCGGACGCTTGGCGACGCCGGAGCGATCGGCATGTCGGCGACCACACGGCCGTCGAACAGCGCGATGCTGCGCTGCGCGGCCGCCGCATAGCGCGGGTCATGGGTGACCATGCACAGCGTCGCGCCGCCGGCATGCACATCGCTGAGCAACTGCATCACCAGATCGGCATTGCGCGAATCGAGATTGCCGGTCGGCTCGTCGGCCAGGATCAGACTGGGCTTGCCGACCAGCGCACGCGCGATCGCCACCCGCTGCTGCTGACCGCCCGAGAGCTGGGCCGGGTAGTGGCGCGCGCGGTGGCCCATATCGACCTGGGCCAGGACCTCGGCGACGCGCGCCTTGCGTTCGGCCCGGTCGACTTCACGGCGGTAGGTCAGGGGCAGGGCGACGTTGTCTTCCACCGACAGATCGCTGATCAGATTGAAGGCCTGGAAGACAAAGCCGATCTGGCGGTTGCGCAGCACGGCGCGGGCGCGGCTATCGAGCGCATCGACGCGTTGGCCGGCCAACTCGTAGCTGCCGGCGCTGGGGCTGTCGAGCAGGCCCAGGATGGCCAGCAGGCTGGACTTGCCGCAGCCCGAGGGGCCGCTGACGGCCAGGAACTCGCCGCTGCGGATTTGCAGATGGACGTCGTCCAAGGCGCGGGTCTCCAACTCGTCGGTGAGAAAGCTTTTCTGGATGCCGTGCAGGCTGATCAGAGCGGGGCTTGAATTCATGCGTGATTCTCCTTGGGTAATCGGGGGTTTTCAGCGGATGCTGACGCGCGCAGCTTGATTCCAGGCGCTGGTGTCGGACACGACGATGCGGTCGCCTAGCTGCAAACCCGCGCGCACGGCGATGCGGCCGACCGAGGCCGGGCCGAACTGCACCGTCACCCGCTCGGCCACGCCGTCGGCGCCGACGCGGAACACGCTGGCGCTGGCCTGCGCCTGGCTGAACACCGGGCGCTGCACCTGCAAGGTATCGGCGAGGCGGCTGATGGCAATCGTGCCGTCGACGCTGAGGTCGGGTTTGGCGCCGCGTGGCAGGTCGCCGTGCAGGGCGACGTCGACCAGAACCATGCCCTTGCTGACCTTGGGGGCGACGCGGGTGACCACGCCGGCCATCTGCCCATCGTTGCCGCCGGTGCGCAGATCCAGCTGCACGCTTTGGCCGACCGCGATGTCGCGCGCCAGTGCCTCCTGCACCTGCAGCTCGGCGTACAAGGCGTCGGCGCGGGCCAGCTTGGCCAGGGTGGAGCCGGCGGTCACGCTCTGGCCGATTTGCAGATTCAGCTCCTGCAGCACGCCGTCCATCGGCGCGCGCACGGTCAGGGCGGCGACCATGTCGAGATCGCGCTGCAGGCTCTTGCTGAGCTTGGCGACGGCGGCGCGCTTGGCGCTCAACTGGGCCTGCTTGCTTGCTTGGGCCTGCTGCAGCAACTGGCGCTCCAGCACCAGGCCTTGCTCGCTTTGCTTGAGGTTGAAGGCGCTGCGCTGATGGGCGAGTTTGGAGACCATGCCGTCCTTCAGCAGCTCCTGGTCGGCCGCCCATTGCAGCTGCGCGCTTTGCGCCGCCAGTTCGGCCCGCTGGACGGCGGCGGCGGCGCTCATCTGCTGGCTCTCCAGGGCGAGCTGCAGGGCGCGCGCCTCGGCCTGCGCCTGCTCCAGCGTCCAGCGGCTCTCTTCGGCGCGCTGCTGCAGTTGCGGATTGTTCAGCACCAGCAAGACCTGACCCTGCTTGAGTGCGCTGCCGGCCTGCGCGTCAATGCGCTCGATCCGGCCTTCGCTGAGCGCGGCTATCCAGCGCGCATCGCTGGGAGCCAAGATGCCGCCGGCGCGCAGGTCCAGCGCCAAGGCGCCGCGCTCGACACTGGCCAGGCTGACGGACTTGGCGGCGACGCTCAGGCTGGCCGGTTTGGCGCCCAGCCCGACGCTGAGGGCGGCGGCCAGCAGGGCCAAACCGATGGCGGCCAGCAGCGTCCATTTGACGGCGGGGCGGCGCAGAAAAGCAAAGCGGCGAGGTGGGCGATGGATGTCCATGCGGGTAGCTATTGCAGGACGCGTGCCAGCCGCCGGCGCTGTGCCAAGTGCTTGATCTCAAAGGCCACGGCCGGCGCCATGGCTTTGCGCTTGCGCAAGCCGTCTCGAAATTGGGACGATGAATTCGGCGCCAGTCCCAGCAGCGGGACGCGCAGCAAGCACAATATCGCCCATGAACATCCAAGCCCCATTGCCGCTGCTGGCCGGTCTCTCGCCCACACAATTCATGCGCCGTCACTGGCAAAAAAAGCCGCTGCTGGTGCGCCAGGCTTTGCCCGGCATCAAGTCGCCGCTGAGCCGCAGCGAATTCGCTCGCCTGGCCGCCAGCGAGGACGTCGAGTCGCGCCTGGTCAGCGCGTTTGAGAATCGCTGGGCGCTCTATCCCGGCCCGGTGGCCAAGCTGCCGCCGTTTTCCAAGCCCGGCTGGACGCTGCTGATCCAGGGCCTGGAGCAGCATCTGCCGGCCGCCGCCGAGCTGCTCGACCAATTTCGTTTTGTGCCCGAGGCGCGGCTCGATGACTTGATGATTTCCTACGCGACCGACGGCGGCGGCGTCGGCCCGCATTTCGATTCCTACGATGTGTTCCTGATCCAGGTGCAGGGCCAGCGCCGCTGGCGCATCGGCCGCCAGCCGGATGCGCAGATGCGCGACGACGTGCCGCTGAAGATCATCAAGAATTTCGAGCCCGAGCAGGAGTTCGTGCTAGACGCCGGCGACATGCTCTATCTGCCGCCGGGCTGGGCCCATGACGGCGTGGCGGTGGGCGAGTGCATGACCTGCTCGGTCGGTTTTCGCACGCCCTGGCGAGCCGAGTTGGCCAAGGATTTGCTGAGCCGCTTGATGGACGATGAGGATCAGGCCTATGCCAACCGCATGTACGCCGACCCCAAGCAGGAAGCCACCGAAACGCCGGGCTTGGTGCCCGATCAGTTGCTGGCCTTCGCCCGCGACGCCGCCGAGCGGGCGCTGCGCGAGCCGCGCGCGCTGGAGCGGGCCTTGGGCGAGGCGCTGACCGAGCCCAAGCCGCGCGTTTGGTTCGAGGCCGGTGCCGAATATCAGCCGGATCAGGCAGTTCGCCTGGATAGACGCAGCCGCATGATGTATGACAAGGCCCATGTCTTCATCAACGGCGAGTCCTTCCGCGCTGGCGGCCGCGACGCGACGCTGATGCGCGCCTTGGCCGACAGCAAGGTCTTGACCCGCAAGCAAGTCGGCCAGCTCTCCGAAGGTGCGCGCGAGCTGCTGGCCCAATGGGTCGAAGATGGTTGGGTTCAAAACGAGGCGGAGCAGGGCTGATGGAGGCCTTGCAGGCGGTCAAGTTTGAGGGCCGGGCGGCCTTTGTTTCGACCTTGCGGCAGGCGCTGCTGCAGGCCTGCGCGGCGGACATTAGCGATCTCTATTGCTTCGATGAAAGCTTGGCCGACTGGCCCTGGTCAGATGCCGAGTTACTTGCAGCGTTGACTGCTTGGGCCAAGCCCCACCGGCGCTTGCATTTGCTGGCCGCGCAGTATGAGGATTTGCGTCAGCGCCACCCTCGCTTTGTGCGTTGGCGTGGGCTCTGGGGGCATTGTGTGCAGGCCATGGCCTACGGCCCGGAAGCCCTGGCCGCGGCCGGGTCGCGTGGCGGTGCCGTGTCAATTTTTGCAGCCCGCAAAGGCGAACATGCCGTCAGCCTGCGCTTGTTCGACAAGACGCTTTGGCGCGGTGCGGTTTCGCTAGAAACCGAGGAGGCGCTCACGAACTGCCAGTGGTTTGATGCATTAGCGCAACGTTCCAGCGAATCGTTTGCTGTTACGACATTGGGCCTCTAAGTCGATTCAAATCACCACGCTATAATTCGGGGCTAGGCGATGGAAGCGCTCGAGGTTTCCTCGTCTTGTCATGCCGAAGTTTTTCAGCAACAAACGCCGCCGCGAGGTCTGGTTTGAGTTGTTGGGCTTCAAAAAATTACCGGTAATTGCAATTTCGTTTAACGAATTTTGAGGATAAGTATGAACAAGTCGATCCTGTTGGCTGCTGTGCTGGCTGCTGTTGCTTTGACCGCTTGCGGCAAAAAAGAAGAAGCCGCTGTTGTGGCTCCTGCAGTTGCTGAGGCCGCTTCGGCTGTGGCAGTTGCTGCTGACGCTACTGCTTCGGCAGCGGCTATTGCTGTTGACGCTAGCGCCTCGGCTGTTGTTACCGGCGCTGCTGATGCTGCTTCCGCTGCAGGCGGCATGGCCGCTGACGCCGTCAACAAGGCTGCCGATGCAGCCAAGGACGCCGTCAAGAAGTAATCGCTGCGCTCTGCGCACCGATCACTGCAAAAACCGCCCGGTGCAAGCCAGGCGGTTTTTTTACGTCTGCGGCTTGTTCTGTCGCGTCAGCCGTCATCCGAGCGCGAACCAGCTGCAGCCATCGGCTTGGCTGGCGACCGCAATGTCTTCGGGACGGCGCCCCAAGACGGCGGCTAAACCGGCGGCGGCCAAGGCGGGCGTGTTGTTGCGCTCACTCAGATGCGCGGCCACCACATGCTCAAGCCCCGCGTGCAGGCATTGGCTGAGCAGGTCGGCGGCGGCCTCGTTGGAAAGATGGCCGTGACTGCCCAGGATGCGGCGTTTCAAGCCGGCCGGGTAGCTTGAAGCGCGCAACATCGACTCGTCATGGTTGCACTCCAACAAGAGACCATGGCAGGCCTGCAGCGCCTGCGCCACCGATTGACAGGGGTGACCCAGGTCGGTGATCACGCCGACGCTGTGGCGGCCATCGTCGCAGCGCAGATGCAGCGGCTCATTGGCATCATGCGGCACCGCAAACGCGCTGATCCGGATGTCGCCCAGCTCAGCGCAGTCGCCGTCCTTGATCAGATGCAGCAGCTTGGGGTCGAGATCGGCCGCCGCAGCTGATTGGCTGATCGCGCGCCAGGTGCCGCGGCTGGTCCACAAGGGAATGCGGTAGCGTTGCGCCAGATTCAAGGCGCAGCCGGTGTGGTCGCCATGCTCATGGGTGATGAAGATGGCATCCAGCTCGTCCGGGCTGCTGCCGGCACGGGCCAAGCGCCGCGTCAACTCGCGCAGGCTGAAGCCACAATCAATCAGCAGCTGGGTGCCGGTGATGCCTTGGCTGGCCTCGATCAAGCTGGCGTTGCCGCCGCTGCCGCTTCCTAAGCTGCAAAACCGCATGGTTAACAAAACCTTGGCTGTGAAAATGAAAAACGCCGCCAACCTTGCGGAAGCGGCGTTCGATCAAGAGGCGAAGGCGGGCTTTAGCGCAGGTCGTCCATCAGCAAGTTGAGGATGCGCTTGGCATTCTCGTTGGTTTGTTGCTGACCCTTGTCGTCCAAGACCATCACCGTGCTGCGCTCGCCCTCGGACTTGACCGAGACGCGGTAACGCGTTGCCACCTGTGCCGTGTCGCTGGAGAACAGGCGCTGGAAGAAGTTGGGCTCCTCCTTGCCGGCCTGGCTTGGGTCGGCATAGCGCAAGAAGAACAGGCCTTGCTTGCGGTCGCGGTCTTCGATCGTGAAGCCGTGGCGGTCCAGCGACTGCCCGACCCGGCGCCAGGCGCGCTCGAAGCCTTCATTGACCTGCAAGGCATCGGGCACCTCGGCCAGGCTGCGGGTTCTGGCCGCCGCGGCCACGCCGGTTACCGCCGCTGCGCTGCCCGCTGTTGCGTTTGCTGTACCGGCCGGGGCGGTGGCCGATGCCAACGCTGCCTTCGCTTGTTCGTCCTTGGCGCCCAGCTTGAGCATCAAGCGCGACAGCATCTCGGCTTCCAGTTGCGGATCACTTGGGCGTGGCTGCCAGGCTGTGTTGTCGTTCTGGCTGCCGGTGTACACCTCTTGCATGCCGCGGTGGCTGATGAAGACCTCGGTGCCGACGCCATTGGCGCTGCGTTCCAGACGGGTGCGGAACATGTCCTTTTCACCGGTCGAGTAAAAGCTGTCAAAGACCTTGCCAATCGTCGAGCGAATGATGTCTTGCGGCAATTTGGCGCGGTTCTCGTTCCAGTTGGTTTCCATCACGCCAACTTCGGCCGAATCCTTGAGGACTTCGAAGCCGCGTTCTTGCCAAAACTCACGCACCTGTGGCCACAACTGCTCGGGCGTCAGCGAGGTGACCAACCAGCGTTGGGCGCCACTGCGCTCGACCCGCATATCGGCCACCGCATTGAGAGCGATCAAATTGCTGGGCAGGCTGGATGCGCCGGCTTTTTGCTCCTTGTTCTTTTGCTGGAAGGTCGCTGCGCTGACGCTTTCGCCCTGCGGCTGGTTGCGGCTGTCACGGGCCAGCTGTTTCAAGTCGGGAGGAATGTCCAGGCCGGTGGTCTGGCGGGCGCCGCTGCGGTAGTCGACCTTCTCGGTCGAGAAGGTGTTGTCGAGCGTGCTGCAGGCCGCCAAGGAGCCCAGCATAGAGAGCACAGCCAAGCGGCAAGCCAGGCGCACCGGGGTGGCCGTGGAGCTAACAAATGAGGAACGAGTCACGCTAGACATCTCCGAGGGAATCAGGTCGGCTGCGGGCGGCCTTTGCGCTGCCCGCATTTCAAAAAAACTGGTGGGGGGATTAGAGCAGACTGCGGCGGCGCCGCTGATTAGAGCAAACCTGCCTCTTGCATCGCCTGCTCAACGCTGGCCTGGCCGGCCGCCGTCAACGGGGTGATGGGCAGGCGCAGCGCGTTCTGGCAGCGGCCCAATTTGGACAAGGCCCATTTGGTCGGTGCCGGGCTGGGCTCGCAGAACAGCTGCTTGTGCAGGTTCAGCAACTGGAAATGGATCCGGGTGGCGGTGGCCGCATCGCCGGCCAGGGCCGCGCGGCAGAGCTCGCTCATCAGGCGCGGTGCGACGTTGGCCGTCACGCTGACATTGCCGTGGCCGCCCAGCAGCATCAGCGCAATCGCCGTGCCGTCGTCGCCCGAGTAAATCGAAAAACCCCTCGGCGCATGCTTGATCAACTGGGCCGCGCGCTCAATATTGCCGCTGGCCTCCTTGACGCCGAACACGCCGGGCAGGCTGGCGCAGCGCAGCGTGGTCTCTGGCTGCATATCGGCAACGGTGCGGCCGGGCACGTTGTAGAGCATCATCGGGATGTCCACGGCCTCGGCGATCGCCTTGTAATGCTGGTAGATGCCTTCTTGTGTGGGCTTGTTGTAATAGGGCACGACCGACAGCGTGCAGTCGGCACCGACCTTTTTGGCGAAGCGGCTCAGATTGATCGCCTCGGCGGTCGAGTTGGCGCCGGTGCCGGCCATGATGGGCAAGCGGCCTGCCGCATGCTCGACTGCGACGCGGATCACCTCGCAATGCTCTTCCACATCGACGGTCGGCGACTCGCCGGTGGTGCCGACCACGCAGACGCAGCTGGTGCCTTCAGCGATATGCCAGTCGATCAAATTGCGCAGCGCGGCGTAATCAACGCTGCCGTCTTCCTGCATCGGTGTCACCAGTGCCACGATGCTGCCCACTAATCCGTTCATTGCGATTCCTATTTTTCCTGCGATTCTACTCAGCGCTGTCGGCGGCCAAGGGCTGGTCCAGCGCGTAACGCTGAAAAACCCCGTCATGCAGATCGCGCACGGCAGCAACGCGCTGCACAAAGCGCGGGTTGACGGCCATCACCTCGAAACCGTCCTCAAAGGCGACCACGCTGAGGCCTTTGCAGGCGTCCAGCAGCTCACCCGGCTGCAACAAGAACTCCGGCCGCGCCGGCCGGCCGATGCTTTGCTGGCCTTGGGCAAAGGTCTCGTAAATCAACCATCCGCCGGGTGCCACCGCGGCCGTGATCAAGGGGATCAGCGGGCGCCAGAGGTAGTTGGTGACCAGCACCAAATCGAACTGCCGGCCGGCCAGCGGCCAGGGGCCGGACTCGATATCGGCGGTGATGATTTCGGCATGGCTCTCTAAACCGGCGGTGGCGGCGGCGTCGATGTCGACGCCGGTGACCCGCATGCCTAAGCCGGCCAGATGCCGCACATGGCGGCCGCTGCCGCAGGCCAGATCGAGGGCGGTGCCACCGGCGACCATCGCCTGCGGCCAGCGTCGCAGCCATTTTGAAGCGGAAGAAGAAGTGGAAGGCATCAGAAACAGGCCCATATTCGTTCGGACAGTTGGACCATCAGGTCCGCTTGGAAATAGCTGAGGAACACCGCTGCCAGCAGCAGTCCGGCGGCCAGTCTGAGGCCCCAGCGCGTCGGCCCGCTCATGCCGCGACCGGCCTCGCAGTGGACCTGACGATCGCCTCCTCGCGCACAGGCAGATTGACCAAGGCGGCCATCACGCCAAGGGCTACGGCCAACCACCAGACTACGTCATAACTGCCGGTCTGGTCGTACAGGCGTCCGCCCAGCCAGACACCCAGGAAGCTGCCGATCTGATGGCTCAAGAAAACAAAGCCGCTCAGCATCGACATATGCTGGATACCGAACATCTGCGCCAGCACCGCATTGGTCGGTGGAATCGTCGACAACCACAAGACCCCCATCACGGCCGAGAACAGATAGACCGAGCTAGGGGTCAGCGGCGCGGTCAGGAAGGCGACGATGGCGACCGAGCGCAGCGCGTAGATGCTGGCCAGGATGTAGCGCTTGGGAAAACGCTGGCCCAGCGAGCCGGCCGCATAGGTGCCGAAAACATTGAACAGGCCAATCAGGGCCAAGGCATAAGTGGCGACCTGCGGGCTCAGGCCGTTGTCCTTCAGGTAACTGGGCATGTGCACGCCAATGAAGACGACCTGGAAGCCGCAGACGAAATAGCCGGCCATCAAGAGCTGAAAGCTGCGGTAGCCGAAGGCCTCGCGCAGCGCCTGGCCAATGCTTTGCGAATGGCTGTGTACGGCCACGGCAGCCGATTTCGGTTCGCGCAAACCGAAGGCCAGCGGGATGATGATCAAAGACATGCAGGCGAGGATGAACAGCGCGTCCTGCCAGCCGTTTGAACTGATCAGCCAGTTCGACACCGGCACCATCAGGAACTGCCCGAAGGAGCCGGCCGCCGCCGCCACGCCCATCGCCCAGCTGCGCTTGGCGGGGTCCACATTGCGGCCAATCACGCCGT
This sequence comes from Roseateles sp., assembly GCA_018780415.1. Classification (GTDB taxonomy): domain Bacteria; phylum Pseudomonadota; class Gammaproteobacteria; order Burkholderiales; family Burkholderiaceae_C; genus Paucibacter_A. The sequence goes on along the minus strand of JADMJQ010000318.1, from coordinate 3,227 downwards.
AAATCACCGCATAGGTGGTGCCCGACTGCGCGATGCCTATCAGCAGGCCGGCGCTGCCGGTGAAGGCCAGGCCAGAGGTCGACAAGGCCATCAGCACCAGGCCGACCGCGTACAGCAGGCCGCCGACCATCAGCACGCGGAAGGGCCCGAAGCGGTCGGCCAGCATGCCGGTGAAGGGGCCGGCGATGCCCCAGGCAATGTTCTGAATCGCCAGGGCGAAGGCGAAGGTCTCGCGCGTCCAGCCCCGGTCCATCGTGATCGGCTGCAAAAACAGGCCGAAGCCGTGGCGTATGCCCATGGACATGGTGACGATCAGGGCGCCGCACAGCAGCACCTGCTTCATCGACAGGCGGGCCGGTCCGGCGGCGGAGGTGTTTGTATTCATCGCTCGCAATGTAGCCAGATTTGCTTTGGCTTGTCTGTCACGGAGATTGCAGGGTCAGGACTCGGCCTTGCTTGACCCGCAACTGAATCCGGCTCAGCGCGTCCAGGTCATTCAGTGGATTGCTCGCCAGCAGCAAGAAGCTGGCCTCGCAGCCGGGCTCGAAGCAGCCCAGTCGGCGCTTCGGGTAGAGCGTTTGCGGCGTGCTGATGGTGGCCATCCGCAGCAGTGCCGGTCGGTCCAGCACGCCCAGGCCGTCCAGATGGCGCAGCTCGGTCAGGGCATTGCCGCTGAAGACATCGGAGCCCAGCAGCAGCTTGACGCCGGCGGTCTTGAGCGTCTGCAGATTGTCGATCTGCAGGCGGCGAATAGCGGCCTGTGTCTCGGGCGGTGCGCGGAACAGCGTCGCGGCGGCGGTGGCTGTGACCACGGCCACCCGCTGCTTGGCCGCCTCGCCGGCCTGCTCGGCGCTGATGCGGTAGGCCTCGGCGCCCAGGCCATCATGGAAAAAATAGCCAGGCAGATGGTCAATCCAGTCGACCCCTGATTGCAGGGCCAGCGCGAAGTCGGCCGCGGTGTCCACATGGGCAATTACCCGCAACCCATCCTTGTGGGCGCGCTTGACAATGGCCGGCGGCACATCGGGCTTGAGGCCCAGCCGGCCCTGCTGCTTGGGGTCGGCGCGCAGCTCGGGGCTGTCGGAGCGGCTCAGCATCAGCTTGAGCAGATCGGTCTTGCGCGGGGCCACCAGCGGCCATTTCTGCGCCACCTGCTCAGGGTTGTCCATGATCAGCACGAGTTTGTCGGCCACGTCGTCGAGCTTCAGTTTGGCGCCGCCGGTTTCGTCACCCAGCAACTGCGCCAGCGGCTGACCGTCCGACGAGGTGATGCAGGCGGTGACGAACAAGATATCCGGCGCGGCCGGCTGATTCGCCAGCCCGCGCGCCGCGCTCGCGCCCTTGGGCTCGCCGCAATGCATGGCGGCATAGAACACGCCGTCACGCAGATAGCTGTTCGCATAGCGGCCGTAGCCCCAGGCGTTTTGCAGATTGTGGTTATGCGCCTCGGCCAGCGGTGGGATCAAAAATTGACCGGCCAGGTCCAGGCTGCGCTGCGGCTTCTTGATCTTCTGGGCGCTGAACTTGCCATCTTTCACGTAGAGCGTGCCTCGTTTGGCAAAGCCCTTGCCGTCAAACCACTGGGCGTTTTTTAGTTCCATGCTCAGGGGCGGCCCGGCCTTGAACGCAGGGGCTTCGGGCTCGGCGAGAGCCGTCAGGGCAAAGCCGGCGAGCAGGCAAAAAATAGTAGATTTGAGGCGCATAGGGCCGTCATGCTAGCCGCCCTCCAAGCTTGCACCAGATGTCTGCCGCCTAGAATCCCGCCCATGGCGACCAGCAAAACTACCACTTCTCCCAGCAATTCCTCGGCCGTCGGCGCCTATGGCGAGGGCTCGATCCGCGTGCTCAAGGGCCTGGAGCCGGTCAAACAGCGGCCCGGCATGTACACCCGCACCGAGAACCCGCTGCACACGATCCAGGAGGTCATCGACAACGCGGCCGACGAGGCGCTGGCCGGTTTCGGCAAGCGGATCGACCTGATCCAGCACAGCGATGGCTCGGTCTCGATCGCCGACGATGGCCGCGGCATCCCCTTCGGTCTGCACCCGGAAGAAGGCGTGCCTGTGGTCGAGATCGTCTTCACCCGTCTGCACGCCGGCGGCAAGTTCGACAAGGGCTCGGGCGGCGCCTACAGCTTCTCGGGCGGCTTGCACGGCGTCGGCGTCAGCGTCACCAATGCCTTGGCCAAACGCCTGGAGGTGACGGTCTGGCGTGGCGGCGAAGTGGCGACGCTGGCGTTCGAGAACGGCGATGTGGTCGAGCCGGTGGCCGCCCGCAAGGCCGAACGCGGCGAGCGCAAGCAGGGCACGATGGTGCGGGTCTGGCCCGATGCCAAGTACTTCGAGAGCGCCGAGCTGCCCAAGAACGAGCTGATCCACCTCTTGCGCAGCAAGGCAGTGCTGATGCCGGGCGTCATCGTCACGCTGACGAACGAGAAGACCGGTGATGTGCAGACCTGGTCCTATGCCGGCGGCCTGCGCGATTATTTGATGCAGACGCTGAACGCCGAGCCGCTGATTCCGCTCTACGAGGGCGAGCAATACGCCGGCCGGGCCGAGACCGAGAACTTCGCCGAAGGGGAGGGGGCAGCCTGGTGCGTGGCCTTCACCGAAGAGGGCGCGGCGATGCGCGAGAGCTATGTCAACCTGATCCCGACCGTCGCCGGCGGCACCCATGAATCCGGTTTGAAGGACGGCCTGTTCGGCGCCATCAAGGGCTTTATCGAGCTGCATAGCCTCCTGCCCAAGGGCGTCAAGCTGATGCCCGACGATGTGTTCTCGCGTGCGTCCTTCGTCTTGTCGGCCAAAGTCTTGGACCCTCAGTTCCAGGGCCAGACCAAGGAGCGTTTGAACAGCCGCGACGCGCTGCGCCTAGTTTCCACCTATGTCAAGCCTGGCCTGGAGCTTTGGCTGAACCAGCATGTGGAGTTCGGCAAAAAGCTGGCCGAGTTGGTCATCAAGCAGGCGCAAACGCGTCAGCGCGCCTCGCAGAAGGTGGAGAAGCGCAAAGGTTCGGGTGTTGCTGTTTTGCCCGGCAAGCTGACCGACTGCGAGAGCCGCGACTTGCTTCACAACGAGATTTTTCTGGTCGAGGGCGACTCGGCTGGCGGCAGCGCCAAGATGGGCCGCAACAAGGAGACTCAGGCCATCCTGCCGCTGCGCGGCAAGGTGCTGAACACCTGGGAGGTCGAGCGCGACCGGCTGTTCGCCAACAACGAGATCCACGAC
>JADMJQ010000058.1:26993-28293 GCA_018780415.1 Roseateles sp. | reverse complement strand
ATTGCCGCTGATGCTGAAGAAGCCTGCCCGCTTGATCGAGTACATCACCGGCAGTTGCCGGCCCTTGAGCGGGTCGCGCTCGTTCGACAGCAGCTGGCAAATCATCTCGACCAAGGGCACATCGGCGCGCGCCATCAAGAGGCTTTGCTGGCGGTAGGTCGGGAAGCACATATCGCCGTCGGCAAGCGCCATCGCGTGCGCACTGCCTATGGCCTCTTCGCCCAGGCTTTGCATATAGAACGACAGCTTTTTCTGACGCTGCGCGATCAGCATGCGGCCATCAAAGACGCGGGTCTTGAGCATGCTGCGCAGACCTTGGCGCAATTGCTCCGGGCTGAGCTCGGGCGCCCAGGGGCCAAGGGCGGCGCCGGACTCATCCAACACCCGAATCAGGCTGTAGGCCAGATCGGCGGTATCGACGGCGGCGACATCAACCGCCGGCTTGCGCACCGCGCCGGCCGGCGAGAGGTGGAGATATGAAAAGTCGGTGTGGCAGCCGGGCCGTCCGGTCGGCTCCGGCACATGCAAGCGCAGGCGCTCGCCGTCGATGGGCGCATCGGTTGTCATCGCTGTCTCACTCCTGCGCGGATCTCGCGCCCAAGCTGCAAAGGAAATCCGTGACGGGCAGGCTCAGCGGTGTTGCTGTACCGCTCTCACGGGTCAGCTACCGGGGTCACCGGTGGCTTGGCGCTAGCGTAGCGGATCGCCGCCCCTGTTTTGCAGCGAAAGGCCGAATTCGCATCTAGAAGTTACCCTAGGGACTCCATCACCCAATTTCTTGCCATGTTGCGACCCCTTCTCTTCGTTCTTGTCTTACTCAGCAGCCTGGGCGCCCAGGCGGCCGAGCTGAAGCTGCGCATCATGCAGACCAGCGATTTGCACATGAATTTGCTGAACTATGACTATTACCAGGACCGCAGCACCGACGAATATGGCCTGGCCAAAACCATCAGCCTGATCAATGCCGCCCGCGACGAGGCGCCCAACAATCTGCTGTTCGATAACGGCGATCTGCTTCAGGGCAATCCGCTCGGCGACGTGATGGCGCGCGGCCCCGCCAGCGCCAACGCTGCGACCCACCCGGCCTACAAGGTCTTGAATTTGCTGCGCGTGGACGCAGCCAATCTGGGCAATCACGAGTTCAACTATGGTCTGCCGTTTTTGCGCCGGGCCATCGCCGGGGCAAACTTCCCCTATGTGAATGCCAATGTGATGTTGCCCTCAGTCAAGGGTCAGGCCGAGCGTCATGCGTTCACGCCCTATGTGCTGCTGGAGCGCAGCTTCAAGGACGAGACCGGCC
>JADMJQ010000058.1:0-26983 GCA_018780415.1 Roseateles sp. | reverse complement strand
AGCGCTTGAAAATCGGTGTGATCGGCCTGACGCCGCCGCAGATCATGCAGTGGGACGCGCCCCATCTAGCCGGCCAGCTCAGCGTGCGCGATATGGTGGAGGTGGCGCGCGAGCTGATTCCGCAGCTGCGTGCCAAGGGCGCGGATCTGATTGTGGCGATCGCCCACACCGGCCTGGAGAAGTCTGCGCAGCCCCATCTGGCCGAGAACAAGGCCGCCGAGCTGGCGCGGCTGCCCGGCCTGGACGCCCTGCTTTTGGGCCATGCCCACAGCGAGTTCCCGGGGCCGCAGTTCGCCGACTACCCCGGTGTTGATCTGCAGCGAGGCCGCATTCACGGCGTGCCTGCGGTGATGCCGGGTCGCTGGGGCGACCATCTGGGCCTGATCGACCTGAGCCTGCGCAAGGACGCCCAAGGCCGCTGGCAGGTCAGCAACAGCCGCTCCGAGCTGCGCCCCATCTTTCAGCGCGACAAGCAACTGGCCCTGGTGGCGGCCGACCCAATGGTTGCCCATGTGATCAGGGCCGAGCATGCCGACACGCTCAAGGCCATGCGCTCCCAGGTCGCCAGCAGCTCGGCCGCTATTCACAGCTATTTCGCACAGGTGCAGGATGACCCCTCGGTGCAGCTGGTGGCGCAGGCACAGCTGGCCTATGTACGCCGTGCTGTGCAAGGTACCGAGCTGGAGCGCCTGCCGCTGCTGTCGGCCGCAGCACCGTTCAAGTCGGGCGGGCGCCAAGGCTGGGGCAATTACACCGACATCCCGGCCGGCCCCATCTTGGCCAAGCATGTGGCCGATCTGTACGTCTACCCCAACACCATCAAGGCGCTCAAGCTCAGCGGTGCCGAGTTGCGCGAATGGCTGGAAATGTCGGCGGGCCAGTTCCGCCGTATCGACCCGCAAGGCTCGGCCGAGCAAGACTTGCTGAACCCCGACTTCCGCTCCTACAACTTCGATGTGATCAAGGGCGTTACCTACGAAATTGATGTCACCCGTGCCGCCCGCTACGACGCCGACGGTCGGCGCAGCGCGTCGAATGAACAGCGCATCGTCAATTTGCAGTACCAGGGCAAGGCGCTGGACGAGACGGCGCAATTCCTGGTCGTCACCAACAGCTACCGCGCCAATGGCGGCGGCAACTTCCCCGGCCTGAACGGCAGCAAGATTGTGGTCGACGCGCCGGATGAGACCCGCCAGGCACTGGGTCAGTTCTTGAGCCAAGCGGGGCACTTCAGCCCGGCTGCCGACGGCAACTGGCGCATCCGTCCGGTGCCCGGGGTCAAGCTGCGTTTCGTTGCCGGCGCGGGCGGCGTTGCGCATTTGCCGTCCCTGCCCCAGGTCAAGCTGGTCGACACCCGCAGCGACGGATCCGCCTTGTTTGAACTCACCCCCTGAAACGGGGGCTTTGATCGCCGGAGCGCCACGGCCCAGCCGAAAAATCCGCAACAATGCGGCGTCGAAGGGCCTTGTCCGCGAGAGGCAAACAAAATGGCGCTTGAAAAGCAAGAATCGCTGGCGGCCAACCGCCGGCACCGTGCGGCATTGCTGGCCGTGCAGCTGCATCTGACCCGTCTTGAACTGCCGGCCGCCAATGCCGGTTTGGCCGAATTTGCCGCCCTCGCCGAAGTAGCCGAGATTGACCCGGCCAACATCTTGTTCGCACAAGTTTTGCGCCTGCTCGCGCAGCTGCGATCAGGCCCGCAAGCGACGGACAGCGGGCAGTTGAATCAGGCGCTGGAGCTGGCGAGGCAGGCCGCTCAGCCGGACCAAGAGCCGCTGATAGAGGCGGCGGCGTTGCATGTCTTGGCCTTGGTGCAAGCGCGTATGCGCATGCACCACGGAGCGCTGTCGCAGCTCAGCCGCGCCCATGAATTGACCGAAATTGCGGGCGAGCCAGAGTTGCTGGACAGCATTCAAGCCACCCGGGCGATGGTCATGGCCCTGGCGGAGATGCATGAAGACCTGTTGTCGCATGTCGACCAGGTCCTGCTTCAGCGTCAGCGCATGGCGCCGCTGTACGTCCACCGCCTGCTGACGGGCGCCGCCACTGCCTGCTTTGTGCTGGCCGACGAACAAATGGCACCACCGCAAGCGCCGCTGTGGCTGCGCTGCAAGGCGCTGCACCTGGACGCATTGGGCGTCGCCCAAGCAGCGGGCCTAGCGGCCTGCAGCCTGGTCAGCCACCTCAATTTGTCCTTTGTCGAAAGCCTGGTCGGCGATACCGCTCAGGCACGATTGCATCTGGATGCGCTGAATGACCCTGCCGTGCAGGAATTACGTCTTCAGTTTATCGGCGCTGGCTTGGGGATAGAACTGTCGCGCTTGTTGATCGAGTGGCGAGAACAGCGGACCTCAGCGGCCTGGCAGCGGCTGCAGGCCTATGAGATCGAACTCAGAGACCAAGCCGAGGCGACCAAGTTTGTGCGCGAGTACGCGCTCAGAGCGATCGCCAGGCACGGCCTGGCGGCCAATGACGCCGCCGCGGCCGTGCTCGCCAGCCATAGCTTGCTGGATGTTTACCGCCAACGCATGCGCGCCACCTCGGCCACCTTGTCGACCGCGGTGCAAGACGTCACCCAGCTCCAGCATGCGCGCCTGGAGAACGAGCATCTGACCCGCCATGGCAACCAGCTCGAGCTGTCTCTGGCAGCGCGCAATAGCGAATTGAGCCAGACCTTGGCCCGGCTACAAACCGAAGCCAGCATCCGGCGGGCCGCAGAAAGCGCATTGCTGCAAGCCAATGAAGAACTGGAGGCGCGTGTCAGCGCCAGAACGCAGGAGCTGGAGCAGGCCTTGCGCACCCTGATGCGGCAAGAAAAGCAATTGGCGCTGGGCCGGGTGGTGGTGGGCATGGCGCATGAGCTCAATACACCGCTGGGCAATGCGCGCATGGGTGCCTCGGTGATCCACGACCGCGCCGTCGAACTGGAGCATTGGCTCAGTGAGGGCCAAGTGCGCCGCCAAGCCCTGAGCGAAACCGCCAGTTCCCTGCAGCAATGCTCGTCCCTGGTGGACAGGTCGCTGGAAAGCGCCACGCTGCTGATTCAGCGCCTGAAAGCACTCTCCAGCGACAGCGCCCGGGAAGCTGCGCAAGATTTTGATGTGTGCCATCTACTGCGCGACACCTTGGCGCAAATGCAGCACAAATTGACTGCGGCCGGCATTGCGTGCGAAATGGATCTGCCTGCGCAACTGACTATGCACGGTGCCATGCATGCGCTCAGCGATGTGCTGCGCGAGTTGCTGGACAACGCCGTCGATCACGGTCTGAAGCAGGCCAGCCGCCCGAAACTCAGTCTACGGCTTCAGCCCAGGGCCGACTCCTTTGACCTGACGCTTGCCGACAATGGCTGCGGCATCTCGGCCGAGGCGCTGCCGCGTGTTTTCGACCCTTTCTTCAGCGGCCAGCTGGGTCGCTCGGGTGCCGGGCTGGGTTTGAGCGTCGTGCGCATGCTGGTGGAGGAAATGCTGCGCGGCAGTATTTCGGTCCACAGCCAGGTCGGCCAGGGCACGACGGTCGAGTTGAGTTTGCCCTTGAGCTGATCGCTGCCTGAGCTGCTGTGCTCAAGCGTGAATATCGAGCAAGGTGCCGGAGGCATCCAACTGGGTTTGCAGCACACGCAAATTGGCCACAAACGCATAGGTGGCCGACTTTTGGGTCGTCAAATCGGCCTCCAGCGCGTGACCGACCGAGTTGACTTGGCGCAGCTGACCCTTGACGCCGCCGGATTCCAGCGTCTGCGCCTCAACCTGCTGGCGGCGGAAGTCAGTGCTCTGGGTGTTGGCAATATTGTGGGCAGACGCGCGCAGGCGCTCATTGGCCACGGAGATGCCGGACAAGGCGGTAGACAGACCGATGGACATGGCGAAACTCCGTACTGCTGGGCGAATGCCTGGATTCTGTTTGAGTCATCGGCAGCCCGCGCCGGAACTTTAGAAAAGAAGGGATATTTCTCGTCATTTCTTCACACCAAGCCCGAGAGCCGGCAAATCGGCGAAAAAAAGCCCACCCGGGCGGGGTGGGCTGATCAGCTAAGCGAGTCTTGCAAGCCTAGCCGGCCAGTTCCTCAAACCCGCCGGCCGAAATGAAGACACGCACGCTGTCGCCACCGGCCGCCTTGGCCTCGGCACAGGCGAGTACGGCCGCGCCGATCACCGCGTCGACGCTCTCCAGCGTCGATTGCAACTGCACCACGCCCACGCAGGCCTTGACCCTCGTGCGATGCAAACCCCAGCGCAGGCGGAAGCCCGCGATACCGGAGCGCATCTTCTCGGCCACGATTTCGGCGTAATGCTGATCGCAATTCGGCAGCAAGACGGCGAAGCAGTCATTCTCAAGTCTAGCCACCAAATCAGACGCCCGCACCTTGGTGATCAGCAGTTGGCCCAGGCCGTAGAGAAAATGATCCCCGACCTCGACGCCCATGCCGGCAATGACCTCCGAGAAATGATCGACATCTACCCACAGCACCGACACCGGTTCATGTCGACGGCTGCCGACATGCTCGGCCAGGCGCCGCTCGAATTCCCGGCGGTTTGCCAACTCGGTCAGCGCGTCATGCTTGGCCGTCCAGGTCGGTTGCATGCGCATTTGGCGCGCCACCGTCACGTCGTCCAGCAGCCACAGCGACTCGCCGGTCGGCGCATCCCAATGCACAGGCGTGGCCTGCAGGCGGCCCCAAAAGCGGCTGCCATCGCGGCGCACATATTCAAACTCATCGTCCAGCGGCCGGCCACTGACGAAGGCGGCCGCCATGCGGTCCTGCACCGAAGCCAGCGCGGCCTCCGACACATGAACCGTCCGGGTTGCCTGGCCGATCAAATCGGTGTCGTCGCCGTGACCGAACAGGTGATTGAAATGTTCACTGACCAAGACGAAGACGCCGTCCTTGACGAACCCCACCGCCATCGGCGCGCGGACCATCAAGGCCCGCATCCGCGCCGCGACCAGATCCGGTGCAGCGTCCGCCACATCTCCCGGCTTTGTTGCTTCATGCATTGCATCTCCTTTGTCGGTGCTTCACCGAATCTTGACTATCGCAGGTGTAAGGCATTTAGGCCACGCAGAAAACCCGATCAAGCCACCGAATCAAGGCCTTTTTGATCTGACCGTGGGGAATCTACTCTGGCGAAGATAGGGAGGTGACCGCACAGTCAGCCCATACCCGGTTCACTGAGACGGCCCTGCACCCTGAAAGCTATGAACCCACACGACTATCACCACCGAAAATTCCGCCGCACGCCGCCGTTCAGCCGTTTGATGATCAAAGCGCTGTCAACCGGTGCGCTGATCGGTGTCGCGATCGGCACCACGATTGGACTGCTCAATCTCCTCGCCGGACCTGCGGCGCCCGCGCAAGAATCGCCGCCAACAAACGTCGTGCAAACAAACCACCGCTAGGCGAGGCAGAGTCCAGGCAAGCCCTCAAACCGCCGGCGCAATTTGCTCAGCATAGTCATACAAGGCACCGAGAATTTCCTGGCCGCGCTCGTCGGCCGCCTCGCTGAGTAGATCGATTTGCTCGAAATGCGCCGCCAAGGTCTGCGCACCGCCCTCCCCCTCGTGCAAACGCGCAACGCAATGCGCGGTCCAGCGTTGCTGCTCGGCCGGACTCAGACTGTTCGGCCAGTTTCGCGCCCTGAATCTGAACACCAATTCATCCAGGCGCGGGTCGGCAAAGTTCAGCTTACCTTCGTCGGCCGCCTGGCTCAGCTGGGCCGGCGTCAACGAGCGCAGGCGGTCGAGCGCCCGCCGATCTTGCGGGCCTATGAAACCCCCGTAGAGGTCCTCATCCACATCGGGCGCCACGCCGGCATTGTCACGTTTGAACACCTCGCCCCAAAGCCCATCCAAGGCGCGACCCTTTTTGTCCATCAGCAGCTGCGCATGGGCCAAGCCCTGCGCCAAATCCAAGCCCCATTGCTCGGCCATCGACGGCGACAAGGTCTTCAAGTTGGCAATGACAATCGGCGACTTGTTGACGTGAATGGTCTTGATGGGCAGACGCAACTGACCCTCGGGCAAGTCTTCTTGCTTGACGAATAGGCGGGCGCGAATATCGGCTGCATTCAAGGTCAGCAGTTCGGTCGGATCACTGGCCAGATCCCAAACGATCAACTCGTTCTTATTGCTCGGATGCGGTGCCAGCGGCCACACCAAGGCGATGCAGCCCCGCTCGGGGCCGTACATGCCGGAGATATGCAGAAACGGCCGCCCCACGCCGATTTCGGCCCAGACGGCGTCTTTTTTGCGCAGCCGCAGGCAGAACTCGAACAGCTTGGGCTGGGCCGTCTTCAGCAGCCTGGCCAAAGCAATGGTGGCGCGCACATCGCTGAGCGCGTCATGTGCGGCGGCGTGGGCCAGCCCGTTGGCGGCACTCAGATGCTCGAGCTTGAACGAGGGGCGGCCATCTTCATGCTTTGGCCATTCGATGCCGTCCGGCCGCAGCGCGTAAGCGCAGCGCACAACATCCAGGATGTCCCAGCGCCCGCATTCGTTTTGCCATTCACGGGCATAGGGGTCGATCAAATTGCGCCAAAACAAATGGCGCGTCACTTCATCATCAAAGCGGATCGAGTTGTAGCCGACACCGACGGTGCCCGGTGCGGCCAAGGCGGCTTCAATCGCATCGGCAAACTGATGCTCCAGCACACCTTTTTCGAGACAAGTCTGCGGCAGGATGCCGGTCAACAAGCAGGCCTCGGGATCGGGCAAGAAGTCCGGCGCCGGCTGGCAATAGAGCATCAAGGGCTCACCAATTTCATTCAGATCAGCGTCGGTACGCAGGCCCGCAAACTGCGCCGGTCGGTCACGCCGAGGGATACGGCCGAAGGTTTCGTAGTCGTGCCAAAAAAATGTGATGTCGTTCATGCCCATGAGGTTAACGCATCGTTCGGTCAAGTCCGAAATGAAGCCTTCCACCGGCGCTTATTGCGAAGGGCTTCAAGAACCCGTGCATCAATACTCAACCGGATGCACTTTCTGCCGATAGCTTGCCTCAAGCAAACGGTCAAGCCATCTCGGCTATTGGCGCCGTTCAAGCCAGCCCCTGCCCCCCCATCGGAGTCCCCTTATGAGCCCTCTTTCAATTTCTGTTTGGGTTCCGGCTTGCAGGCCGACGCTCACACACGTCAACCCTGCTGCATGTGCTGGTCATGGTGGCACTGGCCGCTCAACGCTCAAGAAGCGCCAATTGATTGTTTGCCTCAGCGCTTGTTTTGGCGCCAATTTGGCCACCGCCCAGCTGCAGGGCCAGGCCAATTTGCCCAGCGGCGCTCAGGTGGTGGCAGGCCAGGCGCAGATTCGCACGCAAGGCAATGTGTTGACGGTGCAACAAGGCAGCGCCCTGTTGGCGACCGACTGGCGCAGCTTCAGTATCGGCACGGGTCACACGGTCAACTTCGTTCAGCCCTCGTCCACGTCGGTGGCCCTCAACCGGGTCGTCGGCAACGAGGTCTCGCGTATCCAAGGGGCCTTGAATGCCAACGGGCAGGTCTTTTTGCTCAACCCCAATGGCGTGCTGTTCAGCCCAACGGCTCAGGTCAATGTCGGCGCCCTCGTCGCCAGCACCTTGAAATTGGACAACAGTGACTTCCTCGCCGGCCGCTATCGCTTCGCAGGCGAGAGCAGCAATGCCGTCATCAATCAGGGACAAATTCAGGCGGCCTCCGGCGGCACAGTAGCGCTGATTGCCGCCAAGATTGCCAACAGCGGCAGCATTTTCGCGCCCAAAGGTCAGGTGCTGATGGGGGCAGGATCGAAACTGACGCTGGATATGGGCGGTCCGGTCAAGTTGAAGATCGAACAGGCGGCAATGGACGCCATGATCGAGCAAGGTGGCGCGATTCGAGCCGACGGTGGGCTGGTCTACCTCACCGCCAAGGCCGCAAACCGTCTGAGCCAGACCGTCATCAATCACACCGGCGTCACCGAAGCGCGCACGCTGAGTGAGGGCGAGTCCGGCAAGATTTTCTTGCTGGGTGAAGGCGAGCAGTCGCGCGTACTCGTGGGGGGCCGCTTGGACGCCGGAGCGCCTCAGGGCGGCGCCGGAGGCTTCATCGAAACCAGCGCCGCTCGCGTGGATTTCAAGCAAGGTCGCACGGTCAGCACCCTGTCTACCAATGGACCGGCGGGCACCTGGTTGATCGACCCCAATGACTTCATCATCGCGGCCAGCGGCGGCAATATCACCGGCACCCAGCTCGGCAGCGATCTGAACAGCGGCAATGTGGTGATCACGACCGCGACCCAAGGCAATGCCGGCGGCAACGGTGATATTCACGTCAATGAAGCAGTGACCTGGTCAGCCAACAAACTGAGCTTGACGGCTGAGCGCAATATCAACGTCAACGCCGACCTGAACGCGAGCGGTAGCGCAAGCCTGGCATTCATCTATGGCCAGGCCACCAGCAACGGGGCCGGTGCCGGGTACACCGTGGCAACCGGCGTCAAGGTCCTGATTCCAACCGGGGCGGCCTTCACCTGGAAAAGGGGCAGCGGCGGCGCGACCAAGAACCTGGTGTTGGACAACGGCCTGCTGCGCTTTGGCAACGGCACCGAAAATTCGATCGACACCAGCGGGCAGTTGCGTCAGCCCTTCTACTTCGACAACGTCACACCCGGCCGCAACGGCTGGTATCAGATGACCTTCAGCAACTACCCGCTGGACATCGGCGTGGGTGTGGGCGGGGACGGCAGCAATAGCTGGAATTACAGCGGCACCGTCAAGACCACACAGGACAGCTTCAATACCGCGCTGAGCGACAAGTCCATCAATATTGCCGGCTTCCGTGAAGGGCTCGGCACCATCACCAGCAGCGCCAGCTTGAATATGGGCGCAGGACAGCTGATCCGCGTTGAAAACAGCTACGAGCTGCTGGCGGGCAACCGCTATATCAAAACCGACACCCAGCTGACCAACCTCGGCGGTGGCGCGCTCAGTAATTTGCGCTTATGGGTCGGCACGCGCGATGACTATGTGGGCCAAGGAGACTCCAGCTACAAATCCAAGGGCAATATTGTCAGCAGTGCTTTCGTTGCCCTGCCCACGCAAAACACCGCCTCCAACGCCTTGAAGGTCTCCGAGAACAACGACGGCACGACCGGCGGCGCTGTCCTGTTTTACTCCACCTCGGACGGGGTGGACATGGCGCATGCCGGTTGCTGCCAGTTCTCCAACTCAAGCAATAAAGACCCCAGAACCTCGCTGATCAACAGTACCCGCGTCGACGGCTCGTACGCCATGTACAAGCGGCTGGTCGATTTGTCCAGCGGCCAGTCGGCTGGCTTTGTCTGGTACTACGCGGGCGCTCCGGTCAGCTTGCTCAGCGGCGCCATCGCGGCGGTGGGCCAAGCGGCAGGCGGTGGCAGCACCCCCGTCTACTTGCGCCTGAACCCATCGAACAGCGTCTATGGCGACCAACCCAGCTTCAGCTATTCGCTTTTCGACGCCAACTCGGGCGGCAACCTGATCTCAGATGCCGCAGCCACCGGCACGGCGGTCTGGTCAGGAGCACCCAGCGCCACCTCCAACGCGGGAACTTACAGCTTGACCTATGCCAGCGGCGTCACTTTGGGCAACGCAGCCTATTCGCTGAGTGCAGGCGCCGCGACCACCTGGAACATCAGCCCGCGAACCTTGAATCTGAGCGTCAGCAAGGTCTATGACGGCAACAGCGCCATGACATCGGCCTTCGCCTTGACGGGCATGAGCAATGGCGATGCCAGCCCAAGCGTGAGTGGCACCGCAACGCTGGCCAGCAAGCAAGTTGGCAGTTACACGGGTTTTGCCAGCAGCAACTTGGTTCTGTCCAATAGCAACTACAGCTTGAGCGGCGGCACGGTGACAGCCCGCATCACGCCAAAACCACTGACCGCCACTTTCACGGCAAGCGACAAGGTCTATGACGCCAACACCCTCGCGACGGTAGTTGCCGGCTCGGCTGACCTGATCGCCAATGACACGGTAAGCCTCGGGTACAGCGCCGCCAACTTCGCCAATGCCAACGCCGGCAGCGCCAAAACGGTGCTGGTCACCGAGATTGCTTTGAGCGGCGCGGACGCCGGCAACTATGCGCTGCAGAACACCGCGGCCACCGCACTTGCGAACGTCAGCGCCAGGCCCATCACGGTCACGGCTGACTCCAAGAGCAAGGTCTACGGCAATACCGACCCGGCCCTGACCTGGCAAGTCAGCGGCGGCAGCCTGCTCGGCGAAGACACGCTGACCGGCGGGCTCACCCGCGCGGTGGGCAGCAATGTCGGCAGCTACGCTATCGATGCGTCGGCCTTGGCCAATAGCAACTATGCCGTCACCGCCCGCAACGGCGCCTTGACGATCGATGCGCGACCCATCAGCGTGAGTGCTGACGCGAAGAGCAAGCTGTATGGCGATGTTGATCCGGCCTTGACATGGCAAATCAGCAGCGGCAACTTGGTTGGCGACGACGCCCTGACGGGCTCGCTCTCGCGGGTGGCGGGCAGCAATGTCGGCAGCTACGCCATCGATGCTTCCGGCTTGAGCAATAGCAACTATTCGGTCACCCCGCTCAACGCTGCCTTGACCATCAGCGCGCGGCCTATCACCGTGGTGGCAGACGCCAAGAACAAGGTCTACGGCAACCCCGACCCTGCCTTGACCTGGCAAGTTGGCAGCGGCAGCCTGGTCGGCAGCGACACCCTGGGCGGGGCACTCATGCGCGCTGTCGGCGAGAGCATCGGCAGCCATGTCATCAATGCCCAGGCCTTGACCAATAGCAACTACGCCATCACGGCAATCAACGCAGATCTCAGCATCACGCCGGCGGTCAACGCCAATGTGATTGCCGGCAATACGCCTTCGGCCACCGCTGTGGTGGCGCTTGCTCCGTCGATGTCTGTGCCTAGTTTTAGTGGCGGCGCCTTTATCTTGGTCGATGCGTCGGCACCACCCGCAGCAAGCTCTAGCAACGAGGCCGCCGGCACATCCAAGCCTGCGACTGCGACGCCGGCGGGCGGCGATGTGGGCGCCTCAATCGGATCGACGGGCGGCTTGCGCATGCTGGTTCTGGCAGGCGGCATCCGATTGCCGGATTTACCAAGCGCGCCACCTACAGGCCAGGAAAGTAGGAAAGAACAATGAACCAAGACTTCAAGCCTTCATACGCCGCCGCCCTTGGGTCCCCGATCACCTCGCCAAACGAATCACAGGTAGTGCGCCTTGTCAGCTTAGCCGGCATGGTTTTGATGGGAGGCCTAGCCAGTCAGAACGGTCAGGCACAGACGCTGCCGGATGCCGGTCAGCTGTCGCAGGAACTCCGGCGCCTGCCTGAACCGCAGCGCCAAGCCCCTCGCCTCACCATGCCGTCCCCCAGCGCCGACATCGTGCTGCCAGGCGGCAAGCAAGTGCTGATCAGTGCGGTGCAAATTGACGGCAACACCGCCATAGCCAGCGACTTGTTGATTGCTCTGTTCGCAGATGCGCAAGGCAAGCATTTCGACATGGCCGGCCTGCGCGGCTTGGCCGACCGCGTCGGCGAGCTCTACCAGCAACGGGGCTTTCTGTTCGCCCGAGCCTACTTGCCGCCGCAAGACTTGAGCGGCGGCATCCTGCAAATTCAAGTGCTGGAGGGCGAATTCGGGCAGATTCGTGCGCGGAGCGCCGACCCGTCTTGGGCAGCCCAGGCTGAACAATTCTTGAGCTCGCTGCAGCCCGGTGCTGTCATCACAAGCGCCCCGCTTGAGCGCGCAACTTTGATTCTGGGCGATCAGCCGGGGGTGCAGGCAATGCCTTTGATGCAGCCAGGCAGCAAGGTCGGCAGCGGCGATCTGGAGGTCGAAGTCACTCGTGCGACTACCTTTGTGGGTAGCGTTGGGCTCGACAATCATGGCAACCGCTACAGCGGGCGCAATCGCCTTCAGGTCAATCTGGACTGGAACAGCCCCATGCGCTTGGGCGACCAGATCAGCCTGCGTAGTTTGCTCAGTGATGAAAAACTCTGGCTGGGTAGCCTGGCCTACAACACGCCCTTGGGTAGCCAGGGCCTGCGCGCCACAGTCAGCTATGCCCACACCGACTATCAGCTGGGCAAGGAGTTTGCAAGCGCCGACGCGACCGGCACCGCCAAGGTCAGTAGTCTTGGGCTGAACTACCCCTTGCTGCGTACGAACAATGCCAATTTGAGGGCCTCGGCCAGCTACCAGCACAAGCGCCTGCAAGACTCCAACGCAGGCCTCAGCGAAAGCAAGTCCAGCGATGCCCTCGTGTTTGCCTTTGAATTTGATCGCCGAGACAACTGGGGGCAAGGCGGCATCAACTTCGGCAGTCTCAGTCTGACCCCGGGTCATCTCAAACTGGCCGGGCCCCTGGCTTTCAGCAATGACAACCAAACGGCCGGACGCTTTACCAAGATCAATCTTGACCTCGTGCGCATACAAAACTTGACCGCAGGCCTGAGCGTTTTCGGCCGAGTGAGCGTTCAAATGGCCGACAAGAATTTGGACTCAAGCGAACGCATCACGCTGGGCGGCGCGGGCGGTGTGCGCAGCTTCCCCAATGGCGAAGCCACCGGTGACCAGGGTTGGCTGACTCAAATGGAGCTGCGCTATACCGCGGGTGCTTTGATGCCCTACGCCTTTGCCGATATTGGCAAGGTTCAAATCAACAAGACGCCAACGCCGCTAACCGAAACGAACAGCCGCAAGCTGAGTGGTGCAGGGCTTGGCGTTCGGCTGCAATCCAAAGCCTGGGAGCTGGACTGCGCCCTGGCTTGGCGCGGCAAGGGCGGGCTGCCACAGGCGGACACCAGCACTTCGAAACAGCCGTTGGCCTGGGTGAGTGCGATCTACCGTATTTAGCAGCTTGCCAGGCGCTTTAGGAATCACTCAGCCCCAATATTTCGCCGCAGCGTGTGTGAATCAAAGCAAAGCGGCGCCTGAAAATGAGAAACCCTCCGGAGCCCGAAGGCGGCGGAGGGCGGGTGGTTGACACCACCGTTGGGGCTCTAAGGCGATTTGCCGAAGGGCTCCTGGCGCGCAATGATTGCGCCAGAGGTTGTGCCTTGAACAGGCATCTCAACTCTAGGCGCTAGCTCAGTGGTATTCAATCCCCGGACAAACCCGAGGCTGAGGTTCCGAACAGTTGCCCGAACAGCAGGTCGGCGCGGCTTTGCACCTGGGCCGACATGGTGATGGGCACGCCCCACTCGCGTGTGGACTCGCCGGGCCATTTATTGGTCGCGTCCAAGCCCATCTTTCCTCCCAAGCCCCTGACCGGGGAGGCGAAGTCCAGATAGTCAATCGGCGTGCTGTCCACCAAAGTCGTGTCGCGCACCGGATCCATTCGAGTGGTGATCGCCCAGACCACTTCCTTCCAGTCGCGCATATTGACGTCATCATCAACCACCACAATGAACTTGGTGTACATGAACTGGCGCAAATAGCTCCACAGACCAAACATCAGACGTTTGGCATGGCCGGGATACGCCTTCTTGATCGAAATCACGGCCATGCGGTAGCTGCAACCTTCGGGCGGCAAATAGAAATCGACAATCTCGCTAAACTGCTTTTGCAGAATCGGCACAAACACCTCGTTCAAGGCAACGCCCAGAATTGCGGGCTCGTCCGGCGGCTTGCCGGTGTAGGTCGAGTGGTAGATGGGGTCGGTGCGCTGTGTCATGCGGCGCGCCTCAAAGACCGGGAACCAATCCTGCTCGTTGTAGTAGCCGGTGTGATCGCCAAACGGTCCCTCCAACGCATGCAAATAGCCGCCCTTTTCCATCAGTCGCACGCCGTCTTCACTGAAGCCGGCGAAGCCCTTGGGAGCCACCGGGATACAACCCTCCAAGACGATTTCCGCGCTGGCGGGAACTTGCAGCATGACGCCGTCCTGTCCCACTGCGCTGTTCACCAACTCGGTACGAGAACCGCGTAAAAGGCCGGCGAACTGATACTCCGACAGGGCGTCGGGTACCGGCGTAACGGCACCCAGGATCGTCGCGGGATCAGCGCCCAAGGCGACCACGAGCGGAAAAGACTGCCCTGGGTTGGCCAGCGCAAAGTCCCGAAAATCCAGGGCACCGCCACGGTGGGCCAGCCAACGCATGATCAGTTGATTGCGCCCAATCAGTTGTTGGCGGTAGATGCCCAAGTTCTGCCGGGCTCTTGGCTGCGCAATGTTCTGCGGCCCCCTTGTGACCACCAGACCCCAAGTGATCAATGGGCCGATATCGCCCGGCCAGCAGGTTTGAATCGGCAAGGCCTTCAAATTGACGTCCGCTGCCTCGAACACCTCTTGCTGGCAAGCCGCCTTGCGAACGAGGGCGGGCTTCATATCCCACAAGGACTTGAGCATTTGCAGCAAACGACCCGCATCCTTGAGCCCCTTCGGCGGTTCGGGTTCTTTTAGATTGGCCAGCACATGTCCAACCTGGCGCAAGTCCTGCAGACTCTGAGCACCCATGCCCAGCGCGACCCTCTCCGTCGTACCGAACAGATTTGTCAACACCGGTGAGCGATGCCCGACCGGGTTCTCGAACAACAAAGCCGGGCCACCGACGCGCAAAACGCGGTCGCTTAGAGCCGTCATCTCCAGAACCGGGGAGACCGGTTCGGCAATGCGACGCAACTGACCCATAGCTTCCAAACCGTGAATGAACTCACGTAGATCTCGATACTTCATAACAAATAGTAATATAAAAATCGATTTACAGGCTTGACGGGTTATCTTTGAACCATAAAATCCGCTCACCTTGGAAGTCCAGGGTAAACCCGCGTTTTTGCCTAGGGAGGGCGAAGACGTCCCGCTGCCGATGGACGGCGGTCCGATGGCTTAGCAGGCCGCATGCTGCTAGGCCATCTGAGCCGGACTATTATCACTTCCGCCTATCGTTCCTCGCGCAGCAGCGCCGGGAACGCAAGCGGCTGAGAACAAAGGAGTCGCATGACAGCGCGTTTGAAAATTTTGTCCCTGGCCCGCAGTACCGGTGCCGCCGTGTCTTTGTTTGCTCGCGACATCGGCCAAGGATTGCTGGTGGTAAGCCACAACACCCTGGCCCTGCTCGGATTGGCGGTGGTCGCCGTTGTTTTTACTTTCGCAAGCCAGGTCGACCTGCAGCAACGTTTGGAAGGCCATGCCCTGGGCTGGCTTCATGACCGAGAAGAGGCTCGTGCATTGGCCGAAGGCAATACTCTCTTCAACAGTGCTGAGCCGGACGCCGTAAATCGCGCAACGGCCTCGGATCCAAAGGAATTGCCGCGCCAGCAGGCCGCGATCGCGCATTGGTTAGCCGGCAAGTACAGGGTCGCGCCCGAGCCCATCAGCCGCCTGGTGCAAGAGGCTTGGTCCGTGGGGCAGCGCGCGCAGGTCGAACCGACCTTGATCTTGGCCATCATGGCCATTGAATCCAGCTTCAACCCCTTTGCACAAAGTTCGGTCGGCGCTCAGGGGCTGATGCAGGTGCTGACCAGCGTGCACAACGACAAGTACAAGGCCTTCGGGGGCAATCTTGCCGCCTTTGACCCGATTACAAATCTGCGAGTTGGCGTGCAAGTGCTCAAGGAAAGCATCCAGCGCGCCGGCAGCGTCGACGAAGGGCTGAAGCACTATGTTGGTGCGGCCAACCTGCCGGATGACGGTGGTTACGCTCAGCGCGTGATGGCCATGCACGAACAAATGAAGGCCGTGGCTGCGGGCCGCAAGCCGATTGACAAGCCACTGCGGGACATCGTTGTGCCGAAAGACGTTCCCGTCGAAATTGAAGCGACGGTTGTGGACGAGCGGGTTGCTCTGGCCCGTTGATGGACTGGGCCAAGGCGACCGGCCTTGAAAGCCTTGCGCCGACAAGCTAGCGCCAGCCGCTACACTGCGACTTCCGCGCGACTGGCGATCAAGGCTGCACCCTGCGATGGTTTTTGGCTGCTAGCCAAATTCTCCTGAACAGAGGCAGCCCGAGGTGGTGGACCACCTGGAAACGCGGACAGCTTTGGCTTACTGAAGCTGCTTTCAGCCGTTCGCCTGGGCAGCCCGACCTCGTTAAGCCTGCTTCAAGCTTAACCAGGGCGGGCTCCACATCTTGAGCCATGAATCCAACTATGTTTGACCGCAGCACTTCCACCCTCGCGCTTGTCGACCCCGATTTGTGGGCCGCCGTTCAAAATGAGAACCAGCGCCAAGAAGACCATATCGAGCTGATCGCTTCGGAAAACTACACCTCGCCCGCCGTGATGCAGGCGCAGGGCAGCCAGCTGACCAACAAGTACGCCGAAGGCTACCCCGGCAAGCGCTATTACGGCGGCTGCGAGTATGTTGACGTGGTGGAGCAATTGGCGATCGACCGGATCAAGCAATTGTTCGGCGCCGAGAATGCCAATGTGCAGCCGAACTCCGGCTCGCAAGCCAACCAAGGCGTGTTCTTCGCCCTGCTGCAGCCCGGCGACACCATCATGGGCATGAGCTTGTCCGAAGGCGGTCACCTGACCCACGGCATGCCGCTGAATATGAGCGGCAAATGGTTCAAGGTCGTCAGCTACGGCCTCGACGCCAACGAAGCGATCGACTACGAAGCGATGGAGCGCACCGCGCGCGAACACAAGCCTAAGCTGATCATCGCCGGCGCCTCCGCCTACAGCCTGCGCATCGACTTTGAGCGCTTCGCCAAAATCGCCAAGGAAATCGGCGCCTATTTCATGGTCGACATGGCGCACTACGCCGGATTGATCGCCGCCGGCGTCTACCCGAACCCGGTGCCGCATGCCGACGTGGTCACGTCCACCACCCACAAGAGCCTGCGCGGCCCGCGCGGCGGCATCATCCTGATGAAGGATCATGTCGCCAAGCAAATCAACAGCGCCATCTTCCCCGGCATTCAGGGCGGCCCTCTGATGCATGTGATCGCCGGCAAGGCCGTGGCCTTCAAGGAAGCCTTGACGCCCGAGTTCAAGGCCTACCAAGAACAAGTGCTGAAGAACGCCGTGGTGCTGGCCGAGGAGTTGATCAAGCGCGGCCTGCGCATCGTGTCGGGCCGCACCGAAAGCCATGTGATGCTGGTCGATCTGCGCCCCAAGAACATGACCGGCAAGGAAGCCGAGGCCGTCTTGGGCCGTGCCCACATGACTTGCAACAAGAACGGCATCCCCAACGACCCGCAAAAACCGATGGTCACCAGCGGCATCCGCCTGGGCACGCCGGCCATGACCACGCGCGGCTTCAAGGAGGAACAAGTTCGCTTGACCGCCAATCTGATCGCCGACGTTTTGGACAACCCCAACGACGAGGCGAATCTGGAGGCGGTACGCGCCAAGGTTGCCGCGCTGACACGCGACTTCCCTGTCTACCGTTAAGCGCTGGACCGCCAGCACAGCCCATGCGTTGCCCCTTTTGTAGCCACGCCGAAACCCAGGTTGCCGAAACCCGGGAATCCGATGAGGGGGACGTGGTGCGCCGCAGGCGGCGCTGCCTGGGCTGTGACAAACGCTTCACCACCTATGAGCGGGCTGAAATAGCTCTGCCCGTGGTGGTGAAGAAGGACGGCACGCGCGCCGATTTCGACCCAAAAAAGGTCCGCGCCTCGATGCAACTGGCCTTGCGCAAGCGGCCAGTAAGCATCGAGCAAATTGACGCGGCATTGGCGAAGATCGAGGAAACCCTGCTCACCAGCGGGGCTCGCGAGTTGCCCTCCACTCGGCTGGGTGAGCTGGTCATGCGTGAGCTCAAGCGCATCGACAAGGTGGCCTATGTGCGCTTTGCGTCTGTCTACCGAAGCTTTGAAGATGTGGACGAGTTCCGAAAGTTGATTCGGGAGATTTAACGCCCCTCCCACTTTTGGGGGGAGTTCTGCCCCCACCAGTGGGACAGAAGGCGAGTGCGCGGCGAACTAAATTGGGTTCAGTCATCCCTGAACACAACAAGGTTCGCCATGTCCTCACTTGCTTCCCCCTGCCGCGGCTACAGCCTGATCGAGCTCTGCGTCTGTGTCGCCATCCCCGCCATTTTGCTGGCCATGACCGTACCCGCGCTGGATCAACTCAAGCAGCGTCAACGGCTGGAGCTGGTGGCTCAAACCGTGATGACAAACCTCCAGCAAGCGCGCAGTGAAGCGATCAGCCAGACCGACGCCGTGCATATGAGGTTCAGCCGCCACGCGACGGGCAGCTGCTACATCTTGCACACCGGCACAGCCGGGCAATGCAGCTGCGCATCCGACGGTCAGGCCACCTGCTCGGCCACCGAGCGTGTCTTGAAGCTGGAGTGGATACCTTCGACGCACAACATTGCCATCCGCGCCAACGTCAGCAATATGAGTTTTCAGGCCCGCCAAGGTGCCGTCACCAGCACCGGCAGCATTGACATCAGCTCGAGCAACGGAGACACCATCCGCCACGTCGTCAGCATTGCCGGACGCGTGCGGTCTTGCTCGCCCAGCACCGGAATGCGGCGCTTCCCACGCTGCTGATTGACCCCCCTCGAGTGCGGGGGCTCTCGATCAAAGGCACTTTGGCGACGATAGACGGCCCAAAAGTGCAAGCAGACAGGGCGGCTGAATTCTCATAATCAGGCCATGAAAAAAGCTCGTCTGCCGGGACCGAATACTGCCTGCGAACTGCGAATTGCGCGGTATCTTGCGGGCGGATTCACGCTGATTGAGCTGATGTTGGTGGTCATCATTGTTGGGGTCTTGGCCATGGTGGCCCTGCCCTCCTACCAAAAACAAGTCGCCAAGGGGCGGCGCGCCGATGCCGTCACAGCCTTGTCTGGCATTGTGCAAGCGCAGGAACGTTGGCGCAGCAACCGCGACGCTTACGCCTCGTCGTTGGAAACCGAGCTGAAACTCAGTCCCAATTCAGAAAAGAGCCACTACACCTTGAGCCTCAGCGGCGTGCGCGAGCCGGCAAGTTTCAATTTTGGCTACATCGCCAAGGCGACACCCGTCTCCACCGGCCCGCAATCCGGCGACAGCGACTGCAAGTCCATGTCCATTCGTGTAGACGGCGGCAACATCTTTTATGAGTCAATCGACAGCTCAAACCAGGACAGCTCTTCGCTATGTTGGCCAAGATGATTCGGCGACCTTCGGCTGGCGTCACCCTGACTGAGGTGATGGTGGTCCTCGCCATCCTCGGTGTTTTGCTCGGGCTGGGTGCGCCCTCGTTCGCCGATATGCTGAACCGGCGGCGGGTGCAAATGGTGGCCGAGACACTCAGCAATGATCTCGCCTATGCGCGCGCCGAGGCCGGTTTGGGGCGCAACCAGAACGTCAATATTCTGTTTGAACAAGCGGCGAGCATGAGCTGCTACACGATTTTTGTCGCCGGTGTGTTTGGGAATTGCAGTTGCAGCAGACCAGCAGGAGCCGCCTGCACCAGCATCAAGGTCGAGTTGAGAACCGTCCAAGTGCCCAGCAGCATGGGCGTGGCAATGACGGTCAGCGACGTCAATCCACCGAATCAGATCTCGTTTGTCGCGCCCCGTATGACCAGTTCAACGGACGGCTTTGCCGTTACCGTAGCGGGCGTGCGGGGGTCCAAGCTACAGGTTCAGGTCAACGCCATGGGTCGGGTGTCAACCTGTGTGCCAACCAATGGCAGTTTTAGCGGGGTGCCAGCATGTTGATCGGCCAACGCCCCCCTGCTTGCGCAAAAGTACGCGGCTTCAGCTTGATCGAGCTGATGGTCGGTATCGCCGTCGGCATGATTGTGGTGGCCGGTGCCAGTCTGATGATGACGAATCAGATCTCCGATCACCGGCGTTTGACACTTGAAACCCAGGTGCAACAGGACTTGCGAGCAACCGCCGATTTGATGCTGAGGGATCTGCGCCGAGCCGGTTCACGGGCTGCGCCTCAAAACGGCATCTGGGCGCCCAGCGCGGCGGCGGCGGCCTCGAATGCCTATGCCGATATCAATTTGGCCGCGGATCAAGATGGCTCTGTGCTCCAGTACAGCTATTCGCGTCACCAGGACCGATCCCGGCCAGATGCCGACCCTTTCCCCGACTCCGAAGACGATGCCATGACATCGAGTACGGAGCGCTTCGGCTTCAAAATCGAGGACGGTGGCATTCTGAAATTTCGAATCGGCGACCGCTGGCAGCCGCTGACCGACAAAGGGGTCTTGGTCATTACCGCCTTCAACGTTGTTTTAGCCGAGCAGCAAGTTGCCCTGGGCGATTTATGCAGCCAGCCCTGCCCTGTTGGCAGCACCACCTGTCCACCCAGCCAACAGGTGCGTCGGTACGACATCAGCCTGACCGGCCATGCTGTGCATGACATCAAGGTGGAGCGCACCATCAAGGTGACGAGTCGGGTCCGCAATGACCAAATCGTTGGAGCCTGCCCATGAGCTCAACACGGCGACAGTCCGAGCGGGGAGCCGCGACCCTGATTGTGGTGATGGTCTTGTTCCTGGTCATGGCCATGATGGCGGCATTCGCCAATCGAAACATGGTGTTCGAGCAGCGAATTGCCAGCAACTACTACCGGGCCGGGGTTGCAATGGAAACCGCCGAGGCCGGCGCCGAGTGGACGTTAGGCATGCTCAACGGACTCAATATCAACCAAACCTGCCTGGCCGATAGCGCTGTCACCAACCGGTTCCGGGACCGGTATTTGAATATTTCGGCGAGCAGCCGCGAAGTCAGCCCTACCGCCGGGGCCGCTCCCGTCATGGCCGATTGCGTACGTTCAGAAACGCAGGGATGGGTCTGCGCCTGTCCAACCGCGGCTACTTGGGTAGCACCGGCGTCGCCACCCGCGTCCGCCGCCAATATGCAGCCAAGCTTCGTGGTCAGGCTGGTTGCGCCCTGGGTCAACCGCCCCGGCAATGTACGCATCGAATCAACCGGATGCACCAGCAGCATTGCCGCCAACTGCGAAGCCACCGCAACTTCCAGCGATATGGCCTTGGCCCGCACCAAGGTGCAAGTGGACGCGGCCTTGGTCAGCGCCCTGAAAGTGCCACCCAGCACGCCGCTGACCGTCAAAGGCGAAATTTCCCTGGGATCGAACGGGGTCGGGCTGCACAACAGTGACCCGCTCAGCAATGGCCTGCTCTTGTTGACCTCCGATATCGACGTGCCCGGGCTGTTGGAGACGAGGCTGGACACATTGCCCGGCACGCCCGCACAACAAGCCTTGATTTTTGATGACGCCAACCTGGGCGCGGCCTCCTCGGAAACGATGTTCAAGATGTTTTTTGGCATGGCACCGGCACGCTATGTGAGTCAACCGGAGATGCGCAAAGTCACCTGCGCCGCGGACTGTGGGCCGAGCTTGGTGGCGGCCTATGCAAGCGGCGTCAGGATGGCCTGGATCGACGGGCCGCTCACTATCAGCACCGAGACGGTGCTGGGCACCGCCACCAGCCCCATGCTGATCATCGCCGGGGGCGCGGTTGGCATCGGGGCGCCACTGCGATTGACCGGCTTGCTGTATGCCCAAGGCGATGTCATCTGGGCCCATGGCGGCGGCTCGCAATCGCTGTTGACCGGGGCGCTGTTGGTGGACGGAGATTTGGCGATAGGCGGCACGGTCGACATCTGGTATGAGCCCAGCGTCATCAATGAACTGAAGAACCGCACAGGCAGTTTTGTGCGCGTGCTGGGAAGTTGGTGGAATTGATATGCAGCGCCATCTACCGACACTGCCCGTCCGCAAGAACCCAATGGCCGGCATTGCCCTGATCGAGGCCCTGGTGGCGCTCTTGATCATGGCCTTCGGCATGCTCGCCCTGGTCGGCTTGCAAGGCAATTTGCGGCGCAGCGCCGATCTCTCAAAGCAGCGTGGCGAGGCGGTTCGGCTGGCCCAAAAGGAGATAGAAAGCCTGCGGGCCTATTCGGTGCTGACCCATGCCGACCCGGACAATCCCGTCGCCGGCGTGTTGGCCTACACCGACATCAGCCCACTCGCCAATGCCAATGCAGGAGATCCCAGCAGCAATGCGGTGTTCACCTTGACACGCGCGGTCACGCCATGGGCACAGGCCCAGTCTCAGCAAACGGCGGTGCGGGTGCGAGTTGGCTGGCTTGACCGCGCGGGAGACGCCCAGTTTGTGCAGGTCGACAGCATTGTTTCGCGCGCCGATCCGGGTTTAAGTGCGGCCTTGACCATCGCCCCCGCCTCCCTCACCGTTCACCGACCGGCCGGGCGCGAACCCTCGATACCGATAAGTGCCCATGACCTGGGCGACGGCATCAGCGTTTTTGTGCCCACCAGCACCGCCACCGTCGCCTGGGTCTTCAACAACTTGACCGGCGTCATTCAGGGCAAGTGCACGGTGACGGCGGGGACACAGTCGTCCGCACTGAGCGCCACCGACGTGGCCGCCTGCAGCAACAACACCTGGGGCTATTTACTCAGCGGCTTTGTGCGCTTCTCGTTCAGCTCGCCACCGGACGCCAACCAGCCCAGTGGCGTCGCCTTGACGCTGGATGCAGGCTTGGTCAAGGGCAACGAGCCTGACGCGCCCGATCACGAGTGCTATGACAATAGCGCTCAAGTAGCGCCCGCCCTGGGCACCGTCGTCAGCTATTTCTGCATTGTTTATCCGAGCATTGCCCTGCCCAGACTTTGGTCCGGGCGTCTGCTGTTAGACGGCATTGAACTTGCGGCCACCGACCCCAAACCCCGCAAAATCTGCCGCTACACGGCCGACTACGACGGCAACGGCAGCATCTCCAACGCCGAACATCCCTTGGACTATGTCAAGGTCAGCGGCGCGCTGACGCGGCAGAACTTTTTGGTCATCAACGCCAGCGAGACCTGCCCTGTCGGCCACGCGATCAACCCGGCGGCGGGCTACTTCAGCAACACGGCCACTGTCTTGCATCAACCCGATCAGCCCTGATGCGCTGAGCCGGCTCGGCCGTGTCTGAGTGACAATCCTTCTTTTGCCCGCCGCTTCCCGGCGGCGGGCCTAGCGAACGAGGATTGTCTGCAGTGTTCAAGAACTTGATGGTGTACCGCGTGGGGCAAGACTGGCAGCCCACGGTCGAACAAATCGAAGACAGCCTGGCCAAGACCACCTTCGTCGAAACCGGCGCCACCCAGCAGCAATCAATGGGCTGGGCGCCGCCACGCGGTATCGAACACGCACCGCTGATCGAGGACATTGGCGGCCATTGGTTGCTCAAGCTGATGATAGAGACGCGGGTGCTGCCCAGCTCGGTGGTCAAGCGTCGCACCGACGAGATGGCCGAGCGCATCGAGCTTGAGACCGGCCGCAAGCCCGGCAAAAAGCAAACCAAGGACCTGAAGGAGCAGGCCACGCTGGAACTGCTGCCGATGGCCTTCACCAAGCAATCGGCGATCCGCGTTTGGATTGCACCGGCCCAGCACTTGTTGATGATCGACGCCGGCAGCGCCGGTCGCGCCGAGGAAGTGGTCACCCTGCTGATCAAGGAACTGCCGGGTTTGAATCTGCATTTGATCCAGACCGCCGAGGCGCCAGCCGCCTGCATGGCCGCTTGGTTGATGGACGGCGTGCCGCCCGAGGGCTTCACCATCGACCGCGAGTGCGAACTCAAGAGCGTGGACGAGATGAAATCGGTGGTGCGCTACGCCCGCCACTCGCTCGATATCGAGGAAGTCCGCCAGCACCTGACCGGCGGCAAATCGCCAACCCGCCTGGCCATGAGCTGGCGCGACCGGGTCTCCTTCATGCTGACCGACACCTTGCAGATCAAGAAGATCAGCTTCCTCGACGTGGTCTTCGAAGGCCGCGAGTCCAGCGACAAGGACGAAGCCTTTGACGCCGACGCGGCCATCGCCACCGGCGAGCTGTGCAAGCTAATGCCCGAGTTGATCGATGGTCTGGGCGGCGAGCATGACTTCTTGGCGGCCGGTGCGGCCTTGGCCGAGCTGCCGGCGGCAACACCCACCCCAAAGCCGGCAACCGAAGCGACCGCCGCCGAACCCGCTCCCTGGGATTGACCCGCCATGGCCGACAGCAGCGCGACCCATCATGCCGATGATTTGAGCGCCATGCGCCATGCGCTGGCGCTGGCCGAGCGGGCGATCGGCCTGAGTGATCCCAACCCGCGCGTCGGCTGCGTGATCGTCGATGCAAGCGGGCGGATTTTGGGCAGCGGCCACACCCAAGCCGCCGGTCAGGCACACGCCGAGGTGATGGCGCTGCGCGATGCCCAGGCGCAGGGCCACGCCGTGCGCGGCGCCAGCGCCTTCGTCACACTGGAGCCCTGCGCCCACCAGGGCCGCACCCCGCCTTGCTGCGACGCCTTGATTGCCGCCGGCCTGGCCCGCGTGGTGGCAGCAATTGCCGACCCCAATCCGCTGGTCGCCGGACAGGGCATGGCGCGCATGGCGGCCGCCGGTATGCAAACCAGAATCGGACTGCTGAGTGATGAGGCCCGCGAGCTGAACATCGGCTTTTTCAGCCGCATGCAAACCGGCCGGCCCTTTGTGCGGATGAAGATCGCCGCGTCTTTGGACGGCCGCACCGCCTTGACGAACGGCGTCAGCCAATGGATCACAGCCGCGGCCGCGCGTACCGACGGCCATGCTTGGCGGCGCCGCGCTGGAGCGCTGCTGACCGGCATCGGCACCTTGCGCGATGACAACCCCAGGCTCGATGTTCGGCTGGTTGACACGCAGCGGCAGCCGCTGCGTGTGGTGATCGACTCGCGCCTTGAAACCCCGGCCGACGCGCGTCTTCTGGCGCCGCCCGGCCAGGTGTTGATTTATTGCGCGCTCGACCCACAAAGCCTGCCCGATCACGCCGAGGCGCTGCGCGCCACCGGCGCCGAGCTGATCCCGCTGGCCGGCCAACAGGCCAAGGTCGATCTGAGCGCGGTGCTGGACGATCTGGGTCGGCGCGGCATCAATGAGCTGCATATCGAGGCCGGCCACAAGCTCAATGGCTCGCTGCTGCGCGAAGGCCTGGTCGATGAGTTGCTGGTCTATCTGGCGCCCAAGCTGCTGGGCGAGGGGCTTGGCATGGCCGCCGTCGGGCCGTTTGAGTCAATGGCTCAGGTGCTGAATTGGCGCTGGGTCGCCTGTGACAAGATTGGCGTAGACCTGCGCTTGCGCGCCCGACCGGGCTGAGAGACCCAGGCTTCGCTCGCCGCCCTCTACAATCGGGTTTATGCCCATATCACCTGTCTCCGAGCTGGTTGCCGAAATGGCGGCCGGCCGCATGGTTATCCTGGTTGACGAAGAAGATCGCGAGAACGAGGGTGACCTCGTTTTAGCCGCCGAACACGTCACCCCCGAAGCCATCAACTTCATGGCCAAATTTGGCCGCGGTTTGATCTGCCTGACCCTGACACGCGAGCGCTGCGAGCGCCTGCAGCTGCCGCCGATGGCCAGCCGCAACGGCACCAAGCACGCCACCGCCTTCACCGTCTCGATCGAGGCTGCCACCGGCGTCACTACCGGCATCTCCGCCGCCGACCGCGCACGCACCGTGCAAGCGGCCGTCGCGCGCGGTGCGCAGGCGCGTGATCTGGTCCAGCCCGGCCATATCTTCCCGCTGCAGGCGCAAGATGGCGGCGTACTGATGCGCGCCGGCCATACCGAGGCCGGCTGCGACTTTGCCCGCATGGCAGGCCTGGAGCCAGCCGCGGTGATCTGCGAGATCATGAAGGATGACGGCACCATGGCCCGGCTGCCCGACCTGATCGAATTCGCCAAGGAACATGGTCTGAAAATCGGCACCATCGCCGCGCTGATCGAACACCGCAGCCGCAATGAGTCGCTGGTGACGCGCCAATCCGAGCGCCGACTGATGACCGCCCAGGGCGAATTCGACTGCGTGGTCTACAGCGACCGCACCGGCGGCGTTCATCTGGCCTTGAAGCATGGCAACTGGACGGCAAGCGACGATGTGCTGGTGCGCGTGCACGAGCCGCTGTCGGTGCTTGATCTGCTTGACTTGGGCAGCAGCAGCCACGCCTGGCCCTTGCCGGCAGCCTTGGCCGAACTCAAGCGTGCGCCGCAAGGCGTCGCCGTGCTGCTCAACTGCGGCGAAGACGCCACCGGTTTGCTGTCCCGTTTGAATGCTGCGCCGCAAGAATCCGCACCCAAGATCATGGATTTGCGCACCTACGGCGTCGGTGCCCAAATTTTGCGTGACCTGGGCGTGCACAAGATGCGCTTGCTCGGCAGCCCCCGGCGCATGCCCAGCATGACCGGCTATGGCCTGGAGGTCACCGGCTTCCTGGCTCCGAACGACAAGAACTGAGGACACACGCTCATGCAAGCATCCGACAAGGGGGCCGCACCGGCCCCGCTGAATGGGCAAGATCTGCGCATTGGCATCGTGCAAGCCCGCTTCAATGCCGACATCACCGGCCGCCTGGCCGACGCCTGCCTGGCCGAATTGCGCCTGCTGGGCGTCAGCGAGCAGCATATCCGCCATGTCACCGTGCCAGGCGCGCTGGAAATTCCCATCGCATTGAATGCAATGGCCGACAGCGAGGACTATGACGCCCTGGTCGCCCTGGGCTGCATCATCCGCGGTGAAACCTATCACTTCGAGTTGGTCGCCAACGAGAGCGGCGCTGCGGTCACGCGCGTCGCACTAGACAACCAAATTCCGATTGCGAACGCAATTTTGACGGTCGAGAACGAAGAACAAGCCTGGGCGCGCGCCGAGGAAAAAGGCCGTGACGCGGCACGTGTGGCGGTCGAGATGGCCAATTTGATGGAAGAACTGCAGTGAGCACCAGCCCCAAAACCGACGCCAAGACCGACGCCAAACCCGCCACAAAGCGCCCACAACCGAAGTCGGCCCGCCGGCGCTCGCGCGAAGCCGCCCTGCAAGGCCTGTACCAATGGCTGGTGACCGGCGACGATGTCGCCACCATCGACGCCCATATGCGCGAGCTGGACGAGTTCGACAAGGTCGACCGCCCGCACTTTGACGCGCTGCTGAACGGCTGCATCCTGGAAGCAGCCGATCTGGACGCCGTGCTGGCCCGCCATGTCGACCGCAAGACCACCGAGCTGTCGCCGATCGAGCATGGCGTGCTGATGATTGGCGCCTACGAGCTCAA
>JADMJQ010000004.1 GCA_018780415.1 Roseateles sp. | reverse complement strand
CGCGCCGGCCTGATTGCCGTCGACGAAACCACCATCAACTACTGCAAGGGCCGGCCATTTTCGCCGACCGGTCTGGAGTGGGAGCAGGCGGTCAGCTACTGGCGCGGCCTGCAGTCGGACGCCGGCGCCAAGTTCGACCTGGTGGTCGAGCTGGATGCCGCCCAGATCCGCCCGCAAGTCACCTGGGGCACCTCGCCCGAGATGGTGCTGGGCGTGGACCAGCGCGTGCCTGATCCCGACAAGGAGAAAGATGCCGTCAAGCGCGGCGCCATCGAGCGGGCCCTGCAGTACATGAACCTGGAGCCGAACAAGGCGATCAGCGACATCCACATCGACAAGGTCTTTATCGGCTCCTGCACCAATAGCCGCATCGAGGACATGCGCGAGGCGGCGGCGGTCGTGCGGCGCATCGGTGGCAAGCTGGCCGCCAATGTGCGCCTGGCTCTGGTGGTGCCGGGCTCGGGCCTGGTCAAGGCGCAGGCCGAGGCCGAGGGGCTGGACGTGATCTTCAAGGCGGCCGGCTTCGAGTGGCGCGAGCCGGGCTGTTCGATGTGTCTGGCGATGAACGCCGACCGGCTGGAGCCGGGCGAGCGCTGTGCCTCGACCAGCAACCGCAATTTCGAAGGCCGCCAGGGCGCCGGCGGTCGCACCCATCTGGTCAGCCCGGCAATGGCCGCGGCGGCCGCGATGCAGGGGCATTTTGTCGATGTCCGGCAGTGGCTTTGAACCTCAGGAGTAGCACCATGAAAAAGCTCGCAATTATCTTCCTGGGCCTGGTCTTCCTGGCCGGCTGCAACACCATCAATGGCTTCGGACGCGACGTGCAAAAGGTCGGCGAGAAGATCGAAGACAGCACCAAGAAGAAGTAAAAGTAAAGAGGCTCCCAATGCAGAAATTCACCCTCCACAAGGGCCTGGTCGCGCCGATGGACCGCGAGAACGTCGACACCGACGCCATCATCCCCAAGCAGTTCCTGAAGTCGATCAAGCGCAGCGGCTTCGGCCCCAACTTGTTTGATGAGTGGCGCTATCTGGACGCCGGCGAGCCGGGTCAGGACCCGGCAACGCGCCGGGCCAACCCCGACTTCGTGCTGAACCAGCCGCGCTACCAAGGTGCCTCGGTGCTGCTGGCGCGCAGCAACTTCGGCTGCGGCTCCAGCCGCGAACATGCGCCCTGGGCGCTCGATCAATACGGCTTTCGTGCCCTGATCGCACCGAGCTTTGCCGACATCTTCTTCAACAACTGCTTCAAGAACGGCTTGCTGCCGATTCAACTGCCCGAGGCCCAAGTGGCGCGGCTGTTTGATGAGGTCCATGCGTTTCCGGGCTATCAGCTGACCATCGATCTGGAGCGCCAGGTGGTGATCAAGGCCGACGGCGCCGAGCTGGCTTTCGATGTCGAGCCCTTCCGCAAGTTCTGTCTGTTGGGCGGCTTCGACGACATCGGCCTGACGCTGCGCCATGCCGACAAGATTGCGGCCTTCGAGGCCGAGCGCATGGCCGCCAAGCCCTGGTTGAACAACCGTTTGATTGCCTGAGGAGGGCCCAACATGAAAATCGCAATTCTTCCCGGTGACGGCATCGGCACCGAAATCGTCGCCGAGGCGGTCAAGGTCTTGAATGTGCTGGATCTGCCCTTCGAGATGGAAACCGCCCCGGTCGGTGGTGCGGCCTACGAGGCCAAGGGCCATCCGCTGCCCGAGTCCACGCTGCAGTTGGCCAAGGACGCCGACGCCATCCTGTTCGGTGCCGTCGGTGACTGGAAGTACGACAAGCTGGACCGCCCATTGCGCCCCGAGCAGGCGATTCTGGGTCTGCGCAAGCAGCTGGGCTTGTTCGCCAATTTCCGTCCGGCGATCTGCTACGAGCAGCTGACGCACGCGTCCAGCCTGAAACCCGAGTTGGTGGCGGGCCTGGACATCTTGATCATCCGCGAGCTGACCGGCGACATTTATTTCGGCCAGCCGCGCGGGCGCCGCACGGCGGTGGACGGGCATTTCCCCGGCAGCGAAGAAGCGTTTGACACCATGCGTTATTCGCGTCCCGAGATCGAGCGCATCGCCCATGTCGCCTTTCAGGCGGCGCGCAAACGCAGCAAGCGCGTGACCTCGGTCGACAAGGCCAATGTGCTGGAAACCTTCCAGTTCTGGAAGGACGTGATGATCGAGGTGCACGCCGACTACCCGGACGTGGAGCTTGACCATATGTATGTGGACAACGCAGCCATGCAACTGGTCAAGGCACCGAAGAAGTTCGACGTGATGGTGACCGGCAATATGTTCGGCGACATCCTGTCCGACGCGGCCGCGATGCTGACGGGTTCGATCGGCATGCTGCCCTCGGCTTCGTTGGACAAGCACAACAAGGGCTTGTACGAGCCCAGCCACGGCAGCGCGCCGGACATCGCCGGCAAGGGCGTGGCCAATCCTCTGGCTACAATCCTCTCCGCTGCCATGATGCTCAAGTTCTCCCTTAACCAACCCGAAGCTGCCGCTCGAATCGAAGCGGCCGTTGGCTCGGTGTTGTCCCAAGGTCTGCGCACAGCCGACATTTGGAGCGAGGGCACCCAAAAAGTGGGCACGCGCGAGATGGGTGATGCGGTCGTCAAGGCCATCACCATGACCAAAACCATTAAGAGCTAGTTCGGCTCCGGTTTGTCTCGCCTCTATCCCCCGGCGACACAGGCCGGGGTAGGAAAAGCTCTCAGAGTTACTTTTTTTGAGAACGATAGAGGTTAGCAAAATGACGACATTAGTTGGATTGGTGGGCTGGCGCGGCATGGTCGGCTCGGTGTTGATGGACCGCATGGCGGCCGAGCGTGATTTCGATCTGATCGAGCCGCTGTTTTTCAGCACCTCGAATGCCGGCGGCGCCGCCCCCGCGTTTGCAAAAAACGAAACCAAGCTGCAGAACGCCTTTGATCTTGAGCAGCTCAAGCGCTGCGACATCATCATTACCGCCCAGGGCGGCGACTACACGGCCGAGGTCTTCCCCAAGCTGCGCGCCGCCGGCTGGAACGGCCACTGGATCGACGCCGCCTCGACGCTGCGGATGGAGCCCGACGCCGTCATCGTGCTCGACCCGGTCAATATGCCGGTGATCAAGGACACCCTGGCC
>JADMJQ010000129.1:25914-28822 GCA_018780415.1 Roseateles sp. | reverse complement strand
GTCAAGGAAACCCTGCGCAAGCTGAAGGCCGCCCGTTACACGGCCGCCAATCCAGGCCAGGTTTGCCCAGCCAAGTGGAACGAAGGTTCGAAGACCATCGCTCCGTCGTTGGATCTGGTTGGCAAAATCTAATGAACTGCGGGAAAGACCGATCGAGCGTCTGCGAGTAGCTCTGTCCCCAACTGACTAGGTAGCCTAGATCAAATGTTTGTCGAAGTTGCAGGCCCGGGAGGGCTTGCACTTCCCCCAGCGAAACGCTTGGACTTCAAGCCACGCTGAAAGCGTCCCGGCCTCGACCAGGGTGTTTTCAATGTGACTTCGTCTAGTCACGCCCAAACCCCAAGGAGAACCGCCATGTTGGACAGCCATCTGAAGACCCAGCTCCACGCCTATCTTGAGCGCGTCACGCTGCCGTTTGAAATCGAAGTTAGCCTGGATCAGCGGCCCGAGTCGGCCGAGCTTCTGGACCTGCTGCAAGAGATCGCGGCCATGTCCGACAAGATTACGCTGAAGACCGACGGCCAGGACGCCCGCCGCCCGTCGTTCAGCCTGAACCGCATCGGCTCCGATATGAAGCTGCGCTTTGCCGCTATCCCGCTCGGCCATGAGTTCACCTCGCTGGTGCTGGCGCTGCTGTGGGTCGGCGGCCACCCGCCCAAGGTCTCGGACGAGACGATTGCCCAGATCAAGGGCCTGGATGGTGAGTTCAGTTTCGAGGTCTATATGTCCTTGACCTGCCATAACTGCCCGGACGTGGTGCAGGCCCTCAGCCTGATGGCGGTGCTGAACCCCAAGATCAAGACCGTGGTGGTGGACGGTGGCCTGTTCCAGGATGAGGTCAACGAGCGCGAGATCATGGCCGTGCCCAGCATTTATCTGAACGGCGCGGTGTTCGGCGCCGGCAAGATGAGCGTCGAAGAGATCGTCGCCAAGCTGGACACCGGTGCGGCGGCCCGCGACGCGGCCAAGCTGAGCGAGAAGGCGCCGTTTGATATGTTGATCGTCGGCGGCGGCCCGGCCGGCGCGGCAGCGGCCGTGTACGCCGCCCGCAAAGGCATTCGCACCGGCATCGCCGCCGAGCGCTTCGGCGGCCAGGTCAATGACACGATGACGATCGAGAACTATGTCTCGGTGCTGGAGACCGACGGGCCGAAGTTCGCCGCCGCGCTGGAAGCGCATGTCAAGGAATACGACGTCGAGATCATGAATCTGCAGCGGGCCGAGGCGCTGATTCCGGCCGCGACGCCGGGCGGCCTGATCGAGATCAAACTAGCCAACGGCGGGGCGCTGAAGGCCAAGTCTGTGATCCTGTCGACCGGCGCGCGCTGGCGCCATGTCGGCGTGCCCGGCGAAGAGGAATACAAGAACAAGGGCGTGGCCTATTGCCCGCATTGCGACGGCCCGCTGTTCAAGGGCAAACGCGTGGCGGTGATTGGCGGCGGCAATTCCGGTGTTGAGGCTGCGATCGATCTGGCCGGCATCGTTGCCCAGGTCACGCTGATTGAATTTGGTGAGGCCTTGCGTGCCGATGCGGTCTTGGTCAACAAGCTGAAGAGCCTGGCTAACGTGACGATTCATGTGAACGCCCAAACGACCGAGTTCACCGGGGCGGCCGGCAAATTGAATGGCCTGAGCTACAAGGACCGCATCAGCGGCGAGGCTAAGCACATCGAGCTGGAAGGCGTGTTCGTGCAGATCGGCTTGGTACCTAATACCGAGTGGCTGAAGGGCGTGGTCGAGTTGTCAAAGCACGGCGAGATCATCGTCGACGCCAAGGGCCAGACCTCGCTGCCCGGTGTGTTCGCGGCGGGCGACGCGACCACGGTGCCCTTCAAGCAGATCATCATCGCCACCGGTGACGGCGCCAAGGCGGCACTCGGCGCGTTTGATTACATGATGCGTTTGCCTAGCTGATGTTTTAGGCCGGGCTTTGCGCCGGGGTTGAGGGCCGGCTGGCCCACCAGCCCTCCAGGCTGTAGGTCAGCAGCGCCGCCCAGATCAAGGCAAAGCCGAGCAGGCGCGAGGGCTGCATAGGCTCGTGATAAAGCCATACGCCCAGCATGAACTGCAGCGAGGGCGAGATGTATTGCAGCAGGCCCAACGTCGCCATCGGGATGCGGCGCGCGCCGGCTGCGAACAGCAGCAGCGGGATCGCGGTCAGCGGGCCGGCGAAGAGCAGCCAGCCCATGGTGGCAGTTTCGCCCTGGTTGACGGCGGCCGAGATGGCGCTCTGGCCGGTCCAGGTCCACCAGCCCAAGGCGGCAACAGCAATCGGCGTCAGCATCAGGGTTTCCAGCGTCAGCCCCTCCAAGGCGCCGAGCTTGGCGACCTTGCGCAGCAGGCCGTAAAAACCAAAGCTGATCGCCAGCACCAGGGCCACCCAGGGCAGTCGGCCGGTTTGCAGTGTCAGCCATAAGACGCCGGCTGCAGCCATGCCGACCGCAGCCCATTGCAGGCGACGCGGGCGCTCGTGCAAAAACACATAACCCAGCGCCACATTGACCAGCGGGTTGATGAAGTAGCCCAGGCTGGCGTCCAGCACATGGTCGGTCTGTACTGCCCAAACATAGACCACCCAGTTCACCGACAACAGCAAGGCCGACAGCATGAAGGCCGCCAGCACCTTTGGCGTGCGGCGCAGCTCGCCCAGCCAGGCCCAGCGCTTCATGAATGCCAGAACGCCCAGCATGAAGACCAGGCACCAGAGCGTGCGGTGCATGACCACTTCCAGCGAGGGCACCTGCGCGATCTGCTTGAAGTAGAGCGGAAACAAACCCCAGGCCAGATAGGCGAGGGCGGCGTAGACGATGCCGCGGTTCATGTTTGAGAAGAGCGCTGTGATGGGGTCATGGCTCCATTGTCGGCGAAGCATTTTTGAGCAATTGCCACTACTCGCCCAGCGGTGCGT
>JADMJQ010000129.1:8085-25904 GCA_018780415.1 Roseateles sp. | reverse complement strand
CCGCGGCCTGGGCGGGGGCGGCGGTCTCGGGCGGCAGCGGCGCGCCGCTGACGGGGTGATCGATCTGCAGCTCCAGCCCGTGCAGCCAAAGCCTGTTCAGGCCGAGATGCGCCGCCACGGCGCGGTTGTGTGCGCCCTTGCCATGGGTGGTGTCGCCGATGATGGGGTGGGCGATGTGCTTCAGATGGCGGCGAATTTGGTGGCGCCGGCCGGTCAAGGGGCTGGCCTCGACCAAGGCGTAGCGGCTGCTGGCGAAGCGGCCGTCGACGCTGAACGGCCATTCGATCTGGGCCAAGCATTGCCAGTCGGTGCGGGCGCTCAACATGGTTTGGCCGGCCGAGGGTAGTTCGGGGTCCTTTGCCAACGGGTGTTCGATCACGCCGCTGACGGCGGCCGGCCAGCCGCGCACCAAGGCCCGGTAGCGTTTGCGCGCTTGGCCCTGCTCAAAGGTCTGGCCCAGCAAAGAGGCGACTTCCGCATTGAGCGCAAACAGCAGCAGCCCCGAGGTGCCTTTGTCGAGCCGGTGGGCCGGCCACACCTGGCGGCCAAGTTGGTCGCGCAGCATCTGCAGGGCGAAGCGTTGCTCATGGGCGTCCAGCGCCGTGCGGTGCACCAGCAGGCCGGCCGGCTTGTCGATGGCGACGAGGTGCTCGTCGATGTAGATGATTTGCAACATATGCGTTTGTGATGTTTTACCAATGCGAGGCGTCGCTGCCCTATGAGAGTGCGAATTCACACAGAAGGCGCCGATACCCCATTCAGGGGGTATGGCGGGAATGCGTTGGCGCCGAAAGAATGCTGTCACACGCCGTCCGCATCATGCGAAGTGTGTGTGAATGAACTGTCTGAACAAACTGCTTGGAGCCCGTCATGCCTAAAGTTTTCCGCGTTGGATATCGCTCGCCCTTGGTCAGCGGCGTGGCTTGGGCCTTGATGCTGATGGGCCTGCTCGGTCTGGGCTATTCCGGATATCTGTTCGGTCAGATGAGCGGCTTTGCAAAAGCCGGTCACAGCTGGTTCTTGATTGTCGGCCAGGCCTTGCTGGTATTGGCTTCGGCCGCATCCATCGCCGCCGGGCAAGGCATGTTGCGCCGCTTTGAATGGGGCCGACGCCTGTCTTTGGGCCTGCTGGCGCTGATCTTGTTGTCGCTGCCGGTGCTGCCTTGGGTGAGTGGCTCGCCCTTGATGCTGGGTCTGGCTTGCCTGGCCCTGAGTGCTGGCCTGCTGTGGGCCTTGCGGGAGCTGAACTCGATGTTGGTGCGTCAGGAATTTGCCTGATCCATCAGCCGATATCGCCATCTACATAGAGCCACACGCCACCAGCTCGCTCAAAGCGGCTGGTCTCGCTCAGTCGGTAGGCCCGGCCGCCCAGCTTGCTGCGGGCCACAAACGCTACCAAAGCATGTTCGGCATCTTGCCGAACATGCTTTTTTACTTGCAGCCCCAGCCATTGCAAACCCGGCTCATTCGGAGTCAAAGTGGTGGGTCGGGTGCTGGGGTGCCAAGTCGCCAGCAAATAGTCCAGTAAGTCCAACACAAAGGCGCTGTAGCGCGAGCGCATCAAGGTTTCGGCATCGGCAGCGGTCAACTCGCCGTTGGCCGCAAAGTGCTGGTGGATGAGCCGGCAGCATTGCCCGTAGCTTGACGGGAGGCCGCAAGGGCAGGGATGGTGGGAGTCAATCATGGCGACCCGCATCATGCCGTAAATTCGATTTCACGCGGCCCTCTCTAAAATGCTCGGATGAACCTGCCCCCGCAAGACGATCTGTTCTCCGCCGCGCCCGACTACGCTGACGCCACCGGCCTGCTGAAGAACCTCAACCCTGAGCAATATGCGGCCGTCACCGCGCCGGCCGAGCCTTGCCTGATCCTGGCCGGCGCCGGCTCGGGCAAGACCCGGGTGCTGACCACCCGCATCGCCTGGCTGATGCAGACCGGCCAAGTCACGCCCGCCGGCGTGATGGCGGTGACCTTCACCAACAAGGCGTCGAAGGAGATGCTGACCCGATTGACCGCGATGCTGCCGGTCAATGTGCGCGGCATGTGGATTGGTACCTTCCACGGCCTGTGCAACCGTTTCTTGCGCGCGCATTGGAAGTTGGCTGGCCTGCCGCAGGGCTTTCAGATTCTCGACAGCGCCGACACCGTTTCTGCCATCAAGCGGGTGATACGTGCGATGAAGCTGGACGAGGAGCGCTTTGTGCCCAAGCAGGTCAGCTGGTTCATTGCGGGCGCCAAGGAGGATGCGCAGCGCCCCGGCGATATCGAGCCGCGCGATGAGCAGACGAAAACGCTGATTGCGATCTACCAAGCCTATGAAGATCAATGTCAGCGTGAGGGCGTGGTCGATTTTGCTGAGCTGATGCTGCGCTCCTACGAGCTGATGAAGAGCAATCTAGCCATTCGCGAGCATTACCAGCGGCGCTTCCAGCATTTGTTGGTGGACGAGTTCCAGGACACCAACAAGCTGCAATATGCGTGGCTGAAGATGTTCGCGCCACCGGAGAACCTTGGAAGAGGCCAGGGCGTGATCGCGGTCGGCGACGACGACCAGAGCATCTATGCCTTTCGCGGCGCGCGGGTCGGCAATATGGCCGATTTCGAGCGCGAATACCGGGTCAAAAAAGTCATCAAGCTGGAGCAGAACTACCGCAGCTTCTCCAATATCCTCGACTCCGCCAACGAGCTGATCAGCCGCAATAGCAAGCGCCTGGGCAAGACCTTGCGCACCGACGCCGGCCCCGGTGAGCCGGTGCGGGTGTACGAGGCAGCGAGCGACTTTGCCGAGGCTCAATGGCTGATCGAGGAGGCGCAGGCCTTGCATCGCCAAGGCGTGGACCGCAAGGAGATTGCCGTGCTCTACCGCAGCAATGCGCAGTCACGGGTGATCGAGTCGGCGCTCTTCAATGCCGGCATTCCTTACCGCGTTTACGGCGGCCTGCGCTTCTTTGAGCGCGCCGAGGTCAAGCATGCCCTGTCTTATTTGCGTCTGCTCGAAAACGCCAATGACGACACCAGCTTTTTGCGCGTGGTCAATTTCCCCACCCGTGGCATCGGTGCGCGTGCGATCGAGTTGCTGCAGGACGCCGCGCGACTGTCGGGCCGCAGCCTCTATCAAAGCGTTGCTGCGGTGACCGGCAAGGCGGGCAGCAATCTGCAGGCTTTCACCCAGCTGATCGACTCGACCCGCAATCTGACGCAAGGCCTGACTCTGCGCGAGATCATCGAGCAGATCCTGGAGATATCAGGTCTGTCCGAGTTCTATCGCAATGACAAGGACGGCGCCGATCGGCTGGAGAACTTGGGCGAGTTGATCAACGCCGCCGAGGCCTTTGTGACCCAAGAGGGTTTTGGCAAGGACGCCGTCGCGCTGCCGGTCGACGAGCTGTCGCCGGGCGCCATCTCGGAAGGATTTCCAACTGCCGTGGCGCCGGCCAATTTCACGCCCGACGCGGAAACCGGCGAGATCATGTCGCCGCTGGCCGCCTTCTTGACGCATGCCTCGCTGGAAGCCGGCGACAACCAGGCGCAAGCAGGCCAGGACGCCGTGCAGCTGATGACGGTGCACTCCAGCAAGGGCCTGGAGTTCGATGCGGTCTTCATCACCGGGCTGGAAGAGGGCCTGTTCCCGCATGAGAACTCGGCCGCCGATGCCGATGGGCTCGAAGAGGAGCGCCGGCTGATGTATGTGGCGATCACGCGGGCGCGTCAGCGCCTGTATCTGTGCTTCAGCCAGACCCGCATGCTGCACGGCCAGACCCGCTACAACGTCAAGAGCCGCTTTCTTGACGAGTTACCTGAGGGGGCTCTGAAATGGTTGACGCCGCCGCGTCAGGCCTTCGGTTCCGGCTTTGCCAAGGAATATCAGAACGCCTGGGAGCGTGGTTCGGGTTTGAAGTCCATGGTCGGCGCTGGGCGTGTCAATCCTGAAAAGGCCGCCTGGGCCGAGCCGGCCGTGCCGGCGGCGATGAAGAAGAAGGAAGACAAGGAACATGGCGGCTTGAAGGTCGGCAAGGGCGTCTTCCACACCAAGTTCGGCGAAGGTGTGCTTCTGACCTTGGAAGGCAGCGGCGCCGACGCCCGCGCGCAGGTCAACTTCGGGCGGCATGGGATGAAGTGGCTGGCGCTGAGCGTGGCTAAGTTGACGCCGATTGATTGATTGACTTGCGGTTCGAGCCCTGAAAGTCAAGCCGGCGATGACTGCTGGTGGCCAGCCGTGACGGCTTGTTTGTGAAGTGACGTCGCAGAGGCGCTCTCGGCGCTCGGCGCCTCGTACGGCTCGGTTGGCTCAGCCTCGGCCATGGTTGCCGCCTCGCTGCGGCGCATGGCCAGTTCCTCCGCCTCGCCGGGCAGGCGCACACCATCCAGCAGCCGTGCGAAGACCATCACCTCCTCCAGGCTCGGCGGCCACGGGGTGTTGAATTCGGCCTGGTGCCTGGCAATGATAGCCAGCGCCGTGCTGCAGTGTGGATAGCGTTCGAGCACTTCCTCGTGATAGGCGGCGGTTGCGTAGCCCTGCGCCAAATCGTCCTTGAACTTGCCCAACCACGCAGGGCCCATGGCCTCGGTCAATGCGCCCAGGGCGACGAGCTGCGGTGTGGCGATCTGGCGGTTTTTGGCGCCGGACGCTGTGCTTGCCGGCGCGGCGGCGGCCTTGTGCGCGGACCGGCTCCGGGCCTGCCAGCGTTGGCGGGCCTCATCGAGCAGGCTCTGGTCTCGCCGCTGGTCTTGCTGCAGCATTTCGAAGTAACGCAGCTTATTGCCGAAGCGCTTCACTGCCCGCGGCGTGCCGCCGTGTTCGCGTACCAACTCGGTCCAGACCTTGAGTGCTCGGCGGAAATCCTCCGAGTCGGTCGCCTCGCTGTGGCGGCGGGCCGCCGCTCGCAGCATCAGCAGGCTGGCCAGAACCGCGCCTGCTGCCAGGCCACCCAGGCTCAGCCCGATGTGCATCATGCTGGTCTGGCCGGGCAGCACAAACGCGGGTGCGGCGCTGGGGGGTCCAGTCTCAGAGTCGGGCGCTTTCTTGTTGGCAACCGAGGATGCAGCTGTTGGCTCCGGTGCTGGCGCCGAGGCCGCCGCCAGCACCGGAGCTGCCACCGGCGGGGTGCTGGACGTTGGGCCGGCCGGTGCGAACTCGGCGCCGCCCCAAACTCCGAGACCGAGCGCAGCGGCGATGGCCGCCCATTGCCACTGCGCTTGCAGCGTCCGCAAGCCTTGCCGCCAAAGCGCCCGCTGTTTGTGGGGCTCGGGCTCGCTGGTGAGCAGCTTCCAGGCTTCAAAGTCCTTGGTGGTGGGCACCTTGATTTCGAGGTTGATCAGCTTGTGCAGATAGTTGGCGGCGTAGGCACGGCGCTGCTTGCGCGCGGCGGCCTCCTTGTCGGTGTCCGTGGGCGCTTCCTCGGCCAGCTCCTTGGCAATGCGCTCGAAGGCCACTGCCAGGGCGGCCTGCACCTTGTCGGTGGCCATGCCGAAGATCACGAAGCAGGGGCCCGAGGAGGTGAGAAAGTTCACCGCCTCCATGATCTCCAGCACGGCCTCGGGTCGGCAGCGGTCCAGGTCATCGATCACAATCACCAG
The DNA here is from genome assembly GCA_018780415.1 of Roseateles sp. Classification (GTDB taxonomy): domain Bacteria; phylum Pseudomonadota; class Gammaproteobacteria; order Burkholderiales; family Burkholderiaceae_C; genus Paucibacter_A. The sequence continues at coordinate 20,327 of JADMJQ010000129.1, read as the reverse complement.
CCGCTCGGGCAATGCGGCGGTGACCTCGCCAAACTGCTCGGCAAAGCGAGTGCGGAAGCTGTTTTGCTCCGTGGCGCGGCCGATGGTCATGGCCTGGGCGCTGCCGGCTAGCAGGGCCGCGGGGTCGGCACCGAAGGCCGTGAGGGCTTTGCGCAAGGCAGCGAGCGTGGCGCCGGCCACGGCCAGCATGGCCAGCCAAGGCGCCAGGGGCGAGTTGGGTTCGCCACGCGCCGGGTCGAGCATGGTGAACGAAGCCGCCGCGGGTTTGGCCGCAGGGTTCAAGTGGTCGATTTGGCTGCTCATCTGATCCAACAAGCGAGTCAGCGCCGACCTGTCCGGCGCCCGTAGCTGCATCGTCAAGCCCGCCGCCACGACGGCACACAAGGCCAAGCTGAAGAGCGCGTGCTTGCGCGAGCGAGCCCATAGCAGCCGCAGGCGGAAGCTCAGCCCGTCCAAGCTGAGCCAGGGGGGCACGGCCTTGCGGCTCAGCGCACCCAGCAGGGCGGCAAAGAGGTGATCTTCCTTTTGGTGATGCCAGGCGTTGAACCAGACCGGGCGCAGGCCATGTTGGCGCAGGTCTGCACAGAGCAGACCCATCAGCGAACTCTTGCCCGAGCCCCAGTCGCCGGTGATGGCCAGGGTCAGCGGCGGCTCGGTAGCAGGGTTGCGCATAAAGCGGGAGATGCCGGCCGCCAAGGGTGCGAAATTCAAGCGGTCCTGCTCGGGCCGCGTCAGCGCCGCATCGGTGGCGGCCAAATCGGCCATGCGCTCGGTCGCGCGCCCGGCGGCCATCCAGTGCCGCAGGGCGGCGGCCAACATCGGCCCGGCCAGCAGCAAAGCTAGCCAGAACCAGGGGGCGGGGTGGCGGGCATAGGGACGCGGGTCCGCCCAAGTCAGCCCGCCGTTGCGTGTGGCGATCATGCTGCCTTCATTTCCCACCGCCCAGCCCCGCTGGCCGTCGGCGCCGAAGTGCAGACTGTTGAGCCGTGAACTCGTGCCCGAGGGCTGCACAGCCCAGCGATGCCCGCCGTCCTGCGTGGCGAGCAGGCTGCCGTCATTGCCCACCGCCCAGCCCCGCTGGCCGTCGGCGTCGATGTGCAGGCTATGCAGCTCCGAGCTCGTGCCTGAGGTCTGCACAGCCCAGTCTTGCCCGCCGTTTTGCGTGGCGATCACGGTGCCGTCATAGCCCGCCGCCCAGCCCCGCTGGCCGTCGGCGCTGAATTGCAAGCTATTGAGCTGCGCGTGCGTGCCCGAAGTCTGCGCGGCCCATTGCTGCCCGCCGGTCTGAGTGGCGATCACCGTGCCGTCATATCCCACCGCCCAGCCTCGCTGGCCGTCGGCGCTGAAGTGCACGCTGTGAAGTTGCGAGCGCGTGCCCGAGGTCTGCGCGTCCCAGCGCTGCCCGCCGTCCTGGGTGGCGATCACGGCTCCGTCCTGTCCTACCGCCCAGCCGCGTTGGCCGTCGGCGCTGAAGTGCACGCTGTTGAGCGGCAAGCGCGTGCCCGAGGTCTGTGCGGCCCAGCGTTGCCCGCCGTCTCGGGTGGCGATCACGCCTCCGGCCTCTCCCACCGCCCAACCCCGCTGGCCATCGGCGTTGAAGTGCAGGCTGTTGAGCGATGAGCGCGTCCCCGAGGTCTGCGCGGCCCAGCGCTGCCCGCCATCCTGGCTGGCGATCACGGCACCTGCTTCCCCCACCGCCCAGCCAAGCCGGCCGTCAGCGCTGAAGTGGGCGCTGCGCAAATGCGAGTTGGAGCCCGAGGTCTGCGCGGCCCAGCGCTGCCCGCCGTCCTGGGTGGCGATCACGGCGCCGCTGCTGCCCACCGCCCAGCCATGTTGTCCGTCGGCGCTGAAGTGCACGCCGCGCAGTGGTGTTCTCAGGCCCGAGGCCTGCGCGGTCCAGCGCTGCCCACCGTCTTGGGTGGCGATCATGATGCCCTGCGTCCCAAACTGTTCGCCGCCCACCGCCCAGCCCCGCTGCCCGTCGGCGCTGAAGTGCACGCTGCGGAGTTGCAAATCGGTGCCCGAGCTCTGCACGGTCCAGCGCTGCCCGCCGTCCAGTGTGGCGATCACAACGCCGCTCTCTCCCACCGCCCAGCCGCGCTTGCCGTCGACGTTGAAGTGCAGGCTGTGGAGCAAGGAGTTCGTGCCTGAAACCTGTGTGTCCCAGCGCTGCCCGCCGTCCTGGGTGGCGATCACGGTGCCGGTACTGCCCACCGCCCAGCCTTGCCGGCCGTCGGCGCTGAAGTACAGGCTGCGAAGGTTCGAGTAGATGCCCGAGGTCTGCGCCGCCCAGGTTTGCCCGCCATTCTGGGTGGTGATCAGGGTGCCGCCATCGCCCACCGCCCAGCCCCGCCGGCCGTCGGCACTGAAGTGCAGGCTGCGTAGTTGCGAGTTGGTGCCGGCGGTCTGCGCCGCCCAGCGCTGGCCGCCGTCTTGGGTGGTGATCACGGCGCCGTCCTCTCCTGCCGCCCAGCCCTGCTGGCCGTCGGCGCTGAAGTGCACGCTGCGGAGTTGCGAGTAGGTGCTCGAGGTCTGCGCCGCCCAGGTCTGCCCGCCGTCCCGCGTGGCGACCACAGCGCCGCCATCGCCGACCGCCCAGCCTCGCTGGCCGTCGGCGCTGAAATGCACGGCGTTCAAAACGGCTGACACCTGGGTCAGCCGTCGATGTGGGTTGACTTCCAGCGGCGTCAGCCACCACGCCAGACCCTGGCGTTCCGAGGTGCTCACTGGCACGCTGGCGTTGATGGGACCGGCAGGCTGCAACAGGGCCAGGCCGGTGACCAGCAGGCACCAGAGCAGCGTGGCGCCTAGCCAAGCGCTGGCGGCGCGGCGGTGTTGGAGGGCCTTGCTGCTGTTGCGTTCGCTCAAAACACGCCTCTTGGTGGAGCCAAAGGATGGCGACTAGTATCCGCAGGTTCTTGGCCGCTATGTCCTGTGGATTGCCCTGGCCTTGAGTGTGAACAGGCTGACGTCCATCGTGAGCGGGTTTGCTCAGCCGCCGCTGAGCGCCAGCACCACGGCGACAAAATCATCCGGCCCTAAGGCATGGCTGAGGTCGCGCACGCCGAGGCCGTTGACGAAGATGCGCATATTCGGGCGGAGCTGGTTTTGCTCGTCGACGACGCGAAAACGCAGGCCGGGGTAGCGGCGGTCCAGCTCGGCGAACAGCTCGTTCAGCGTGGCGCCGTCTGCCGTGATCTCAGTTTCACCCGTGTAGGAACGCAGGGCGCTCGGCAGCAGGATCTTCACGGCAAGGTCGCGACTTCCACCGCGTAAATCTCCGGCAGGTGGCGGGCGATGTTCGTCCACCTGGCGCCTTCCTCATGGCCTATCCACAACTCGCCGCTGGTCGTGCCCAGGTAGAGCGCCGGGGCCGGCTGCGTGTCCACCGTCATCGCTTGGCGCTTCAGCGTCCACCAAGCTTGGCTTTGGGGCAGGCCCTGATCCAGCCGTTGCCAGGTACTGCCCGCATCGCGGGTGATGTAGGCGGCCGGCCGGCCGTCGGGGGCGGTGCGCGGCCAGACGTCGCTGCCGTCCATCGGTAAGACCCAGGCGGTGTCGGCATCCGTCGGGTGGACGACCATGGGGAAGCCGATATCGCCGACGCTCTCGGGCATCTTTTCTCCGATGCGGTCCCAGACGTCGCCTGCCGGGTCGCCGCTGCGGTCCATCCGGTAGATGCCGCAGTGGTTTTGCTGGTAGAGCCGGTCCGGATTGCTCGGGCACAGGCGCAGGCAATGTGGGTCGTGAAAACTGACGTCGCTGGGATCAAAGCCGCCGACCACCTGCATGCCCTTGATCAGCGTGGCCCATGTTTGCCCACCGTCGTGCGACTCGTGCACGCCGCCGCCGGACATGCCGAAGTACAGATGCGCCGGGTCACGCGGGTCAACAATGATGGAGTGCAGCTTGGGGCCGTCCGGCGTGCCGTCCTGCACCGTGCCCATCCAGGCTCGCAGCTGCGCGTTGTCATTGACACCCGGCAGCGGCACCCAGCTGACGCCGCCGTCCTCCGACTTGAAGAGGCCTTGCGGCGAAGTGCCGGCATACCAGCTGCCGGGCTCGCTGGCATGGCCCGGGCTGAGCCAGAAGCTGTGGTCGACCGAGCGGGCGGGCAGGTCATTGCTGGGCTTGGCGAAAGCCGGCGGCTGTTGCGCCTCAAGCCAGCTTTTGCCGAGGTCGGTGGAGCGAAAAATCGTCGGCCCAAGGTGGCCGGTCTTGGCCGCCGCCAACAGCGTGCGGCCGTCGCGCGGGTCCAGTTGCAGATGGCTGATGTTGTGGCCGAGGAAATGCGGGCCATCGGCCGTCCAAGTCTCGCGGCGGGCGTCACCAACGAACAGCCAGGCGCCCTTGCGCGTGGCGACCAGGATGACAAGCCGCTGTGCCGCTGTTGTGGGCGTAGCGTGAACTGAGCGTGGGCTCATGGGAATCTCCTCTGCGAAGGGGCGGCCGTGAGTTTAGCGGCCTGTCCAGCGCTTGGGCATCCCTGGTTTGTGCTGATTCTGCGAGCGCACTTGCGCTGCTTTGGACGCAGGGATTGTGCGTAGTCCGAACGCTTCACATCACTGTCACAGCTTCGTCACTGAGCTTTCATGCCGACTGCCTAAGCTGGCGGGCATTCATTCATTCCTCAACGCGAGCTCTCGCCAGCTGCACAGCACATGACCCAATCCAAAGACATCATCAGCGTCAATTTCAACGACGAAGATTCGAATACCTCCGCCAATCCGACCTTTGATTCGGTGCTGACGGCGCGGCTGAGCCGGCGCAATATTCTGCGCGGCTCGATCGGTTCGGTGGCCACCGCCGTGTTTGGCGCGCCCACCTTGAGCGCCTGCGGTAGCGACGATGATGCGCCCGCACCGGCGCCGGCGCCGGCTCCCGCACCGTCCCCGGTCGAGAAGCTGCTCAGCTTTGCCGCCGTGGCCAAGAGCCTGGAAGACAAGGTCACCGTCCCTGCCGGCTACACCGCCAGCATCATCTACGCGCTGGGCGACCCGCTGCGCGCCACCACCGCCGACTACAAGAACGACGGCAGCGACGCCGATTTCGAAAACCGCGCCGGTGACCACCATGACGGCATGGAATGGTTCGGCTTGGGCGCCGACGGCAAGGCATCGTTAACCTCGAACGACCGTGGCTTGCTGGCGATGAACCATGAGGCGACGACCGATCAAAAGCTGTCGTCGTTCTTCTTGCACGCCGACGGCGGCAAGAGCACCTTGCCCCGCCCGGCCGCCGAAGTGGACAAGGAAGTCAATATTCACGGCATCTCGGTGGTCGAAGTGAAAAAGGCCGCCGATGGCAAATGGTCCTATATCAAAGACTCGGCCTTCAACTTCCGCCTGACGCCTTGGTCCGATGTGGAGCTGAGCGGCCCGCTGCGCGGCCATGCGCTGGCCAAGACCAAATATTCGGTCGACGCTGTCAAGACCCGCGGCACCATCAACAACTGCGGCACCGGCAAGTCGCCGTGGGGCAGCTTCCTGACCGGTGAAGAGAACTGGGTCGGCTACTTCTCCCGCAGCGCGGCCGATGATGCGGCCCGTGGCGACAAGAGCGTCGTAGCGCTGAAGCGCTACGGCAGCAGCCAGGGCGGTGCTTCGCGTCACGGTTGGGAAACCGCCGGCACCGAAGACAAATACCAGCGTTTCAATAGCAGCAAGACCGGCACCTCGGCCGACGGCAGCGATGACTATCGCAACGAGCTCAACACCATGGGCTATATCGTTGAGGTCGACGCCTTTGACAAGAGCAAGGCGGCCAAGAAGCGCAGCGCCCTGGGCCGCTTCGCGCATGAAAGCGCCGTCTTCGGCAAGGCCGAGGCCGGCAAGCCGCTGGCCGTCTATATGGGTGACGACTCGCGCGGCGAGTACATCTATAAATTCGTTTCCGCCGCCAACTGGGACGCCGCCGACGCGACCCCGGTCAGCCGCATCGCCACCGGTGACAAATATCTGGACAACGGCAAGCTCTATGTCGCCAAGTTCAATGCCGACGGCAAGGGCGAGTGGATCGAGCTGGCCATGAGCAACGCGGCCATCATTGCCTACGCTGCCTACAAGTTTGCCGACCAGGCCGATATCTGCGTGAACACCCGTCTGGCCGCCGACGCCGTGGGCGCCACCAAGATGGATCGCCCTGAATGGTGCTCGGTCAACCCGGCCAATGGCGAGGTCTATTACGCCTTGACCAATAACACCAGCCGTCGCGTCGACCCAAGCAGCTCGCAATTCGCCCCCGACAGCGCCAATCCGCGCGTGTACAAGGACATCAAGGGCGCCGATGCGAGCCAAGAGGGCAACCCTAACGGCCATATCCTGCGTCTGAAGGAAGACGCCGCCGGTTCCGCAGCGCTGGGCTTCAGCTGGGACGTTTACTTGTTCGGCGCCGAGGCCAGCGCCTCGGGCAGCGCGATCAACCTGTCCAATCTGACCGGTGACCAGGACTTCTCCAGCCCCGACGGCCTGGCCTTCAGCCCATCGACCGGCATTTGCTGGATCCAGACCGATGATGGCGCTTACACCGACGTGACGAACTGCATGATGTTGGCGGCGCTGCCGGGCAAGGTCGGCGATGGCGCCAAGAAGACGCTCAGCTACACCAAGGCCGACGGCAGCAAGTTGAGTGTTGACACCTATGTCGGCAAGGCGCCGGCGGTGGACACCTTGAAGCGCTTCCTGGTCGGCCCGGCGGCCTGCGAAATCACCGGCCTGGCCGAGACGCCGGACGGCAAGGCGCTGTTCATCAACATCCAGCACCCGGGCGAAACCACGGCCATGGCCAATATCGCTGACCCGACCAAGTTCACCAGCCAGTGGCCCAGCAATGCCGGCTACGGCGCCGGCAAGCGCCCACGCTCGGCCACCATCGTGATCACCAAGACCGATGGTGGACGTATTGGTAGCTAAGCCCTAAAGCGGGCCGCAGCGCGCGGCCACAGCCCCTATAAAAAGGGCCGCCCCAGCGATGGGGTGGCCCTTGGTGTTTGTGCCCTGGCTCAGGACTTGCGCAAAATTGTTCCAGTTAGGCATGACGCCGCAGACAGTACGCATGTACGGCAAGGCGGAGGAACGACGCTGGGGCTGAGCTCGGACACAAACAGGCCTGAGGCCTGTTTGAGCCTAGCGAGGGCCACAGGCCTCCGGCCTGGGGCGGTTTTGCGCAAGTCCCCTTGGTTAATCTTGGCCTAATGCCCATCGGTTAAGCTGAAGTCAATGCCTAGGTTTAGGGCGAGTCGCCGCTGAAATTGAATTCTGGAGTTGCCGTATGAAGAAGACGCCCTATGTGTTTGTGTTGGCCATGGCGCTGGCGCTGTCCAGTCTGGCTGCGGCTCCCGAGCCCCTGACCCTGATCAAGCCGTTGCCGCAGCAGGCGCAAGCCGCCACCATGTCGGCGCAGATCCTGACCCGCCATCACTACAAGGCCCAGCCCTTGGATGACGCGATGTCGGAGAAGATTTTTGACCGCTATCTGAAGTCGCTGGACCCTGAGAAGCTGTTCTTCCTGCAGTCGGACATCGACCAGTTTGCCGCTGCGCGCACCCGCATGGATGACGCCATCGGTACGCAGGACCTGACGACGCCGTTCGCGATGTTCAATCTCTACCAAAAGCGCGCCCAGGAACGCATGCTGTACGCCCGCGAGTTGCTGGACGGCAGCTTTGATTTCACCGAGAACGAGAGCTACCGCTTCTCGCGCGAGAAGGAGCCCTGGATCAAGACCGAGCGCGAGATGCGCGATCTCTGGCGCCAGCGGGTCAAGAACGACTGGCTGCGCCTGAAGCTGGCCGGCACGGCCGACAAGGCGATCAAGACCACCTTGGCCAAGCGTTATGACAATGCCTTGACGCGCATGAATAAGTTGAAGAGCGAGGACGTGTTCCAGCTCTTCATGAATGCCTATGCGATGTCGGTGGAGCCGCATACCAACTATCTGGGCCCGCGTGCCAGCGAGAACTTTGACATCTCGATGCGATTGTCCCTGGTCGGCATCGGCGCCGTGCTGCAAGAGCGCGACGAGATGATCACCATCCGGGAACTCGTGCCCGGCGGGCCGGCGGCGCGCTCGGGCAAGCTCAAGGTCGGTGACCGCATCGTCGGCGTCGGCCAGGGCGCGGGCGCGACGCCGCAAGACGTGGTCGGCTGGCGGCTGGACGACGCGGTGGACATGATCCGCGGCAAAAAGGACACCGTCGTGGTGCTGGACATCTTGCCCGCCAATGCCGGCCCCGACGGCAAGCATCAGGTGATTTCGCTGGTGCGCAACAAGATTTCGATGGAGCAGCAGTCGGCCAAGAAGTCGATTCTGGACATCAAGCAGGCAGCCACGACCCGGCGCATCGGTGTGATCACCTTGCCGACCTTCTACCAAGACTTCGAGGCCCGCGCCAAGGGCGAAAAAGACTTCAAGAGTGTGACCCGCGATGTGGCGCGCCTGCTGGCCGAGCTGAAAAAGGAGAAGGTCGACGGCGTGATGATCGACTTGCGCGACAACGGCGGCGGCTCGCTGGCCGAGGCGGTCGAGTTGACCAGCCTCTTCATCGGCAAGGGCCCGGTGGTGCAGCAGCGCAATTCCTCGGGCGATGTGCGGGTCGAGAGCGAAGCCCAAGCGAGCGCGGCCTGGGACGGCCCGCTGGCGGTCTTGATCAACCGCGGTTCGGCCTCTGCCTCGGAGATTTTTGCGGCCGCCATTCAGGACTATGGTCGCGGCATCATCCTGGGCGAGTCCAGCTTCGGCAAGGGCACCGTGCAAACCATGGTCAGCTTGGACAAGATGGCACGCGCCGACAAGGCCAAGTACGGTGAGCTGAAGATGACGGTGGCGCAATTCTTCCGCGTCAATGGCGGCACGACCCAGCTGCGCGGCGTCAGCCCCGACATCGGTCTGGCGAGTTTTTCGGACAGCGAAGCCTATGGCGAGTCGAGTTTCGACAATGCCCTGCCTTGGGTGCAGATCAAGCCGGCCAACTACCAGGCCCTGGGCGATATGAAGGAGCTGCTGCCCTTGCTGCAAATTCGCCATGAAAGCCGCACCGCCAAGGACCGTGACTACCAGCTGCTGCTGCAAGACATCAAGGACTTTGAAACCCAGCGCAAGATCAAGCTGGTGTCACTGAACGAGGTCGAGCGCCGTGCCGAGCGTGACGCGCGCAGTCTGAAGGTCAAGGAGCGCGAGGCGGCACGCTTGGCCGCCGACAAGGGCAAGGGCGACAAAAAGGTCATCAAGGCCGAGTTGGCCGCCGCCAAGCTGGCCGCTCAAGACGATGGCCTGCAAGCCAATGAGCGCAGCCTGAGCGAGGAGCTGGCGGCCGAGAAGGCGCGCAAGGACAGCCGCGACGTGTTGCTGGACGAAGCCGCCCATATCTTGGGCGACGCGGTTGACCTGCTGCTCAGCAATGTCAAGCTGGCCGATCAGGTCAACCCGGGCACGGCGCGCAAGAACCGCACGCCGCAGTAGGCGGTCAGGGTTTGTCCGCCAGGATGTCCTTGGGCGCGCCAAACATAAAGCAGTCGATGAAGGTGAAGTAGAGCGAGGCGTAAAACACTGTCGTCATCAACAGGCCCAGCGGCATCACCAGCAGCGGCAGCAGCTGCCCCAGCCCCAACACGGCCGACAGCAAGCTGGCGCCGACGCCAAGGCCGAGCACCAAGGACGCCCACAGCAAGGCGTTGTAGGCAAAGGCGGCGCGGTTGCGCCAAATCCCCAGCGTGCTGGAAAACAATGCCTGCAACAGGCCCTGGCCACCCCAGTGAATCAAGGCCGGCGCATGCCAAAAGGGCACGGACAAGAGGCCGGCCAGACCGAGCCGGGTCACGGCACCCCAAAACAGGCGCGGGTCGGCGGCGGCCTCGGCCACCTTGTCGGCGGGCGCGTTCTCGAGCACCAATTGCTGCATGGCCTCGAAGCTGCCGCCGTCTATCCATTCCGACAGCAGGCCGATGGCAACGGTGGCCAGGGCGTAGCAAGCGCCCAGCAGCAGCTGACTATTGCGCCGCTGCGGTGTCAGCTTCAGCGGCGCAGCAAAGACGGCCGCCGTCGGCGTCTGGTCTTGCAAGACCATATGCGTGGCCAACATAAAGCCCAGCGACAACAAAGGCATCGCCATCAACAGCAGCACCACGCCCACGCCGGGCACCAGCAGCAGCGCGAAGGCGATGAAAAGAAACACCGACAGCAGGCCGGCCATCGCCAGCGGCTTGCGCTTGAACACCTTCAGGCCGTGGCGTATCCACAGCATGCCATTGCGGGCGGGCACGGTTTGCAGATGCAGCAGCATGGGCGAATTCTGATTCAAGTCTTGGGTGCTCATCACAAAGGTTGTAGTGCATGCCAAGGGCGCGCAATGCGCTCCCGCAGCACGCGCTCGAAATGTCCGGGGTCATGGGGTTTGAGCAGGGCGGCGTCGCGCGGCAGATAGACATCCCACAGGCGCGACAGCCAAAAGCGCAGGGCGCCGGCCCGCAGCATCGCCGGCAGCAGCCGGTGCTCAACGCCGCTCATGGGCCGCACCGACTCGTAGGCACGCACAAAGGCCTCGGCGCGTGCTTCATCGAGCCGGCCATTGGCCTGGTCAATGCACCAGTCGTTGAGGCAGATGGCGAGGTCAAACAGCCAGCTGTCGACGCCGGCGAAATAAAAATCAAAGCAGCCGCTCAGGCGCTCTCGGCCGGGCAGGCCTTCGAACATCACGTTATCTCTGAACAGATCGGCGTGGATCGGGCCGCGCGGCAGCTCGGCGAAGCTGGCCGAGGACGCCAAGCTCTGCTGAAACGCCAGCTCGCTGCTCAGCAACTCGGCCTGCGCCGGGTGCAGAAACGGCAGCACCACCGGCACCGTCTCGTTCCACCAGCTCAAACCGCGCAGATTGTCCTGGTGCAGCGGGAAATCCTGCGCCGCCAGATGCATGCGCGCGAGTTCGGCGCCGACCTGCTCGCAATGGAACAGATCGGGTGCCAATTGGTGGCCGCCGCGCAACTTGTTCACCACGGCCGCCGGCTTGCCCTGCAGCTCGAACAGAATCTCGCCGCCTGCATCGGCCTGCGGGTCCGGCACGGCCAGTCCGCGCTGAGCCAGATGCTTCATCAGCTGCAAATAGAAGGGCAGCTGGGCAAAGCTCAGGCGCTCGAACACGGTCAGCACGAACTCGCCGCCGTCGGTGGTCAGGAAGTAGTTGGTGTTTTCGATGCCGGCGCTGATGCCGCGCAGCGTTTGCACGGGGCCCAGGTCCAGGCGATCGGCGAGCGCTTGCGCCTCGGGCAGGGTGACTTCGGTGAATACGGCCATATCAACAGCTAGAAAAGGGAGTCGGGGCGCCAAGGTCAGAAGCCAAGGGCCTGCGTACGCTTGTGCTCAGAAGCTCAGAAGCTCAGAAGCTCAGCACGCTCCAGACGCGCCGGCCCGCTGCGGCGCGCGTGGTGCCGGCTCCCGGTGAGAGGTCGCGACTGCCGTCGCCCATGATGATTTCGTAGCTGGGTAGTTTGCTGTTCTTGGGTTGGACCGTGACCTTTTGGGTCTGGCCGCGCACACGCAGTTCTTCGATGCGGGTGTTGTCATCCTCGATCACCGCTTCGACAACCTTGGCGTCGGCCACAGGGGTGGCGGCGTCGCTGTCTTCTGCGGCAAGCGCGGCCGAGCTGGCCAAAGCCGCCAGCAGTAGGGCAAGGAGGGGGGTGATGAGGGTGCGTGACATGGGCTCATTCTATGTGGTCGGCCCGGAATTCCGGCTTTGCTGCACGACAATGCCGGCCATGAGCAAACCCATCATGTTGCTGGTCGACGGTTCCAGCTATCTCTACCGTGCCTTCCACGCCATGCCCGACCTGCGCGGCCCCGGCGGCGTGCCCACCGGCGCCGTCCATGGCATGGTGGCGATGATGAAGCGCTTGCGCGAACAGATCGGCGCCGAACACGCGGTCTGCGTCTTTGACGCCAAGGGCCCAACCTTCCGCGATGCCTGGTACTCCGAGTACAAGGCGCAGCGCGCACCGATGCCCGATGCGCTGCGCGAGCAGATCGCACCGATTCATGAAGTGGTGGCTTTGCTGGGCTGGCCTATCCTGGAGGTGCCCGGCATTGAGGCCGATGACGCGATCGGCACCTTGGCCCGCGTGGCCGCTGCTGCTGGGCATGCGGTGGTGGTGTCGACCGGCGACAAGGACCTGGCTCAACTGGTGACCGAGGACGTCACCCTCATCAACACCATGAGCAATGAGTCGCTCGACATTGCTGGCGTCATCGCC
>JADMJQ010000129.1:3771-8075 GCA_018780415.1 Roseateles sp. | reverse complement strand
GAGCAATGAGCGCCTGGACGTGGCCGGCGTGCAGGAGAAGTTCGGCGTGCCGCCCGATCGCATCATCGACTACCTGACCCTGATGGGCGACACCGTCGACAACGTGCCCGGGGTTGAAAAAGTCGGCCCCAAGACGGCGGCCAAATGGATCGCCGAATATGGCTCGCTGGACGGCGTGATCGCTGCCGCCGACAAGATCAAGGGTGCCGCCGGTGAGAACCTGCGCAAGGCGCTGGACTGGCTACCGATGGCGCGCAAGCTGGTCACCGTGGTGCTGGACTGCGATCTGAATGGCCATGTGCCGCAATGGCCCAGCTTGGACGCGCTGGCGCTGCGGCCGGTCGACGAGGCCGGCTTGCAAGAGTTCTACAAACGCAATGGCTTCAAGACTTGGTTGAAGGAGTTGAGTGCCAAGGCCGAGGCGCCGGTCAGCGAGGACATGTTCGCTGCAGCGCCGGTGCCAGCGCCCGACGACACACCGCGCCATTACGACACCATCCTCGACTGGGCCTTGTTCGATGCCTGGCTGGCCAAGCTGACGGCTGCCGAACTGGTGGCGGTCGACACCGAGACCGATTCGCTCGACCCGATGCGGGCCCAGATCGTCGGCATTTCCTTTGCCGTCAAGGCCGGCGAGGCGGCGTACATTCCGCTGCGCCATGACGGCCCGGATGCGCCTGTGCAACTGCCGATTGACGAGGTGCTGGCCAAGCTCAAGCCCTGGCTGGAGGATGCAGCCGCGGCCAAACTGGGGCAGAACCTCAAGTACGACACCCATGTGTTCGCCAATCACGGCATCAGCTTGCGCGGCGTCCAGCATGACACCATGTTGCAGAGTTATGTGCTGGAGGCGCACAAGACCCATGGCCTCGGCGCCCTCGGCGAGCGCCACCTGGGCCGCGCTGGCTTGAGCTATGAAGACCTATGCGGCAAGGGCGTGCATCAGATCCCGTTTGCGCAGGTCGATGTGGCCCGTGCCGCCCAGTATTCGGGTGAAGACTCGGAGATGTGCGTGGCACTGCATGAACAGCTCTGGCCGCAAATCGAGCGGGAGGCCGGCCTGACCTTCGTCTACCGTGACATCGAGATGCCGACCAGTGCCTTGCTGGCCCGCATCGAGCGCGTCGGCGTGCTGATTGACGCGCCGCTCTTGCAGGCGCAAAGCCATGAGCTGGGTCAGCGCCTGTTGGCTTTGGAGCAGGAGGCCTACGAGATTGCCGGCCAGCCATTCAACCTCGGCAGTCCCAAGCAGATCGGCGAGATCTTGTTCACCAAGCTGGGTCTGCCGGTGGTCAAGAAGACTGCCACCGGCGCACCGTCGACCGATGAAGAAGTGCTGGAAAAGCTCTCGCTGGACTACCCGCTGCCGGCCAAGATCTTGGAGACACGCGGCCTGGCCAAGCTCAAGAGCACCTATACGGACAAGCTGCCCTTGATGATCAATCCGGCCACCGGCCGCGTGCACACCAACTATGCGCAAGCGGTGGCGGTGACCGGCCGCCTCTCAAGTAACGAGCCAAACCTGCAGAACATCCCCATCCGCACCGCCGAGGGCCGGCGTGTGCGCGAGGCCTTTGTGGCGCCGCCGGGTCACTTGATTGTGAGTGCCGATTATTCTCAGATCGAGCTGCGCATCATGGCGCATATCAGCGAAGACCCCGGCCTCTTGCGCGCCTTTGGTGACGGCGTCGATGTGCACCGCGCCACGGCGTCGGAAGTCTTCAACACGCCGCTGGCTGAAGTGACGACCGAGCAGCGCCGCTATGCCAAGACCATCAATTTCGGTCTGATTTACGGCATGGGGGCGTTTGGCCTGGCGCAGTCACTGGGCATCGAGCAAAAGGCCGCGCGCGACTACATCGAGCTCTACTTCAATCGCTTCGCCGGCGTGAAGCACTATATGGACAACACCAAGGCCCGCGCCGCCGAGCTGGGCTATGTGGAGACCTTGTTCGGCCGCCGCATCTACCTGCCCGAGATCAAGGGCGGCAACGGCCCGCGCAAGGCCGGTGCCGAGCGTCAGTCCATCAACGCGCCCATGCAGGGCACGGCGGCCGATCTGATCAAGCTGGCGATGATCGCCGTGCAGACGGCACTCGACAACGAAGGCAAGGCCACCCGCATCGTCATGCAGGTGCACGACGAACTGGTATTCGAGGTGCCGCAAGGGGAGCTGGACTGGGTCAAGGCCGAGGTGCCCCGGCTGATGGCCGGCGTGGCGCAGCTGAAGGTGCCGCTGTTGGCCGAGGTGGGCGTGGGCCCCAACTGGGATCAGGCGCACTGATGCCGAGGGGGAAAGCCGCAGCTGGCCGGGCGCGTAGTCCCTGTCCGACAGGGGTTTCCACGCCCCCCGAATTGGGGGTGAGCGGCAAACCCGCAAGGGTCTGTGCTCTTTGATTTCACTGCCAAACGTGACAAATTTGCGTCAGCTCAGGGGGAGCCGTTGAGCGCAATGCAAATTTGTACACATAGGGAAATCGATATGAGCAAGACTTTCTTCAAACCAAAAATGATGATGGTGGCCGTGGCCGCCATCGCCGCCATGAGCTTCGGCAGCGCGCAAGCCAGTGGCCGTGTTGCCACCGGCGCAGCCATCCCGGCAATGGCCGAATTTGGCGCCCTCAGCAATGTGGTTGACCTGGCCGCCAACTCGGCCTTCAGCAGCCTGGTTGTTGACGTCACCGGCGCCCAAAGCGTGGGCCTGCCCGGCGCGCCCGGCAACACCGTGCTGACCTTCAACGTCGGCGCCAACTCGACCATTTCGACGGTCGACTGGAACGTTACGCTGACCGCTTTTGGCGCCAGCTGGTTGGCCGATATGCAGGTCACTTTCAGCAGCTCGGCCGGCAATGACGGCGTGCGCTTCACACCGGGCGACGAAATCCACAACGGCACCATGACGTACAGCGGCTCGGCCGACTTGGCCGACCTGGGCCTGGCCTTTGATGTGCAAGCCGACGGCCTGCTGGTGGTTGAGTTTTCTGAGTCCTACAAGGACCTCGCCCCTGGCGTTGCCGATGGCCAGTGGGACTCCGGCAACATCACCTTCGGCATCACCACCGCCGTGCCAGAGCCATCGACCTATGGCCTGATGGCTCTGGGCCTGATCGCCGTGGGCGGCGTGGCTCGTCGTCGTCAACGCGCCTGAGGTATCCGCCAGCGCCTGAGTTGCTAGGCGCCGCTGCTTAGAAGAACCCGCCCGGCCTTGTTGGCCCGGTGGGTTTTTTACTTCGGCAGCTCAGCCAATGCCTCGCGCACCCGCTGCTCGGTCAAAGCCGGCGCGCATTCCTGCAAAAAGCGATAGGCGAAGCCGCGCAGGTATTGGCCTTTTTTCAGCGCAATGCGGGTGGTGTTGGTGGGGAAGAGATGGCCGGCATCAAGGCGGCGCAGGCCCGGGTCGCGCAGCGGCTCAAACGCCATCGCGGCGACGATGCCCACGCCCAGGCCAACGCCGACATAGGTCTTGATCACATCGGCATCCAACGCCGACAGCACGATGTCGGGCGCCAGCCCGGCCTGTGCAAAGGCAGCGTCGATGCGGGCGCGGCCGGTGTAGCCTTCGTGATAGGTGATCAGCGGGTGTTCGGCCAAGGCGGCCAAGCTCAACGAACCTGCCGTCAAAAGTGCATGGCCTTCGGGCACCACGACCGCATGCTGCCAGTCATAAAACGGGAAGCTAAGCAGCCCCGACTGGCCGTCCAGCGCCTCGGTGGCGATACCGATATCGGCCTCGCCGGCCTGCAGCAGCTCGGCGATCTCGGTCGGGTTGGCCTGCAGCAGGACCAGGTGCACACGCGGATAGGCGGCCTTGAAGCGCGCTACCACCTGTGGCAGGGCATAGCGCGCCTGCGTGTGGGTGGTCGCAATCGTCAGCTGGCCCTGCTCGGCATCGGCAAACTGATCGGCCAGGCGCTTGATATTGCCGGCGTCTTGCAACATGCGCCGCGCAATCACCGCCAGCTCGCGGCCGGGCTCGGTCAGGCCCAGCAAGCGCTTGCCATGGCGCACGAACAGCTCGACGCCGAGTTCGTCCTCCAAGTCCTTGATGTGCTTGCTGACGCCGGACTGCGAGGTGAACAGCGCATTCGCTACCTCGGTCAAATTGAATCTTTGCAGCTCGGCCTCGCGGATGATGCGCAGTTGCTGGAAATTCATGTCGGCCTAGATCCCAGCGCCGGACTCAAACAAGCTCAGCCGCGAGGCGCTCAGATGCACGCGCTGGCCGCTTTGCAGCTGCAGCAAACCGGCTTGTTCGCGGCTCAATTCGGCTTCCAGATGCTGGCCGTCCAGGCCGGTCAGCTCGA
>JADMJQ010000129.1:0-3761 GCA_018780415.1 Roseateles sp. | reverse complement strand
GTCAGAATCTGCAGCTCATGCGGGCGGGCATAGGCTTGGACCTGGCCGACTTTGTCGGTCAATGATTTGCCAAAGCTCAAATGTTGATCGCCCAGATGAATCACGCCGCCTTCGGCTCGGCCTTCAAAACGGTTCACCGCGCCCAAGAAGCCATAGACAAAGGGCGTGGCTGGGTGTTCGTAGACCTCTTGCGGCGTGCCGATTTGTTCGACCTTGCCGTGGTCCATCAGCACCACGCGGTCGGCCACTTCCAGCGCCTCTTCCTGGTCGTGCGTGACGAAGACGCTGGTGATGTGCAGCTCATCATGCAGGCGGCGCAGCCAGCGGCGCAGCTCCTTGCGCACCTTGGCGTCGAGCGCGCCGAAGGGCTCGTCCAAGAGCAACACGCGCGGCTCCACCGCCAAGGCGCGGGCCAAGGCGATGCGCTGGCGCTGGCCGCCGGAGAGCTGCGGCGGGAAGCGGTCGGCCAGCCAGTCCAGTTGCACCAGACTCAAGAGTTCATGCACCTTGCGCTTGATTTCGCTTTCGCTCGGCCGCTCCTTGCGCGGCTTGACGCGCAGGCCGAAGGCGACGTTCTCGAACACCGTCATATGGCGGAACAGCGCGTAATGCTGGAACACAAAGCCGACCTGGCGCTCGCGCACATGGGTGTCGGAGGCGTCCTGGCCGTCCAGCAGGACGTGACCCCGGTCGGCGGTCTCCAGGCCCGCGATGATGCGCAAGAGCGTGGTCTTGCCGCAGCCGGAGGGGCCCAGCAGTGCCACCAACTCGCCGGTCGGGAAGTCGAGGCTGACGTCGCCTAAAGCGGTGAAATTTCCGAAGGACTTGTGAATGTTTTTGACTTGGATGCTCATGGGGCTTCCTTTTGTGCGCGGTGGGCATTCCACTCGACAAATTGTTTGAGGATCAGTGTCACCAAGGCCAGCAAGGCCAGGATCGAAGCGACGGCAAAGGCGGCCGCAAACTGATACTCGTTGTAGAGAATCTCGACATGCAAGGGCAGGGTATTGGTCTGGCCGCGGATATGACCCGACACCACCGAGACCGCGCCGAACTCACCCATCGCCCGTGCATTGCACAGGATCACGCCGTAGAGCAGGCCCCATTTCACGTTGGGTAGCGTGACGCGCCAAAAGGTTTGCCAGCCGGTAGCACCCAGCACGGTGGCCGCCTCTTCTTCGTCACGACCTTGCGCCTGCATCAAGGGAATCAACTCGCGCGCCACAAAGGGGAAGGTCACAAAGATGGTGGCCAGCACGATGCCGGGCACGGCAAAAATGATCTTCACGTCATTGGCTTGCAACCAGGGTCCGAACCAGCCTTGCGCGCCGAACAGCAGCACATAGACCAGACCCGCCACCACCGGCGAGACCGAGAAGGGCAGGTCGATGAAGGTGATCAACAAATGTTTGCCGCGAAAGTCATGCTTGGCAATCGCCCAGGCGGCGCTGACGCCGAACACCAGATTCAAGGGCACGGCGATGGCAGCGGCGATCAAAGTCAGCTTGAGCGCCGAAACGGCGTCGGCTTCGACCAAGGCGGCCAAGTAGACGTCCCAGCCCTTGCGCAGCGCTTCGCTGAACACCGCCACCAGTGGCATCACCAGGAAGAGCGCGAAGAAACTTAGCCCCAAGGTCAGCAGCAGGTAGCGCACCCAAGGCGCTTCGCGGGTGGCTGGGTTGTCTTGGTAACGGCCGCCGGTCTTTTGCGGCACGCCCAGGCTTGAAACAACAATGCCGGCCATTATTTGCGTCCTTCTTGCCCGTTACGGCGTGAGCTCCAGGCCTGCAGACCGTTGATGGCCAGGAGCAGGCTGAACGAGAAGATCAGCATCACCGCAGCGATGGCCGTGGCGCCGACATAGTCATATTGCTCCAGCTTGGAGATGATCATCAGCGGGGTGATCTCGCTGACCATGGGCAGGTTGCCGGCGATAAAAATCACCGAGCCGTACTCGCCCACCGCACGCGCAAAGGCCAGCGCAAAGCCGGTCAAGAGGGCCGGCAGCAGCGTCGGCAGTATCACCAGGCGAAAGGTCTGCCAGCGATGCGCGCCCAAGCTTGCGGCGGCTTCTTCCAGCTCGGTTTCCATGTCCTCCAGCACCGGCTGCACCGTGCGCACGATGAAGGGCAGGCCGATGAAGATCAGGGCCACCAAGATGCCCAGCGGCGTGAACGCGACCTTGATACCCCAAGGCTCCAGCAACTGACCGAGCCATCCATTGCCGGCATACAGCGCGGTCAGCGCAATGCCGGCCACTGCGGTGGGCAGGGCGAACGGCAAGTCAATCAAGGCATCGACAATCTTCTTGCCGAAGAACTCATAGCGCACCAAGCTCCAGGCCAGGATCAGGCCAAACACCAAATTGATGCTGGCCGCAAGCAAGGACAGGCCAAAGCTGAGCTTGTAGGACGCCACCACACGCGGCGATGTGGCGGCGGCCCAGAAGGCCTCGAAACCATGGCCGGCGGATTTGAGGAACACCGCCGACAGCGGGATCAACACAATCAGCGACAGATAGAACAGCGTGAAGCCCATGGTCGGGCCGAAGCCCGGCAGGACCCGGCGTTTGGCGCGCTTCGGAACTGGGATGGGGGCAGAAGAAATTGCAGCAGCGCTCATGGATCAATCAGCGCTTGATGCCGGCCACGATCTGGTCGTAGACGCCGCCGTCGGCGAAATGGATCTTGCTGACCTTGGGCCAGCCGCCCAGCAACTGGTCCACGCTGAACAGTTTGATCGGTGCAAAGCGCTTTTCCTCGCGCTTGAACACGGCTGCGTCACGGGGGCGGAAGTTGTGCTTGGCGATGATGGCTTGACCCTCGGGTGTGTAGAGGAAGTCCAGATAGGACTTGGCCGTGGCCGTCGTACCCTTCTTGGTCGCCACCTTGTCATTGATAGCGACCGGCGCCTCGGCGTCAATCGATACCGTCGGGTTGACCACCTCGAACTGGCCCTTGCCGAATTCGTTCTCGATCAGCTCGGCCTCGGACTCAAAGGTCAAGAGCACATCGCCGATGCCGCGCTGTGTAAAAGTGGTGGTGGCGCCGCGCCCGCCGCCGTCCAGCACCGGCACATTGGCGAAGATCTTGGCCACTTGTTCGCGCGCTTGCGCGTCGGTGCCGCCCTGGGCGATCACCGCGCCCCAGGCGGCCAGGTAGCTGTAGCGGCCGTTGCCGGTGACCTTGGGGTTGGGGATGATGACCTGCACGCCGGCGCGGGTCAGGTCGGCCCAGTCCTTGATGCCCTTGGGGTTGCCCTTGCGCACCAGGAACAGGATGGTCGAGCTGTAGGGCGCCGCGTTATTGGGGAAGCGCTTGCGCCAGTCGGCTGGGGTCAGGCCTTTCTCCGCCAGGGCGTCCACATCGGTGGCCTGGTTCATCGTCACCACATCGGCCTCCAGGCCGCCAATCACCGAGCCGATCTGCTTGCTGGAGCCGCCGTGCGACTGGTTGATCGTCAGCGTTTTGCCGGTCTTGGCCTTGTGCTGGGCAATGAAGGCCGGGTTGATTTCTTTGTACAACTCGCGGCTGACGTCGTAGGAGACGTTCAGGAGGGTGTCGGCCGGCGTTTGCGCCATGGCGGCCGTGCTGAAGACAAGGGCACTGGCGACTGCACCAGCAAGGGCGAACTGACGGCGAGTTGTGTTTGACATGGCTGCAAGGGCAAAAAAGTACGAAGGTCGCCAGCATGCCTAGCTTTTCTTATTCTGAAAACGACAGTTTTTGTATTTGCTTATTCATTTTTCAGCAATCGAGATC
>JADMJQ010000195.1:14944-29444 GCA_018780415.1 Roseateles sp. | reverse complement strand
CAACGGTGGTTTCACCGTCGACCGGGCCAACAATATGGAAATCGGCTTGCGGGCCCGTGAGCGCTATGACTTGGCCAGCAATCTGCCCTCATCGGTCACCGGCAGCAATGGCAACGGCACGTATCAGCAAAATGCCGGCCATCCACCCGCATTGACCAGCACCCGCGCTCGCTGGAACTTTGATTGGTCCATCAACACGGATCTCAGTGGCACCGGTGGCCAAAAGATCGCGGGGCTCAACTACCAAATCGGCATGGACTTCGATGCGGGCGTGGGTACAAATTTCCAAATGTTTGATCTGATTAACGGTGTCAATCCCAACCCTTTGGCGGGCGGCTTGGCGCTTTGGGACCACAGTTTCGGCGACAACACGACCGCACAATCCGCGGGCGTAGAAGCATCCGGCGCCACCCTGCCGGCGGCCTTAACTTCCTACAACGCCCTCAAGGCGGCCAACAACCTGGTCCAACACTCCTGGAACTATGATTTTTTTGACAATATCAGTTTCCCTTTCAATGCCGACGCGGACGGCACCTACACGATCTTTTTGCAGGCCAAGGATGCCAACGGTACCTTGCTGGCCCGCTCAGAAATCAATGTGATCGTCGGCGCGGGCGCTCAGCAGATACCCGAGCCCGCCTCAATGGCCTTGGTCGGCCTCGCGCTGGCTGGCATGGCGCTGACCCGCCGCAGCAAGCGCTGAGCCGCCTTCAACTCACTTCGTTCAGCTCACTTCATCCAGCTCAACAAAATGCCCCGCACAAGCGGGGCATTTTTCATTCGTAGACCGACTTCTCCGGCCGCCGCGCCAACACCGCGATCGGCGGCGCCCAGCGCTCGCCGCGGCCCTTCTTGCTGGTCACCAAGGTGATCTCGCTGGGCTCGAACACCTCGACGTTGTGGGTGATCGGCGTGGTCAGCAAATACTGGGCCCGGGTCGAGCGCAGGAAATGGCCGACCAGCTGAATATTGCGCACGTCCAAGTGCGCAAACGGCTCATCGATGAAGACAAAGCCGCCGGCCGAGTCATCGTCCTTCATCAGGCCGACCAGCAAGATCAGGCTCTTCAAGACTTGCTGGCCGCCCGAGGCCTCGCCGTCATTGAGCCCCACCTCGCCCTTGCCGTCGAAGTTGAACTTGACCTGCAGGCCGGCCTGCGCCAGCACCATATCGTCGTTGTCCAGATGCGGCAGCTCGGCCACCGCGATCACGCCGGCCAACTCGCCCAGCTCCTGCACATTCTTTTTGTAGCGCCGCACCGTCGCACGCAGCACGTCGATGTAACGCTCGCGCGCGTTGAAGGCGGCGATGCGGGCCATCTCGTTGCTGGCGCGGCGGTCGTCGAGTTGGGTGGTCTGCTCCAGCACCGCCACGCTCATGCGGTGGTGGCGCTCCTGCACCTGCGGGTCGGTTTCCCACACGCCTTTTTCCAGCTCGGCCTGCACATGGCGGCCGGCGATCTCGGCCTGCTTGGCATTCTCGAATTCGTCGCGCAGGGCCTGCAGCGTGGCGCTCTGCACCCAGGCAGCGGGGAAGCGCGCCTTGGCTTCGCGCGAGGCCTTGGCCTGCGCCTTCAAATCCTGCAGGCGAGCGTGTTGCTCGCGCTCGGCGCGGCCGCCATTGTCTTCGCTGGCTTTCAGGCTCAGCTGAGCCGCCTCGTAGTCGCGCTCGCTGCGGCTTTGCGCGGTCAAGGCACGGTCATGCTCGGCTTCCAAGGCGGTCATGCGGGCGGAGGCCTCGGCGCGGGCCTGGCGCAGTGCCGGCAAGCGGCTGCGAGCGGCGGCAAATTCTTCCGCCCGCTCACCCAACTCCTTGGCTGCCTTGTGGCCCTGCGCGGCACGCTGGGCATCCTTGAACTGACGCTCGACCTCGGCCTGCTCCTTGGCCAAGCGGCTCAACTCGGCGTCATAGCGCGCCAGCTCGCTCTCCAGCGCCTTGCGGCGACTCTCCAGCGCCGACACACCGAACTGGAAGTCACGTGACTCGACCCAGAGGCTGCGTCCGCCCCGGGCGTCGCGGTAATAGGCGTCGGGCGTGACCCATTCGCCACCAATCCTGGCGCCGGCCTCGGTGTCCTTGACGCGGCGGATGCCGCCCAATTGGCGCAGCAACCAGGCCGGCAGCTTGGCATTGATCTTCAAGGCCGCCAGCAAAGAGTCGGGCGGCGCTGCGGCCGGCGCGCTCTCGCCCTCGGCGACGACGTAATGGCGGTAGCGCTCGCGCGAGGCCAAGGCGAAAGCATGGGCCTCGTCACCGGGCCGCGCTAACACCACGACCCAGCGGGATGGGCGCAGCAGGCCCTCGGCGGCAGCCCGCCAGGCCTCGTCGGCGATGTCGATGCAGTCGGCCAAGACGTGGTGATGAATGCCGGCATCATCGAGCGCACGCCGGAAGCGCGTCACCTCGACCGGCGGCGGCGGCAGGCGCTGGCCGGCCAGGCCATCGAGCGCGGTCTGCGCTTTTTTGCTCTGGTCATTGGCACGCGTGAAGCTCTCGCGCAGGCCATGCTGGCGGCCGCTCAAATCCTCCAGCCGCAGCGCCAATTCCTGCGCGTCGGTTTCCACTGCCGCCAAGACCTTGAGCTCTTCCTCGCGCTTGGCCAACAACTCCATCGGCCGCTCGGCCTCGCGGGCAGCGTCGAAGCCGCTGCGGTTCTGACGCCGCTCCTGCTCCAGCTCGGTCAAGCGCTGTTTGGCCTTGTTGGACGATTCGAACAAGGTATGCAACTCGGCCCGCTTGCCGGCCTGCGCGCGCGCATCGGCGCCGGCAAACAAGCGCTGCCGGTGCAGCTCGCGCAGACCCTGCGCCGTGCGCGCCCTGGCCTCGCTCCATTGCAAGACCGGCAAAACCTCGGACGCCAGCCGCTCGCGCTCGCGCAGACGCAGCTGGTATTGCTGATAGCTGGTGACGCGGTTCGCCAGATCGGACATCTGCGCCTGCGTGTGGACCAGCTCATGGCCGGCCTGCTCGACTTCCTTGAGCAAATGCTGCTGGTGGCTGCGCGCCTGGTCGTAGCGGTCCAGCACCTCCTGATCGCCGAAGACCTCGAACACCAGGCGCAGCAACTCCTTGGGGCTGAGCTCGCACAAGCGGTCGGTCTGGCCCTGCTCAAGTGCGAGCACACGGCCGATCGCACGGGTCAGGCCGGCGGCCTCAAGGCGGCGGCGCCAGGCCTCGATGCCCATCCAGTCCTTCTCCGCAGCTTCAGTCATCTGCTCGATCGTCTGCGCGCCGTCGACCATCAGGTAGCGGCGCTGCCAGTCGCCGCCATGGCGCTCGATGCGGCAGGCCAGCGTGACCTGGTCCGAATAAATCAAGGAGCTGGCGAACGGCCGCGAGCTGTTCTGGCGGCCGCGCGGGCGGTTGTCCACCAGCGCCCGTAACCAGGCGGTTTCGGCGTTAGCGTGGCGGGCATAGGTCTTGTAGGTGCGCCCGCCCGAGCATTCCAGGCCGAGGAGCGTGCGCATCGCGTCCAGCAGCGTGGTCTTGCCCGAGCCGTTCGGGCCGGCGATCGTGATGATGGCGCCGTCCAGCGGCATGGTGACGCGCTGGCAATAGTCCCAGTGCAGCAGTTCTAGAGATTGCAGATGGAACATGGTCAGTCGTCTTGCTCGGGCGAATTGTTTGAGTCGGTTTGACGCATTTGGGCCAGCGCCGGGGCGGCCAGCGGGTCGGTGGTGCGCGCCAGCACATCGGCCAAGGCACCGTCCAGAATGCGCGGCGCCAGCGTGTCGTAGTCCAGCAGCAGGTCGAGCAGCGGGCCCTCGGCGATGTCCTCGCCGCGCCTGGTGATGAAGCCGTTACGTTCCAGCAACTTCAAATTGGTGTCCAAGCGCATCTTCTTGCCCAGTTGGTTGCCGAAGTCGACCAACAGGCTGCGGTAGGACAGGGTCGGGCTGACGCTGGCCGCCGTCGGCAGCGGTTTGTCGGTGGCGAACATCTCGTTCTGGCCCGCCTCCTTGGCGTCGGCACGGGCGACCTGGCGCTGGCGCTTGGGCAGCACGATCAAGGCCCACAGAATCACCAGCAAGGCAACGCCGTCGCGTGGCAGGTCAAGATTGTTGTTGGCGGCCAAGCCAGTTTCGCCAAACACCGCCACCTCGGCCGGGCGCAGCATCGCCACGCTGATGTGGTCGGCATAGAGATTGTCGATCACGCGCAGGCCGACGGCCGCGAGGCGCTCGCTCAAGGCCGTCCAGATATCGGTGTCGATCAAGGCTCGGCGCACCAGCGGGTGGCTGCGCGGCAGCCAGCGGCGCGCCAGCAATTGCGCCGCCAGGGCGGCCGCATCATCAAGAGCTGCGCTCATTCCGGGTCTTCCTCATTGTTTTTGTTGTCACTCGCACGCAGCACACCACGGCTCATCCAGCGTATGTATTCGTCATCGATGGGGCCTTGCTCGACGCCCCAATGCACACGCCAGGGCTGGCGCGCCATATCGCCGGTGGCGCCTGCCAGATGCTGCGCCTGTGGGTCGCCCAGCAAGGGCAGCAGCTGCGCCCGGTAGGACGCGCGCGCATAACTGCCACCCAGGACGGCGGGGGCCAGGTCTTGCTCCAGTTCGCCGGCCTCGGCCCAGCGGTTCAGCAAGGCCTGCATCAAGCCCATCTCCGGCGGCAAACTCATCACCGCCAACTCGCCCTCGGGTGCGACCTGGGCCGTCGGCAGCGGCTCGACCTCCTTGGGCCTGGGCCTATCCCGCTCGAACTCGGCCGCCGCCGTATCCAGCAGCTCGTGCTGAGACACCAGCACCGGATGGACCGGCCGGGACAGCGCGCCCAAGGACAAGTTCTCAAGAAAATGCACGCCTTGCAGCCAGCGCCGCACATCGGTGGTGGTGATGCCGGTTGAGCCGAGTGTGACGCGCTGGCGGTCGGCTTGCTGAAGTGCGCGGTTGAACTGGCTGGCCATCGCCAAGAGCCGCGCCTGCGCCAGGCCCAGCTCGCGCGCCAGCCGCTCAAGCTTGGCGTTACCCTGCTCCTGCGCCTGCACCATGATGGCGGTCAGCGCATCATTGGCCTTGGCGACCAGGCTCATCGCCTTGCCAAAACGCTGGCGGGCACGGCGCAGATGGAACTCGGAGCCGCTCGCGATCGCGTCGGCAAATTCGTCATAAAGCCGGGACAGCTGGGCCTGCAGATGCTGCAGCTGGGCCGGGTCCAAGGTGCCCAGCTGATGCGCCCCGGCCACATTGGCCAGCAAGGCGGTCAGGTCGGCGTCCTGGCCGACGCTGGTGATCAGCGGCGTCAAGACCCCCAGCAACTGCTGAGCCAAGGGCGTCACGCCGTATTGCTGATTGGAGCCGTCCCACAGCAGCAGGTCGGCCTCGCGCAAGCGTTTCAGCACCAGCTCCAGCGGCTCGTCGCGCAGCATATGGAAATGCTGGTTGAAGGCCTCGCGGCTGATCCTGGAGGCCGGCATCGCCATCACCTCCAGAAACACCCAGACGCGCAGCTTGACCAAGGACGCCGGGCCGTGAAAGAGCGCACGCAAGCCGGCCGTCAAGCCCTCTTGGCGCTCCAGTTGCCACAATAGTTGCGACTCACTGGGAGCGGCCGCCTCGCGAAAATAATCTTCAAAACGAGCTTCGTCTTCGCTCGCTGGGTTTGGGTTCTCCCGCATGGGGCTGATTATCCCAGCTAGATGGCCCGCTTCTGCGCGCAGCTGGCCGATCAGAGCTTCTCGATGAAGGAGGTGTCGCCAAACAAGGAGGCGCGAAAGGCCGGCGCCGCCTGCTGATCATCGATCGCCCACAGCAAAATCGCCTGCGCGGACATCGGTCGGGCAAACAAAAAGCCCTGCAACTCATCGCAGCCCATGCCGCACAAAATCGCCTGCTGGCCCTGCGTCTCCACCCCTTCGGCGACCACCCTTAGCCCCAGCGCATGCGCCAGCTTGATGACCGCATCAACGACAGCGCGGGCGTCCACGCTGGCACAGATATCGATGATGAAGGCGCGGTCGATCTTGAGCTCCTTGGCCGGCAACTGGCGCAAATAGCTCAGCGAGGAGTAGCCGGTGCCGAAGTCATCAATGGACAAATGCACGCCCAGCTCGCCCAAGCGTTTGAACGTGTCCTGAATCGCCTGGGTGTTCTCCATCACCACCGACTCGGTGATCTCGCAGGTCAGCAGTGAGGGGTGCACGCGGTTTTCATGCAGAGCGTCTGCAATGCGTTCAACCAGATCGGCCTGGCGCATCTGATGCGCCGACAAATTGATCGCCACCCGCATCCGCAGCCCACTCTCGCGCCAGACGCGCGACTGCCGGCAGGCCTCAACAATGACCCAGTTGCCCAGCTCACGCATGAAGCCGAAACGCTCGGCGATGGGAATGAACACCACCGGCGAGACCAGGCCGCGGGTCGGATGGTGCCAGCGCAGCAAGGCCTCGGCAGCGGTGATCTGGCCGCTGCGGGCGTCGATCTTGGGCTGGTAAAAAAGCGCCAGCTCTTGACGCTCGATCGCAAGCCGCAGATCGCGCAGCAGATCAAGTTGCTCGCGGGTGTCGCCGTCCATGCCCTGGGCGTAGAAGCAGTAACAGGCGCCGCCCATGCGCTTGGCGGCGCTCTTGGCCGCGTCGGCACAGACCAGCATGCGGGCCTTGCCACCATCGCGTGGGTAGCGGGCGATGCCGACCGAGCAGGACAGGGTCAGCTCGCGCTGCTCCAGCAAATAGGGCTTGGCCAAAGCGGCCAAGGCGCGGCGAGCGAAGTCGGCGATCGCGTCCTGGTCGGCCGGCGCACGCAGCAGCACCACGAACTCATCGCCACCGATGCGCGCCGCCACATCCTCAGGCTCCAAACAAGCTCGCAGACGGTCGGCCACCTGACGCAGCAAGGCATCGCCATTGTCATGCCCCAAGCTGCTGTTGACGGGGTTAAAGCCGTCCAGATCGAACATCAGCAGCGCCAAGGGAGCCTCGCTGCGGTCGCTGGCGATCACCGCTTGCGCCAGGTTGTCCTCCAGCCCCAAACGGGTGAACAGGCCGGTCAGCGGATCGGTCAGAGGCGCCGGCGGCCTCACGCTTGGCTCGACATCGGCCGCGGATTGCCGGCGCAGGGGCGCCAAAAGCAAGCCGCCCACGGTGGCAGCGATCATCAAGGCCAAAGCCAGCGGCAGTGCGTCGGCGCCGACCGTCAGCATGCTAACCGGCCCCCATTCGGCCCAGGCCAAAAGTGGCAAACCGGCTGCCGCCAAGGCGCAGCCGATCCGGGCGGCGCGGCCGCTAAGCCCTTCTCCACGCTGACGCATGAGCAAAGCCAGCAGCCCCATTTGCAGCAAGGTGCTCGCGCCGACGGCTTTCAACTTGAGCAGCCAGTTGGGTCCAAACTCCGGGCCGGCAAGCCAAGCCTGCAGGCCGGCCAAAGCGATGGCAAATATCGCCAGCATGCCGCGCGACTGCATCAGGCGCGCGCGTTGCGGCCGCACGGCCTCGCACATCAGTTCGGCTGCGGCCAAGGCCAGCCCGAGCGCGAGCATAGGCATCAAGCGCCCCAAGCCCGCTTCTACGCCGGCAACCCCGGCTCGGTCGGCCAGTGCTTGCAGCGGCCACCACAAGCCGGCGCCCATCAACATGGCAGCCACCAGCCGAGCCGCCGGCCACTGCTGGCGCAAGCGTTGCTGGGCCAGCTCAAGCACCTCCGCGCCCATGCACAACAGGAATGCGGCGAGCAAGCCGCTCAAAAGCATGAGCAAGCTGTTCAAACCGAGATGCGACTCAAGCAAGCCCATAGCTACTCCTGCAATCCGAGGGCCGAAGGCATGATGTGTTCAGCCCTTCAGGGCCACGAAGGGAGAGGCGAAGGCCCACAAGGTCTTCAACAAGGGCGTCAAGGCCAGCACGAACAGCGCGCAATTGGCCGCCACGGTGAACCAGAATCGCCGCAAGAATGCGGTTTGGCTGGTCTTGTGGCGAAGCAGTTGCTGCGCCAGCAAGGCGCCAGGCCAGCCGCCGCCTAGCGCCAGCAGGTGCAGCGTGCGCTCAGGCACGCGCTGCTGTGCCTTTGCTGCAGCGCGCTTGTCGCCCGCATAGACGATGAAGGTGGCAAGGCTCATCGCCATATAGACCCCCCACAGCGCAGGCGGCAGCCGCCACAGCAGATGGCAGGCCAGGTAGAACGCAGCAAAAGCGGGGATCAAGAAGAGGCTGCTGAGCCTGTACGGCGCTTTGACGGCCGGGGCTTGAAGTGCGCGCACATCGACGGCGCGGCGCTTGCCCTGGGCGTCCTGCCCCAACTCAAAACTCAGCAACTCGCCCATCTGAGGCCGGCTGGCGCGCAGACCGAAGGCCTTGGCGTGCACGAACAATTTGGGCTCGCCATTTGCGGGCGTGATGAAGCCGTAGCCCTTGGCCTCAAACCACTGAGTTAACTGACCCTGTTGCCGCATCTTGCTCGCCGCCCAAAAAACCTGTCCCCAATTGAAAAAGCCCGCTTTGCAGCGGGCTCTCATGGCTATCCCCTGACGAAGGGCGACTTTAAGGCCTCAAGGGCGCGCCAGCGTCAGAAGCGGCAATCAACGACCGAAGCCGCTGCGACGTGGGCCACCGCTGGGGGGGCCGCTACGCTTTGGGCCGCCGGGGCCGCGCGAATCAAAACCACCGGCTGGGCGACGATCCTGACCGAACGAAGGCTTGTTGTCGCCAAACGACGGCCTGTCATTGCGGGGAGCGAAGTCGCCGCGTGGTGCGAAACCTCGGTCATTGCCACGGTCGACCGGTGCGCGGTCGAACGCTGGGCGGCTGTCCTGACGGAAGTCACCACGTGGCTCGAAGCCGGCAGGGCGACCGGCGTCGCGGTTGAACGGCTGACCGCCATCACGGTTGAACGGCTGACCGCCGTCGCGCGGCTGGAACGGCCGACCTGCGCCGCCACCAAAACTCTTGTTGCCGCCGAAGCTCTTGCCGCCGCCGAAACCGGGCTTGCCGCCCCAGGCAGGACGCGCGCCACGGTCTTCAAAGCCACCGACGCCACCTGGCCGCGGTGGGAAGATGCGTGGCTCTTGCGACTTAGGCTCCAAACCTTCGATCTGAGCGACCGGAATTTGCTGCGTCGTGAACTGCTGAATGCGGCGAATCATCGACACATCATCGCGGCCGGCCAGCGTGATTGCCAGACCAGCGCGGCCGGCACGGCCGGTACGGCCGATACGGTGCACATAGTCCTCGGCCTTCATCGGCAGACCATAGTTGATCACGTGGGTGATGGTCGGCACGTCGATGCCGCGGGCGGCCACGTCGGTCGCAACCAAGACCTTCACTTCACGACGGCGCAGCGCCATCAGCACGCGGTTGCGGCGACCTTGTGGCATGCCGCCGTGGAGTGGCGCGACCGAGTGGCCGAGTTCCTGCAGACGTTCGGCCAACCAGTCGGCGTCGCGCTGGGTGCTGGTGAACACCAGGGCCTGGTCAACATCCTTGTCGGCCAGCAAATGCTCAAGCAACTGGTCCTTGTGGTTGTTGTTGTCGGCCCAGTGCAGACGCTGGGTGATGTTCTCGTGGGTGTCGGTGTGCGAGGCGACGTCGATGCGCATCGGGTCACGCAGCAGGTCTTGCGCCAAGCGGCCGACGTGACCGGCAAAGGTCGCGCTGAACATCACGGTTTGACGGGTGGCGGGGATGCGATCGGCGATGGTCTTGATGTCGTCGATGAAGCCCATGTCCAACATGCGGTCGGCTTCGTCGAGCACCAGCATTTCGACATTGTCCAGCACCGCACGGCCCGACTGCATATGGTCCAGCAGACGGCCAGGGGTGGCGATCAAGATGTCAAGCGGGCCGCTCAATTGCTTGAGCTGCAAGGCGTAAGGCATGCCGCCCAGGACGGTGGACAAACGCAGGCCCGGCACATGGCGGCCGTAGGTCTGAGCGGCCTTGGCTACTTGCATCGCCAGTTCGCGGGTTGGGCAGAGCACCAAGACCTTGGGGCCTTGAACCTTGCGGCGGCCTTTTTCGTCCACCGATGGGGCGGTCGGGTTGGCACGGCTTTCCAGCACTTTTTGCAGTGCGGGCAAGATGAAGGCGGCGGTCTTGCCGCTGCCGGTGCGCGACGACACCATCATGTCCAGGCCCTTCAGGCCGGCAGGAATCGCCAATGCTTGTACTTCGGTGGCTGTCTCGTAGCCGGAATCTTTAACAGCGCGCAACAGGGCTTCTTGGAGGCCTAGATTTTCGAAACTCATGTATTTCTTTCAACAATGCCGTGCCCCGCCCCGCAACAACGGGACGAACACACGCGGCCGATGCACAGCAAAATTTTGCGCATCGAACCAATAAAGTCGCTGGGAGACGAGCTCGCGTCGTGCACCGGGTCTTGGGAGACGGCAAAAGCATGCCGTGAGGTGCCAGGTGCGGCGCCGGGGGAACAGTCAAAGCGACGGCATCGCCGCCGACCGAACCCGAGGGGTGTTCAGCGCTTCACCTGGAGGGGTGCAGTGGCGCCGCACGATCAGTGCGGGCCGCTGTCACTGCGCGCAATCTGCTGAATGCTGATTGGGCAATGGCCTGAACGGAGGTCAGAGGAGACGTACGAAATGCAGCGGTAATCACCGAAGCAAGACTGCGACTATAGCACACTAGGGTTTCCACGGAATGAACTTGCGCGCACACCGCCGTCGAAACCCGCGAGCCAAGTGCGAAAAATCACACTTGGCCGTCTCTGCAACCGCCCATCACTCCCCTATCACTCAGTCCGTCAAAGCACCACATAACGCCGTCAGCGCATGCATAAAGCGCTCCAATTCATCACCTGACAAAAGTTGGCGGCTGGCATCGCCGTCCAAGCCACCCGAGGGCAAGTCAGCCACGCTGTCGAGCACCTGCAACATCGCTTGTTCGAGCCCTGTTTGAGCCAATAGCTGAATCATTGGCAGACCGCGCGAATGCTCGTCAACCAAGCTCAACAGACGCTGCTCCAGCAGATCCTCGCCCCAAGGGAGTTCCAGATTCACCATCGCGGCCCGCTCGATCTGCAGATCCAGGCCGAGCGCGGCCTTGTCGCTGCAAAGCAATACAGTGCCAGCCGAAGCATGGCGCCAGCGCCGCAGCGACTCCAGGCGCTGCTCAAGATTGCGCTCGGCATGCAACTGCACAAAGTCGATGCCGCCGGCCTGCAGCCGCTCGGCCAACAAGCCAAGGGCATCATCCCATTGGCTGAACACCAGCAAGCGCTCGGCCGCACCGCCCAGCAGTTCACGCGTCAGTGCCGCCACGGCGCTCAATTTCGGCGCGTCGACGCTGCCCTGCTGAGGGCTCATCAGCAACTGAGGGCTGATGGCCAGCCGACGCAGCTGCTGCAGCGTCTGCTGAAGCTGCAAGAGCTCGGCCTCCGACACATAGGCGCTGCGCTGCCAGCGCGCCACTGCCTGGCGCAAGCCAGCCAACAAGGGCTGCTGCAGCAGCAACTGCTGAGGCGTCAGAGCGACCGCACGCAGTTGCACCAAGGCCACCGGCAAGGTGGGCAGCAACTCGACTCGGCTACGGCTGAACATCACCCGTTCCAGCGTTTGATCGAGACGCTCCAAACCAAAGAAGCTGAGCGTTTGGCCGCTGCGCCGCACATGGTGGCTCAAGAAACGCTCCCAAGGCCCATTGCGCGAGCGATCAAGCAGATCCACCAGGGGCAGCAAAGCTTGCGGCCGCTCATCCAGCAACTGCCCGCTGAGCATCAGCAAGAAGCCCCGGTCGAGCTGGCGCAAGGCGGCCAGCGCATCGCTGTCCAGCCGGGCGGCTTCATCAACCACGATCAGCTCAGCGGCAAAGCCCTTCAACAGACTCATGTCCCTGCCCAAGGACGCCAGGGAAGCAATCTTGATCTCAAGCCCATGCCCCTGACTTTGGCATTGGCTCTTGCGGGTGTCGGCATCACCCCACACCATTTGTGTGGGCGCGTGGCTGAGGGTTTGCGCCTCGCCCAGCCAGCGGGTTTGCGCCGACTCGGCACACAGAATCAGCACCCGATCGACACCAAAATGGCGCCCAAACAATGCGGCAGCGGCGTAAGCCGGCGCATATTGCCCCAGGCCCAAATCATCGGCCACCAGGCTGCGCCCTGCGCAAGCGGCGAACAAGGCCGACTCCAGCTGATAGAGCGGCAGCGGCAGCTTGAGCAGTCCGCGAAGCGCCGGACTCTCCAAACCCTCGGGATAGGCCTGCGCAAGGCGTTGCACGCGCTGACGGGCATCGCGACCCAGCGCGATTTGCTCCCACACACCGGCTTCAACCCGCACCTCGGCCCCGAGCTCGGCAGCCAATTGCAGCAAGCCATTCAAAAGCCCCACGTCATCGGCATGGTCCGCCGGCAAACGGCCGCGCTCATCCAACAAGGCTTGCGCTTCGCGCGCCAGCTCGGGCGGGCAAAGCTGGCCCTGCCGCCAACGCAAATAGCGTGCGGCGCCGTAGCCCAACAAGATCTCGCTGTAGTCGGTGCGCAGGCCCTGCTCGAGTGCCGCGCGCTGCTGCGGCTCATCCAACAAGCTGCCCAGCGCAAACTCCACATGCTCGCAACTACCGCGTTCACCAAACCGGAAATCCGCGCAGTTGCAGCGGCAGTCGATCAGGCTGGTGCCGCGCACCGAAACCGTCCAGCTCTTCTCGCCGGCCAACTCGGCAACCAAGTAGTCGGCAAAAACACCGTCAGCGGCAGAGCCACTGCGCTGCAAAGAAAACTTTGCGGGCGGCTTGGGTGGCTTGGGTGGCTTGGGTGGCTTGGGTGCAGGCACTGGCGCTGGCGCTGGCGCGGCGACAGGAGCTGCGGTTTTCGGCGCCACAGGTGACTGTTGGGCGGACTTTGGGCTGCGCTTTGTGACGGCCGTCTTGACTGACTTCTCGACTGCCGTCTCGTCTGACTTCTTGGCTGACTTCTTGGCTTCCACCACGGCCTCAGCAGGCGCCGCCTCAACTGGGCTCGGCGCGATTGACGTCGCCACTTTAGCCAGTTTGGGCGCCCGCTTAGGTTTGGCCGGGCTCAGCACGGCGGCCGGCACGGCTTCTTTGACGGCCGCTTTCTTCTTCGCCGGCGCTTTCTTGGCTGCTGTTGGCGGCGCCTCGATCGGCAGTTCGGCCACCGGCTTGGCCGCACGCTTCAGCGCCTTGACTGGGGCCGGGGCCGGCGCTACAGCAGCTTCGATCGCCTTGAGCAATTTGGTACTCGGTAGCTTCTTTGCGGCCACCGCCTTCTTTGCCGGCACGGCCTTGGTTGGCACCTTGACGGGCGCTTTGACGGGCGCTTTTACCGCCGCCTTGGTTGCAACCTTGGCCGCAACTTTGACGACCGGCTTCTTTTCGACCGCCAGCGGCTTGCTCGCTGCCGGCGCTTTTGCCTTCGGCTTGAGCTTGCTGGCGGCTGCCGACGGCGCAGCAATGACGGTCTTGGCGCTGGTCTTGCTACGCGATTTAGGGGCGATGGCCATAGGGAATCTGAGTAATTGAGTGGTTAGATGAGGCCTGTGGCCTCACCGTTGCGCGGCAGCAGGCTGGCTGGACACCAGCCCCGCAGGCTATTGAAAAAAACAATTTCTTCGGCGCGTGCGAGGTCGGCCGTCATCAGCCTGGCCTCGCGCACGCGCCCAGCAAACAATAATTCTTCGCGGTAAACGCCGGGCAACAGCCCGGCCTGCAAATAAGGCGTTAGCCATTGGTCGTCAATGCGCAGGGCAAGATTGCCAAACGTACATTCGGTCAACTCCTGCGCCTGATTCCAAAGTATGGCGTCAAAGGCCTGCGGCGGCTTGGCCTGGACAAACGCCGTGTACATCTCGCGTCGGGTCGTCTTGTGCCGAATGAATTCGGCCCCGCCACCCTCGGTATCGATCGCAGTGTCGGCCAAAGCCAAAACCACCGGCAGCGGCGTGTCGACCAGGGCGCCGCATTCAGCCCGCACTGTACCGTCGGCCTGCACCGTCAAGCGCAAACGCCACGAACCCGTGGCATGCGTGCGACACAGCTCGGCAAGACGGCTGCGCACTTCGCTCAAATTCAGCTTCAAGCCGAAGTACTGCGCGGTGCCTTGCAGCCGCGCCAAATGACCGTCCAGCCGGACACACACACCGTCTTGCAAACGCAGGGTCTCCAGCGCCGCGATCGGCGCCTGCGCGCGCAGCAAAAAGCGGCTCTTGGCGCGCCACTCGGCGACCTCGGCCGCCGCGTTCGAATCCAGCGTGATGGCGCTGCCCACACCGGCGCTCAAGCCCTGCGGGCTGGCCTCGACCGTGCGGATGGGCACATTGAAGCTGACCACCCCACCCGGCTGCATCAGGCCCAGAGCACCGCAATACCAGCCGCGCGGGGCCGGCTCCAGCGCCTGGATGATCTGCATCGCGCGCACCTTGGGCGCGCCGGTGACCGAACCGCAGGGAAACAGTGCCGCGAACACCTCGGACAGGCGCAGGCGCGGCCGGCTGACCGCCGTGATGGTGGACGTCATCTGCCACACCGTCGGCAGGGCCAGCAGCTCGAACAGCCGCGGCACCCGCACCGAACCAAGGGCGGCGACCCGGCTCAT
>JADMJQ010000195.1:0-14934 GCA_018780415.1 Roseateles sp. | reverse complement strand
CGCAGCAGGTCGACGATCATCAGGTTCTCGGCGCGCTCCTTCTCGCTGGTGCGCAGATAGGCTTGCGCCGCCTCGTCTGCAGCCTTGTCGTGGCCGCGCGGCGCCGTGCCCTTCATCGGCTGGGCAGCGAGCAGCCAGCTGCGCTCGGCGTCCGGCACCGGCCGCCAATCAAAGAACAGCTCGGGCGACACGCTGGCCACGCCCTGCCCCCCGTCGAGACCGCGCAAGAACAGCGAAAAACCGCCCGGCTGTGCCCGATGCAAGGCCAGGAACAGCTCGGCCAAAGACACCTTGTCCGACAACTGGGACCGCAGCCGGGTCGTCAGATTGACCTGGTAGCAGTCGCCGCAGCGTATCCACTCGCGGATGAGTTCGATCTGCGCGCGCTCCTGAGTGTCCGGCTGGGCATCAAGCCAAGCACTGCTGAGTGGCCCTGCCGTGGTGATCGCTTCGGGCCAGGGCTCGGGCGCCGTCTCGAACACCGCAAACTCGGCCAGGGCCAACTCACTCGCCTGCCCGACCAAGGCCGCGTCCAAGGCCCCCGCCGCCTCGTAGCGCAAGCCGCCTAAAACCCAGGCGCCTTCACGGCTGGCCTGGTGGGCAGCGTCGATGACCTCACGCAAACCAGCAGCGTGAA
The DNA here is from genome assembly GCA_018780415.1 of Roseateles sp. Lineage (GTDB taxonomy): Bacteria > Pseudomonadota > Gammaproteobacteria > Burkholderiales > Burkholderiaceae_C > Paucibacter_A. Next base: position 14,297 of record JADMJQ010000195.1, on the reverse strand, counting down.
AAGCACGCAGCCAGCGCGTCGGTGGGCCATAAAAAGCGCCACGCACCCGTTCACCGTCCTCCCGCGCCAAAGGATGGCGCGGGAAGTCAAACGCGGCCCAGAGTTGATCCAATGGCTGGCCTGACATGCTGCGATCAAAGACTCAGGAAATGCTCGCGGTAATAGATGAGCTCGTCGATCGACTCGTGGATGTCGGCCAGCGCCGTGTGCGCCTGCGCCTTCTTGAAGCCGGCGGTGATGCCGGGCTTCCAGCGCTTGGCCAGCTCCTTCAGCGTCGACACATCGAGGTTGCGGTAATGGAAAAAGGCCTCCAGCTTGGGCATGTAATTGGCCAGGAAGCGGCGGTCCTGGCAGATGCTGTTGCCGCACATCGGCGACTTACCGGCCGGCACATATTGCTTCAGAAACGCGATGGTCTGCGCCACTGCCTCGTCCTCGGTGATGGTCGAGGCCTTGACTCGGTCGATCAGGCCGCTCCTGCCGTGCGTGCCCTTGTTCCAGGCGTCCATCTTGTCCAGCGTCTCGTCGCTTTGGTGAATGGCGAACACCGGGCCTTCGACCTTCACGTTCAGATTCGCGTCGGTGACCACGACAGCGATCTCGATGATGCGGTCGCTGTCCGGGTAGAGGCCGGTCATCTCCAGGTCGATCCAGATCAGGTTTTGTTCATTGCTTACCAGCACGGGGCTGGCGGTCGACTCGGTCGTCATGGAAGGGTGCTTTCTAGCGTTCTTGAATCGGCAATATTGTCGCAGCCCTACACTTCGCCCCATGTTCGCAAGCTTTCTGCCCCCCATTCACCCCAACGCGCTGAGCCTGGCCTTCGCGGCCGCCCTGCTTTTGAGCCTGGCCATCAAGTTCTGGCTGAGCAGCCGCCAGGTCCGCCATGTGGCACGCCACCGGGACCAGGTGCCGCCCGCCTTCGCCGCCACCGTGCCCTTGGCCGCGCATCAAAAAGCGGCCGACTACACGGTCGCGCGCAGCCGCTTCGGGCTCTTGAACCTGGCCTTTAGCGCCGTCGTCCTGCTGGCCTGGACCCTGCTGGGCGGTCTCGACGCGCTCAACATGTTGGTCTATGACGCGACCTACACCCGCTTCGGCGCGATGGCCTATCAGCTCGCCCTGCTGCTAACCTTTGTGCTGATCGGCGCCCTGCTTGATCTGCCCTGGGAGCTGTATGACACCTTCCGCATCGAGCAGCGCTTCGGCTTCAACCGCATGACCTGGAAGATGTATGTCAACGACGCCTTGAAGGGTGCGGCGGTCGGCGCCGTCATTGGCCTGCCCATCGCCGCGCTGATGCTGTGGCTGATGGGCGCGGCAGGCAGCTACTGGTGGCTGTGGGCCTGGGCCAGTTGGATGGGCTTCAATCTGCTGATTCTGGTGCTCTACCCGACCGTGATCGCGCCGCTGTTCAACAAATTCGAGCCATTGCCGGACGAGGCGCTCAAAAGCCGCGTCGAGGGCCTGATGGCGCGTTGCGGTTTCGCCGCCAAGGGCTTGTTCGTGATGGACGGCAGCCGCCGCTCGGCCCATGGCAATGCCTATTTCACCGGCTTCGGCCCGGCCAAGCGGGTGGTGTTTTTTGACACCTTGTTGGCGCGCCTGAACGGCCCCGAGGTCGAGGCGGTGCTGGCGCATGAGCTGGGCCATTTCAAGCACAAGCATGTGCTCAAGCGAATGCTGACGATGTTTGCCCTCAGCCTGGCCGGCTTTGCCCTGCTGGGCTGGCTGTCCAGCCAGAGCGGCTTTTACCTGGCCTTTGGCGTGCAGCCGAACCTAGCCGCGCCGAACGATGCCATCGCCCTATTGCTCTTCATGCTGGTGCTGCCAGTGTTCAGCTTCTTCTTCACGCCGCTGGCCAGCCTGATTTCGCGCCGCGACGAATTCCAGGCCGACGCCTATGCTTGCAGCCATGCGCGCGGCAGCGATCTGGCCTCAGCCCTGCTCAAGCTGCATGAGGACAATGCCGGCACCTTGACGCCGGACCCGCTGTTCGCCCGTTTCTACTATTCGCATCCGCCTGCCACCGAACGTCTGGGCGCCATCCTGGCCGGCCCGCAAGCTCAGGCCACCACTTGATATGACCTCATCGATGAATTTACTGATCGCCCAATGCTCGCCCCAACGCGAGGCGCTGGCCGCCGACGAGCTGCCGGGATGGCTGGCCCAAGTGCCAGGCTGGCAATTGGCCGCCGATGGCAGCGCCATAGCCTGTCGCTTCGAGTTCCACAACTTCTACCAAACCATGGCCTTCGTCAACGCGGTGGCCGAGATCGCCCATGGCCAGGACCATCACCCCGAGATGCAAGTCTCGTTTGACGCCTGCGCCCTGAGCCTGAGCACCCATTCCGCCAAGGGCCTGACCAGCAATGACTTCATCTGCGCGGCGCAGATTTCGGCCCTGCCGGAAGGCACGGTGTGAGTCGCTTCGACCATCTTGATATCGGCCTGGTGGTGCGCGGCCACGGCCGCCACTACATCGTCGAAAGCCCCGACGGCCTGCGCCGGGTCTGCCACCCGCGCGGCAAGAAAAGCGACTGCGTGGTCGGCGACCTGGTGCGCTGGGCGCCGTCCGGCAGCGACGAGGGCGTGGTCGAGGCGGTCGAGCCGCGCCGCAATCTGCTGTTTCGCCAAGATGAGTGGAAGACCAAGAGCTTTGCCGCCAATGTCGATCAGCTATTGATCCTGGTCGGCGTGGAGCCGGTGTTCAGCGAAACGCAGCTCTGCCGCGCGCTGATCGCGGCCGAAGCGGCCGGCATTGAAACCACCATTGCGCTGAACAAGATCGACCTGCCCGGCACGCCAGCGGCGCGCGAGCGGCTGGCCCCTTACCGGGCGATGGAGCTGCCGATGATGGAGCTGGCCCTGACAGCAGACCGGGCGGGCTCGGCCGCCTTGCTAACGCCCTGGCTGGCCGGCAAGAAGACCTTTGTGATGGGGCCCAGCGGCACCGGCAAAAGCACCTTGATCAATCTGCTGATCCCAGACGCCAAGGCGCAGGTCGGCGAGATTTCGGTGGCGCTCAATTCAGGCCGCCACACCACCACGACGACGCAGTGGTACTGGGTCGACGCCGAGCGCCAAACCGCCTTGATCGACTCACCAGGGTTTCAGGAATTCGGCGTCAAGCAAGTCGAGCCCATGCAGCTGCCGCTGTTGATGCCCGATCTGCGCAAGCATGCCGGCAACTGCCGTTTTTACAACTGCACCCACCAGCATGAGCCGGGCTGCGGTGTGGGCGATGCGGTAGCGGCCGGCCTGATCAGCGCCTCGCGCTACCGCATTTACGGCGAGATTCTGGCCGAGCTGACCACCAAGCGCTGGTAGGCACTCAAGCCTGCGGCGGCTTGTTCGGCACTTCACGCGCCTCAATATCGATCACCTCACCGACCGGCTTAGGGGTAGTAGAAGCAGCACGTTGGCCCGGCCGGTAGCTGCGCGCGCGCGCAAAGCCCGAGGTGTCGAGGACCGGGCGGCGCCCCCGCAGCAGGCTCCAGATCAGCAGGCCAATCATCGTCACCACCGCCACGCCCATCAGGGCCAGCACCAGCACGACGGTGGCCAGCGTGAGGACCACGCGGACGACAAAGTTGATCAAGGCAGCAAACAAAATTCGACTCTCTTTCGGGTCACAAGAACTAGGCGTCAACCACGACCCACGAAAGGCATCTTGGTCGCCATCACCGTCATGAACTGCACGTTCGCTGACAGGGGCAAGCCGGCCATATAAAGCAAGGCGCTGGCCGCATGCGCCACGTCCATTGTCGCCTCGGCCGCGACACGGCCGTCGGCCTGGGCCACGCCGACCGTCATCGGCATCGCCATGTCGGTCAAGGCATTGCCGATGTCGAGCTGGCCGCAGGCGATGTCGTGCGCCCGGCCATCCAGCGCCAGCGCCTTGGTCAGGCCGGTGATGGCGTGCTTGCTGGCCGTGTACGGGGCGGAGTTGGGGCGCGGCGCATGGGCCGAGATCGAGCCGTTGTTGATGATGCGCCCGCCCCGTGGCGATTGGCTTTGCATCAGCTTGAAGGCGGCCTGCGCGCACAAGAAACTGGCGTCCAGATTGACGGCCATCACGGCCCGCCATTGCTCGAACGTCAACTCGGCGATAGGCACGGCCGGCGCGCCGATGCCGGCATTGTTGAACAAGAGGTCGAGGCGGCCGAATTCGCTGCGCACGCGCTCGAACAAAGCCGTCACCGCCTCGGGCTGCGTTACATCGGCGTCCCAGGCAAAGGCCCGCTCGGGTGCGCTGGCGGCCGCCGCGGTTTGCTGCAAGGGCTCCAGCCGGCGACCGACCAGAGCGACGTGGTAGCCGGCCTCGATCAAACCCAAGGCCGCGGCCCGTCCAATGCCGGAGCCGGCGCCGGTCACCAGGGCGAATTTGGGAATTTCTGTCATGGCGCTGCGTCCTCGTTTGATATTCGCACCTATCTTGGGCTGAGCCGACAAATGTCAAGGCGGACAAACATGGACGTTTATTTTGTGCGCGCCGGCGTGCCGGATGGCCGGATTGGGCTCGGGTGTCCCCTAGACTCCCTGCATGTCAAATCAACTTCCTAACGCCACAGCCAGTCGGGCCGGGCGCCTGCTTTATATCGAAGACAACCCGGTCAATATCTTGGTGGTGGAGGAGCTGGTGAAGAGCCGGCCGGCGCTGACGCTGGTCTGCGAAATTGACGGCACGAGCGGCCTGGCGCGCGCCCGCAGCATGCGGCCGGACCTGATTTTGCTGGACATGCAGCTGCCCGATTTTGATGGCTACGAGGTGCTGGCGCGGCTGCGCGCCGACCCCGACGCAGGGGTCGCCGCCAACGCGATGCAAGAGGACAAACGCCGCGCCGAGGCGGCCGGCTTTCTGGCCTACTGGACCAAGCCGATCGACTTCAAGGTCTTTTTGCGGGGCCTGCACGAGTTCTTCGAAGCCCTGCCCCGCAGCTGAACAGCGTTCACGCCGGCAGCAAACCCCGGCTCTTCAACATCGGCTCCACCACCGCATCGCGGCCGCGGAAGGCCCGGAAGGCCGCGCCCGGCTCGACGCTGTTACCGGTCGACAAGATGCAGTCGCGCAGGCGCGCCGCAACCTGGGGGTCAAAGGCGCTACCGGCCTCGACAAAGGCGCCGTGGCCGTCACAGTCCAGCACCTCGGCCCACATATAGACGTAGTAGCCCGAGGCGTAACTGGAGCCTGAGAACAGATGCTGGAAATGCGTCAGCCGGTGGTTCATGCCGATGGCGGTCGGCAAGCCGTAGGCGGCCATGGTCTTGGCCTCGAACTCGACCACCTCGGGCGCCACGGCGTCGGGCAGTGAATGGATGGCCAGATCGACCAGGGCGCTGGCGGTGTAACGCACGGTCTCATAGCCCTGGTTGAACAACTCGGCCGCCTTCAGCTTGGCCAGCAAGGCGTCGGGGATGGGTGCGCCGGTTTGGTAGTGGCGGGCATGCTTTTTCAAGACCTCGGGCTCGCTCATCCAATGCTCAAAAATCTGCGAGGGCAGTTCGACAAAATCGCGCAGCACCTGGGTGCCCGAAAGCCGCTCAAATTCGACGTCAGACAGCAGTCCGTGCAGACCATGGCCGAACTCATGGAACAGCGTGCGTGCGTCATCGAAGCTGAGCAGGGTCGGCTCGCCCGGCGCGCCCTTGGCGAAGTTATTGTTGTTCTGGATGATGGGCAAGCACTGCTCACCGACCCGGCCATTGCGAGCCTGCCAGCGCAGCGCATTCATCCAGGCGCCGCTGCGCTTGGTCGTGCGGGCAAAGTTATCCTGCAAGAACAAGCCACGCACCGAGCCGTCGCCGTTTTGCACCTCGTAGACCTTGACGTCCGGGTGGTAGGCCGCCACCTCAGGTTTGGCCACAAAGCGCAGGCCGAAGAGCCGCTGCGCGCAGTCAAACGCGGCCGCCACCATCGCGTCCAGCGGGAAGTAGGGCTTGATCTCGGCCGCTTGCAGGTCGTAGCGGGCCAACCGCACCTTCTCGGCGTAGTAGCGCCAGTCCCAGGCCTCGAGTGCAAAGTCGTGGCCCAGGCTGCTCATCATCGCCTGCAGGGCCTGGCGCTCGCCGTCGGCTGCCGCCAAGGCCGGCTGCCAGACCTTGGACAGCAGATCGGTGACGGCCGCATGCGAGCCAGCCATGGTGTCGGTCAGCGCGAAATCGGCAAAGCAGCTGTGGCCATGTAGCCGGGCTTGCTCGTTACGTAAAGTGAGGATTTCCTGGGCGATGGCGCGGTTGTCCGTTGGCCCAGCGGCTTCACCACGGCTGGTCCAGGCGCGCCAGGCCTGCTCGCGCAGATCGCGGCGCTCGCTGAAGGTCAGAAAGGGGACGATGTGCGAGCGCGACAGCGTGACCACATGGTCGCCCGCGCCCAAGCCGCGCTCGGCCGCCGCCTGCGCGGCGCTGGCGCGCACAAAGTCCGGCAGGCCGGCCAATTCGGCCTCGCTGCGCAAGACCAGCCGGTAGGCGCTCTCATCGGCCAGCACGTTCTGAGCGAACTGGGTGTTCAGCTCGGCCAGCCGCTCCATCACTTGCGCGTAGCGAGCTTGAGCTACGCCGGCCAGCTTGGCGCCGGCGCGCACAAAGTCCAGATGCACGCGCTCCAGCAGGCGCAGCTCTTGCGCCTTCAATCCCAGCGCTTGGCGCTCCTGGTACAGCGCATCCACTCTTCTGAACAGGGCCTGGTGCATATAGACGGCGTTGTTATGCGCCGCCAGCGGAGCGGCAAGCGCGCGCTGCACCAGTTGCAGTTCGGGCGAGGTGGCCGACGCGGCCAGCGCATGAAACACCGTCTCCAGCCGACCCAAGAGCTGGCCGCTGCGATCGAAGCTGGCCAGGGTGTTGGCAAATGTCGGCGCCTCGGCCTGGGCCGCGATGGCGTCCAGCTCGGCGCGGTGCTGCGCCAAGGCAACCTCGAAGGCGGGGCCGAAATCAGCGGTTTGAATCGCGGCGAAAGGCGGCAGGCCGTACGGCGTCTGCCAGTCTTGCAACAGCGGGTTTGGGATAGGCTGGGTCATCTTTTTTGTCTCCGCGTCGATCGGTGGACCGAAATAAAAAAACGACGTCGACCTGATCAAGGTCTGACGTCGTTCATGGCTGTACGTTTACAAGGACTTGGCTTACTTGGGCTGGGCCGCGGCGCGCTCTTTCATGATGGCCTTTTCGTCGGCCTCGTCATAGGCCTTCTTGCTGCACTCGGCTTTCCAAGAGTCCATCTTGTCGAAGTGCGCATCTTGGCGCGCTTCCAAGGCCTTGAAGCTGGCGTTGAAGGCATCGACCTTGTCGGAGAAGGCCTTGCGCTTGTCCAGATTGGCCTTGATGCCCTCATTCAATGTTGTCACGCTGGCATCAAAGGCAGCGGCGCGGGCCTGATATTCCTTGTTGCGGGCCTCCAGCTCGGCCTTCTCCAGCTTCGGCGCTGCGGCCTTGATCTCCTCGAACATCTGCAAGATGCCTTCGCGCTCCTTCTTCAGCGCGGCGGTGCCGGCAGCACCGGTTTCTTCACCCTTTTGCAGCTCGGCCTTTTCGGCCTTCAAGATGTTGGCGTTGTCGTTGTAGGCGACTTGATCGGCCTTGATCGCCAAAGCTTCCTTGGTGTTGAAGTCATTGCGGTCCATGCAGGCACGCAACTCATCACGCGTCATCAGCTTTTGCTTGGGCTTTTCGACCACCGGATTGCTGACCTTGTTGTTCTTCGGGTCGACCTTGACGGTGGTACCGGCGGTCTGAGCGAAGGCGGGCACAAGGGCGGCCGCGAGCAGGGAGACAAGGATACGTTTCATGGCAAAAACTTTTTCTTTCGAATGCGCCGCTGAGCAGGCGCTGACAAAAAACCAATGCCGCCGCTGGGTAGACAGGGCATGCACATGAGCAAAAGCGCCCTTGCCGGACGCCTCGCTCACATCATGCCATGGCGCAAATCACCCGTCGGCATCGGCTCCGAAAATTTCAGGCCAGGCCTTTTTGCAGCAACTCGGCCACCAGACCGTTGATACCACCGGCATGCGCGGCCGCACGGTCACGCAGGGTTTGGGTCAACTCGGCCGGCAGCTTGCAGGCGAAGGGCACCAAGCCGGCGGCGCTGTCGAGGCGGCGCTGCTCCTTGCGATCGGGCAGATTCGCCGCCCCTTGACCGAAGCGGCCCGACACCGGCGCGCCGCGCATCTGGCCATCAAGCTTGATGCCGGCAAGGCGGTCGAGGTCGGTTTTTTTCATATTCATGCTGGGTCTGCCTGTTGTTGGTTGAATGGCCAGATTGTCCCCTATGCGCCGGCCTGGCCCGGCCGGCCCGATAATCGCGCCCTTCCCCAGACCGCAAGTAGCCGAGCATCGTTCACCATGGCAATCAAAGCCACCATCCACAAAGCCCAACTGCAGATCGCCGACATGGACCGCCATGTCTACGGCGAGCACAACCTGACGATTGCCCGCCAGCCCTCGGAGACCGACGAGCGCATGATGATTCGCATCCTCGCCTTCGCCCTCAATGTGCCGGCCGACGAGATGCGCGGCAAGCTCGAGTTGAGCAAGGGCTTGACCGATGTGGATGAGCCGGAGCTGTGGCAGCGCGACCTGACCGGCCATATCCTGCACTGGATCGACCTGGGCCAGCCCGATGAGCGCCGCCTGCTGAAAGCCCATGGCCGGGCCGAGCATGTCAGCGTCTATGGCTATTCCTACAGCACGGCCATCTGGTGGGCGGGCATTGAGGCCAAGCTGACGCGTGCGCCGCGCCTGTCGGTCTGGCAGATCCCGTCCGAGCAGTCGCTGGCCTTGGCCAAGTTCGCCCAGCGCAGCATGCAGTTGCAAGTAACGGTACAAGACGGCGGCATCTATGTCTCCAGCTCGGCGGACTCCTTGGAGATCACGCCCATCGCACTGAAGCTGGCGAGCGAATAGGCACCCGGCAGCAGGGACAAAAAATGAGCACAGCCACGATGGACATTCACCATGACCCGTTGCAGCAGCGTTTCAGCGCCACGGTCGACGGCCATGGGCTGGAGCTGGAGTACCGGCTGCAAGGCGAGCAGCTGATCTTCACCCACACCGGCACGGCGCCGGCCTTGCGCGGCCGCGGCTTGGCCGGTCAGATGGTCGAGCATGGCCTGCGCTGGGCGGCGCCGCAGGGCTTGCAATTGGTGCCCGCCTGCAGCTATGTCGCCGTGCACCTGCAGCGCCAACCGCGCTGGCAACGGCTGACCCTGGCGGCCCCCGCTCAGCAGGTGTTGAACTACTGGTTCGGCGCCCTGGGCAGCGCCGACGACGGGCAGATTCGCCCGCTGTGGTTTCAAAAGAGCGCAGCCACCGACGAGGACATCCGGCAACGCTTTGGCGGCTTGATCGAGGCCGCCCTGGCCGGGCACTTGAGCGCCTGGAGCAGCACGCCCTTGAGCCGGTTGGCGCGCATCCTGCTGCTGGACCAAATGACCCGCAATGCCTATCGCGCCACGGCCCGCTCGTTTGCCGGCGACGATTTGGCCTTGCAGGACTGCCTGGCCTTGCTGGACGACCAGCAACTGCAGGCGCTGGAGCCGCTGCAGCGCTGGTTCGCCCTGATGCCGCTGGAGCACGCCGAGCGCATGGCCATGCAAGACCGCTCGGTGGCCGAATTCACCGCGCTGGCGGCGCAAGACCCGCGCATCGCCGGCGCGCTGGACTATGCGCACAAGCACCGCGAGGTGATCATGCGCTTTGGCCGCTACCCACACCGCAATGCCTTGCTGGGCCGCGTATCGAGCGCGGCCGAGCTCATCTATCTGGCACAGCCCGGCGCGGGGTTCTAAGCGCCTAGCCGAGCCGGCGGCGTGACATAAAGGCCAGCAAGCCTAGACCGGCCAGCATCAGCGCGTAGCTCTCGGGCTCGGGCACCGCACTCACCGTACCGGCGGTGCTGGTGAAGTTGGCGTTATCGGGCGCGAAGTCCGAGATCGCCGCGAAGCCGCTGAAGGCGCCGTCGCGCGGCCACAGATTCCAGGTGTAGTCGAGCTTGTTGGTGAAGCCGGTCGAGGCCAACATAGAGCCGCTGATGACGGCGCTGATGGTGTTGCCGCTGATCGTCACCGCGCCGTCAGCGAGATTGCCCACGCCGGCCACACTGCTGACGCCATTCGGGCGCAGCAGGATCACGCGGTCGAAGCGCACGCCGGTAATGCCATTGGCGGCAAAGCCGGCCGTGCCGGCGCCGCGGTTGACGCCCCAGACAAAAAAGCCGCTGCTGGTGCTGCCGATAGCGCCGTTCATGGTGCTGCTGATCTTGAACAAATCGGCGCCGGCGTCGTACAGCACATTGGCGCTGAGCACGTCCAGGTCGCCGCTGGCATGGCTGCCGCCGAAGCTGGACAAGAAATCACCGGTGCTGTCGGTGATGCCATCGACTGCGTGGCTGAGGCCGGGGGCGGCCAGCAGCGCAGCAGCGCACAGCAGGCGGTTCATCAAGAAGGTCTTTGTCATTACGGTCACTCCGGAAGGGGTTGGCAATCCAAGGCCGGTGCGGTATGCATCAGCCCTTGCTGAGTACCGTTGCGGGTAGAAACGGTTGCACCCTCGGTGGCTGACCCCCTAACTTTTTTATTCGGCGGCAAGTTTGGACGAAGGCGGCGCAGCGCGGCGCAGACCTTGATCGGCACGCTGCCGGCCAGCAAGGCCAGTGCCTGCTCGCCGCTCAAGCCCGGTGCGGCGCTGCGCAGCAGAGCCAGCGCGCCGCTGACATGGGCTGTAGCCAAGGAGCTGCCCGAGGCATAACCATAATGACCACCGGGCTGGGTACTGAGGATGTCGCGGCCCGGCGCGACCAGGGTGCCAGGCACTGCGGCTTCCGCGCTGCTGACCGCCAGCACGCCGGGCACGCCGGCCGGGAAGCCATCGAGCCGGCCGCTGGGCGGCACCGCGCCGACGACGATGGCGCCGCGCGCGAGCGCCAAGCTGAGCAGGCGCGCCAGCAGCGGATCGGCCGGGCCGCCCAGGCTCAGATTGATGATGTCGGCCTCGTCGGCCAGCGCCGCCCCCAGCGCCTGCGCCAGGGTGAAGGAGTTGCAGCGCGCCGGTCCCGGCCCGGCTTTTTCAACGTCGGCCTGCCAGCAGGCCCGGTAGACCAGCAGCTGGGCGCCCGGCGCGACACCGACGATGCCCAGTCCGTTGTTCGCCACGGCGGCGATCACGCCGGCCATCTCGGTGCCATGGCGCTCGCCGCCGGGCCCCAAGCGCGGCTGGCCAAAATCACGCTGCACTTTGATGCGACCGGCCAGATCGGGATGATCGGCGTCGACGCCGGTATCGATCAAGGCCACGCGCTGGCCCTCGCCGCGGGTCCATTGCTGGGCCGCGCTGGCCTCGATCGCTGTCAGGCCGGTCTGCAACGGCAGATAGGGGTCGTTGTAACCAGGTGCCGCAAGCGTCTCAAACTCGTTCAGCGGCTGGGCCAGGCGCACGCGCGGGTCCAGCGCCAGCCGCGCCAGCAGGTCGGCCGCATCAACGCCTGCCGGCAGCCGGTACAACATGCAGCGCCACTGCAGCGGCGCGATGCGCCAGAAGGCCTGCTCGTGCAACTGATGCTCGGTGGCAATCTGACCTGCCACAGCAGCAGCCCGCAGGCCGCCGGCATAACCAGGCCCGGCGCTGTAGCGGGCTCGCGGCGTGGCGCCGACCAGCGGCGCCGGCTCGGCCAGGTCGTCGATGGCCAGCACGATGAAGGCGCCGCCTGCGGGCGCGGCGGCGCCTTCATCGGCCGGCGTCGCGCAGCCTGTCAGCACCAGCAAAAACAAGACCGCCAGCCAGCGCCTCATGGCAAGACAGGCTCGGCCAGGCGCACGCCCGGCTCGGCCCGCAGCAGCGCCAGCGATTGCGCCAGCGACAGGCTGGCCCCGGGCGCCGGCGCCAGGCCCAGGATGCTGGCATTGCCGTCGGTCTCGACGATGCTCATTTGCGTGCGGCTCATCAGCGCCTGCAGCTCGGCCAGGCGCATTTGCGGCGCCGGCACCAAGCGAATGCGGGCCGGCGTTACCTCGGCGCGGGTCTGACTGAGGGTCTGATAGTCGGCCACAGCCGAGCGCTGCCACTGCAAGGTGCCCTGCGCCGTCAGCCCAACCGCCTGCACCAGCACCGCCGCCACCAGCCAGCGTCGAGCGGGCCAGCGTTGATCATTGGCGAGGGCCGGCAGCGCCTCGGCCTGGTCGATGCGGGCCAACAGACGCTGCAGCGCTGGTTCGGCGGCATGTGGCGGGCCGGCCTCGGCGCGCATGCCGGCCTGCAAGAGCCGCTGGAAGGCCAGCTCCTCGCGGCAGTCGGCACAGCCGGCCGCGTGCTGCTCAAAACGCCGGCATTGTTCGGCGTCGGCCGTGCCGTTGACCACCCAGGGAATCATGGCCCAGAGTTCATGGTGCACATCGTTCATGCGCTTTCTCCTGTCTTGGGGTGTTGGCGGCCGCCCAGCAGCGGCATCACCGTGCGCAGCCGCAGACGTGCGCGGAACATACGCGCCTTTACCGTGCCGGCGGCGCAGCCCATGATGGCTGCGATCTCATCCACCGAGCAGCCCAGAAAATAAGCCAGCTCGAGCGTCTCACGCTGGTCCTCGGGCAGGCTGCGCAGGCCGCAAGCGACCCAGTCGCGCAGCTCGGCGTCGTCACTGGCGCCAGCCACCGATTCATCCTCGCCAAGCTCGGTCAGTTCAGAAACAGGCACACCGCGCAGCGCCTTCAACATGCTGCGGTAGGCGATGCCGATGATCCAGGTGCTGACCTTGGAGTCGCCACGAAAACTCGCCGCTTGGCGCCAGACCACCCACAAGGTGTCGTTGATGACCTCGTCGATCAGATCGGCTCGGCCGCAAAAGCGCCGCAGAAAGCGCACCAGGCGCGGATGCAGGCGCCGATACAGGTCCTCAAAGGCCGTCCGGTCGCCCGCCGCCACCCGGCTCAGGCACTGGCGCTCAAGCACCTCGTCGGCGCCGATATCGGTCAAGGGGGGCAGGATCATCGGCGTAGCAAAGATGGCTTCATGGGGTTGAGTGTCAGAATCCGCCGCCATGGTTGCACAAGCGACACAAAAAATATCTAGGCGCGCTGTGCGGCTGGGCCGCTGCATGGCCCTAGCTTTGAGCCTGCAAACCGGACCGGCCCTGGCCCAGGGCTGGAGCGGGGCGCTGGTGCTGGCCAGCGACAAGGTCTACCGCGGCATCAGCCAGAGCAATGGGCGCGCCGCGCTGCTGCTGGATGTCAGCCATGGCTGGGAAAACGGCTGGCAGCTCGGCGCTGGCCTGGCCGCGCCCAGCTATCCGACCCTGGGTGGCGAGGGCGAGCTGAGCCTGAGCGGCGGCCGCCAGTTCGTGCTGGACGGCGACTGGAGCGCCCATCTGGGCCTGGCTCGCTACGGTCAGCTCGGCTCCGCCCACGCCCGCGCCCTGAGCTACCACGAGGCGGCGCTGAGCCTGGCCTGGCGCGGCCGCGTGCGTGCCAGCCTGGCGTGGGCGCCCGACAGCACCGGCTACCTTGGCCGTGAGCAGGTCCATGACCACGCTCTCACCGCCGAGTTGTCGCTGCAACAGCGCCTGACCGGCCGCTGGTCCGCCGATGCCGGCCTGGGCTACTACAAACTCCATGGCCCGGCTGCGGTCGACTACGGCTATGCCAGCCTGGGCCTGCGCTGGGCGGATGGCCCCTGGCAGGGTTCGATCAACTGGATCAACAGCCAGGCCGCGCAGCGACGGGCTGCACCCGCGCCTATCGCCGGGGCGCGTTGGGTGGCCGCCTTGATGTGGGGCTTCTGAGCGTTTGAAGAGCGTTTGTAGAGCGTCGGCAACAGCGCGCGGCGGGGCGGTTTGAAAATTGACAGAAAATAGCTGCCGTCCCGGCACCGAATCCGTCGTCGCCCGCTTGTCCAACTCAGCAGCCCATGTCAACCATTCTTCAGAAAATCCCCGTCGGCCAGAAGGTCGGTATCGCGTTCTCCGGCGGTCTGGACACCAGCGCCGCCCTGCACTGGATGCGCAACAAGGGTGCCATTCCCTACGCTTACACCGCCAATCTGGGTCAGCCCGACGAGCCCGATTACGACGAGATCCCGCGCAAGGCGATGCAATACGGCGCCGAGAAGGCCGTCTTGGTCGACTGCCGCGCCCAGCTCGCCCATGAGGGCATCGCCGCACTGCAGAGCGGCGCCTTCCACATCAGCACCGCCGGCATCACTTACTTCAACACCACGCCCTTGGGCCGCGCCGTCACCGGCACCATGCTGGTGGCCGCGATGCAGGCCGACGACGTCAATATCTGGGGCGATGGCTCGACCTTCAAGGGCAATGA
>JADMJQ010000208.1 GCA_018780415.1 Roseateles sp. | reverse complement strand
ATGCGCACCTTGACGCCCGGCGCCATGCTGGCCTGGCTGCGGTAGATGCCGGGCAGGCCCAACTCATTCAACCAGCCGCCCCAGGTCGAGTTGGCCAGAATCATCGCCTCGGCGACGATCAGGTCCAGCGGCGCGCCGCGCTGCCGGGTCGTGATGCTGACGATCTCGCCGCCCTTAGGCTCGTGCTCGCCATTGGAATCAAGGCGGAAGTTGTAGTCTGGCCGGTTGAAGTTCTCCGGCTTGCCGCGCACCACCTCGCGGCCGGCCTTCAGATGGCGGGCTAGGCGGAAGGCAAAGGCCAGCTCGGGCGCAAAGGCGTAGTCCGCTGTGGCCGAGTCGGTCAGCGTTGTCTCGGTGATGATGGCGTCGAGCTTGTCATGGCGCAGATTGGCCGTGATCGGCACCCGCTCCAGCTTGGTCTCGCTGCCCTTGATCTCCAGCGTCGCCTCGTCCATGGTGACGTAGAGCGAGACGGCAGGGCAGGCGCGGCCCTCGATCAGCGTGTAAGCCTGCACGACATCGTCGGGCAACATGGTCAGCTTCCAGCCCGGCATATAGACGGTGGACAGGCGCTCGCGCGCGACCTTGTCGATGGCCGAATCGGGTGCGAAGGCCAGGCCGGGTGCTGCGATATGGATGCCGAAGATGACCGTGCCCGTGCCCAGGCCTTGCACCGACAGCGCATCGTCGATCTCGGTCGTGGCCGAATCGTCGATCGAGAAGGCGCTGACGGTCGCCAGCGGCAAGTCGTCCTTGATCTCAGGAGCACTCAGCGCCGGGAAGCCATAGCCCTTGGGGAACTGGTCAAACAAAAAGCGCTTCCAATGGAACTGGTAGGCGCTGCTGATCGCGCCGACGCTTTGCAGCAACTCCAGCGGTGCCTTGCGGGCGCGCTGGGTGGCCAGGGCCACCGCCTTGTATTCGGGGCCATTCTTGTCCGGCTTGAACAAGATCTTGTAGATCTGCTCCGCCACCGGCGCGGGGCAGCGCCCCTCGACCAACTCGGTCGCCCATTCCTCGATCTGCAGCGCCTGCAGGCGCTTGCGCTCAAGCCCAAGCAAGGCGGCCTTGACGATCTCTTCCGGCGCCTTCTTGAACAAGCCCTTGCCGGCGCGGCGGAAGTAATGCGGCGCCTCGAATAGGCAGAACAGCGCGGCCACCTGGTGATTGATGCTGGCCTTGGCGTCGAAATAATCGCGCGCCAGCTCGGCAAAGCCGAACTCGCCCTCCGGGGCAAACTCCCAGGCGAGATCGAGGTCGATCTCCTTGGCCAGCACTTGTGCCGAGGCAATCAGCTCGGCCGGTGCGGGTTTATCGAATTTAAGCAGCACATTGGCGGCTTTTACTTTGACGCGTTTGCCGGAATCGAGTTCGATCTGCATCGAACTATCGGCTTCAGACATCACGCGGCCGGCGAGGAATTTTCCGGCGTCATCGAACAGTGCAAACATATGGGCCGGATTGTCGCCGATAGTCGAGCTTGGTCGGCGGTGGCCATGGCGACCCGGTGCAAGCTTTAACCTTGGCGCTCCCGCAAACGCTGCATTTCGCGCTCCATCATGCTGCCGCGCAAGTCCTGACCCTGCAGCGAGGCCCAGGTCACGATGCCGTGGATGACCAGCCCCAGGCCCCAGCCCCAGATAGGGAAGGGCGTGTAGCCAAAATGCCAGCTCCGGTCGCTCAATGAGCCCAGTACGTAGAAGCCCACGTTGACGCAGCAGAACACCAGCAAATGGGTCAAAAACCCCAGCTTGGCGTCCACACGTTTTTTGGCCTGCGCCTCCAGGTTGCTGTTGTCATCTGGGTTGCTTTGTTTGAGGTTTGCCATCACGAGCTCCTTGCTTGCTTGATTGAACGGGTTTGCGATGGCTGCACTTTGACCCGGCCTGCCGTGCCCGCCCAGGCGCTTGCGACGAGTGGCATTCAGCTGTCGTGAGGAGTCGTGGCGGGCGACGAGTTGCCGCTTGCCGACGCCGCGAGCGCCTTTGACCGACGCAATGCACTCTTGCGATAGGCCTTTCTCCCCATTTTTTCTGTCAACACCCAAATGAAGGCCCACCAAGGCATCTTGGCGGTCCAGCGTCCGAATGTGCGTGGGACGAGCTCCTTTATCTTGCGCGCTGGATCCAGGTGCACGGTCGCCACCACCACGCCTTGCTGACCCGGGCCGATTTGGCCCAAGAGTGTGCCGTCGCTATCGGCGATGGCGCTGAAGCCGGGAAACTCGATGTCTTGGGCCGGAAAGCCTGCCGGCAGCGTGCTGACCAGGCGGCCGACCTTGTTGGCCATGATTACCGGGATTCCCATCAACTTGGCCGTCTCGGCTGTGCCGTCGCGCAAGGCCGCGTTGAGCAAATCTGCATCACGTTGACGCACCGGAAACTTGGCCTCAAAGGATGCACCTGAAAACGGGCGCAGGTACAAATCGATGCCTGCACTGTGCAATTCGGCATAACGTTCATAGAGCGCGTTCTCGAAACAAATGCCCACGCCGATGCGGCCTATCGGCGTGTCGAACCAGTGGCAGTCGGAGCCCTCGGTGAAGAAATAGGCCTCGAACGAGGCGGGAGGGCTTTTTCTGACGCGTGCCACCACCTCGCCTTGCGGGCCTGTGAGCACGAAGCTGTTGTAGAAATGCTCGCCCTCTGCCTCTAGAAAACTGCAACCCAAGTAGATTTTTGAGCGGGCCGACAAATCGCGCATCCAGCGCGTGGAGGGCCCGTCAAAGGGTTCCGCGCTGTCCCACATCGCCTCATTCAGCGTATAGCCGCCTGGCATCATTTCGGGCAGCAGAATCAGCTGGGCGCCCTGTTGCACGGCCTGCAATATGTACTTTTCAGCATTGGCGAGATTGCCCGCGCGGTCATTCAGCTGGCAGGCAATTTGAACCGTGGCAACGGTGAGGATTTGCGGTTTCATAGGCGAACCATCTTAGGTCTGCCTGCTGCGGCAGCTCGCGGGCTGCGGCAAGCGAGTCGCCCGGGGCTTTGACCATAGGATCAATCTCGATAGGGCCAGGTAGTTTTGCCAAACTACCCAAAGTAGAAATCCCAAAGCAAAAAGCCACCGCTAGGGTGGCTTTTCTTCTAAATGCGCGCTGTAGACAGCTTGCATAAAGATAATTTTGGTGGCGCTTCAGGGATTCGAACCCCGGACCTGCGGATTATGATTCCGTC
>JADMJQ010000020.1:24174-29973 GCA_018780415.1 Roseateles sp. | reverse complement strand
AACACGCCGATCTCGTTGACGGCGCCGAAGCGGTTCTTGATCGCCCGCACCAGCCGGTAGCTGCTGTGGGTGTCGCCCTCGAAGTACAGCACCGTGTCGACGATGTGCTCCAGCACCCGCGGGCCGGCCAGCGCGCCTTCCTTGGTCACATGGCCGACCAGCACGATGGCGCAGCCGCTGGCTTTGGCGGTGCGCGTCAGCTGGGCCGCGCATTCGCGCACCTGCGCCACCGAGCCGGGCGCCGAGCTGAGGTGCTCGGAGTACAGCGTCTGGATCGAGTCGATGACGCAAAAGGCCGGCTTCTCGGCCTCCAGCGTGGCCAGAATCTTCTCCAGGCTGATCTCGGCCAGCACGCGGACCTTGGTGCCGGCCAGGCCCAGGCGGCGCGAGCGCATCGCGATTTGCGCACCCGACTCCTCGCCGGTCACATAGAGCACCGGCAGCTTGTGCGACAAATCATCAATCGCCTGCAAGAGCAGCGTCGACTTGCCGATGCCGGGGTCGCCGCCTATCAGCACCACGCCGCCGGCGACGATGCCGCCGCCCAAGACGCGGTCCAGCTCCTCCTGGCCGGTGGGCGTGCGCTCGAAGTCGGTGGCCTCGATCTCGCTCAGCGTGGCCACTGGCTGGCTCTTGGCCAAGGCCTGGTAGCGGTTGTTTTTGCCGCCGCCGCTGCCGGGCAGTTCGGCAATGCCCTCAATCAGCGTATTCCAGGCGCCACAGGCCGGGCATTTGCCCAACCACTTGGGGCTCACACCGCCACAATCGCTGCAGGTATAAATCGACTTTTCTTTGGCCATGGCGGCGATTGTCCCCGCAAGTGGGGCTTTAGGAATTGGGCGAAACTGCCGATGGTCTTAGCTCCGTCAACAGGGACACCAAGAATGACCACAGAAATACCGGAGGAGCAGGTTGCCGAAGCAGTGGCGCCGGATGAGGCCGCGGGCGCTGCTCAAACCGAGCTCAGCGAAGAAGAGCGGGCCGCCGCTGAGGCCGAGGTGGCCCGCCTGCAGGCGCAGCGGGATGCTGAGCGTGAGGCCGAAGACAAAGCGGCTGCAGAGCGTGAGGCGCGCCACAAACGCTTGATGCAAAAAATTGCCAAGCAAGCCGATTTCGCCTCGATGAAGGATTCGGTGCGCTTGATGCAAAAAATCTCGCGCTCCGAGAACGCCCATGCGCGTGCGCTCAGCGGCGCGATTTCGGAAGATATTGCGATGACGGCCAAGCTCTTGCGCCTGGTCCATGCGGCCTTTTACAGCTCGGCCGGCGGCGGCAATATCACCAGCTTGCAGCGTGCGGTGGCGCTGATGGGTTTTCAGACCGTCGGCATGATGGCCAATTCACTGATGCTGTTTGACCGTCTGCCCAAGGGTTCTGACGGCAATCGGCTGCGCGAGGAGTTCGGCCGCGCGCAACTGGCCGCGCTGTTGGCTCAGCAGTTCTGCAATCGAAACAAAGCGATCGAAGGTGCCTATCTGGCGGCGCTGTTCCAGAACCTGGGCGGCATGTTGGGCGGGATGCACTTTCCTGAAGAATTGCATGGCTTCGAGGAAAAACTGCAGGCGCGCGGCATGCTGATGGGCAAGGGCGATTGGATGGATGCGCGCGACAAGCTGGCACGCGAGCATTGGGGCGCGGACCTGGAGGACATCGCCATCGATGTGGCCGGCCAATGGGGCTGGCCGGAGACGGTACGCAACGGCATGCGCCGCCTGCAGCCCAGCAGCAGCGAGCGCGCCGCCAGCCCGGAGGAGTATCAGCGCGTGCTCTGCACGGCGGCCAATGCGCTGGCAGCCGAGTTGCTGGGTTTGCCCAGCAGCGGCACGGCCGAAGAAAAGGCCGAGGCGCGGCGCGCCTGCGTCGAACGCTTCGCGGCCGAGATGGCCGTGCCCTTGAGCCTGGACCCGGAGCCGCTGGTCGAGGAAGTGAAGAGCGTGCAGGAGATATGGGACGACCTGGCCCAGGTGCTGGGCTTTGGCCCGGTGGCACCGCCTGCGGTGGCGAAGAAACCCAAGGAGGCCGAGGTGGTCGGCAAGCCAGCCACGCCGGCTGTCAAGGTGGCAGGTGTGCCCGCCGCTGCGCCCGCCGCCGCCGCAGCCAAGCCTGCGGCACCCCGACCTGTAGCGCCGGCCGCACCCAGCAATCCGGCCGTGGCTGAGTCACTGTCCAACGCGCTTGAAAAACTCAGCGGCCTGGTCTTGGCCGGTGCGCCGGCCGGCCAGTTGCTGCAGCTGTGCATGCACCAGATGCATGAAGCCTTGGGCCTGCGCCGGGTGGTGGTCTGCCTGCGTGACGGCAGCGGCCAGATGTTGAAGGGCGGCATGGGCGTCGGCGAGCGCGCGACGGCGCTGGCGCCGGCGTTTCAAATCCCGCTGCAGCCGCCGAGCGAGCTGTTCGGCCTGCTCTGCAGCAAAGGCGCCGACACCTTGATTTCCGACACCTCCGACCCGGTGATCGCCCAGCGCCTGCCGGCCTGGTTCCGCAATCAGGTGGCAGCCGGTACCTTTGTGCTTCTGCCCATGGTGGCCGGCGGCCAGGTGCTCGGGGCCTTCTATGGCGACAAGGCCGAGCCCGGCACCCTGCAGATCAGCGAGCGCGAGCTGACCCTGCTGAAGACGCTGCGCAACCAGGTGGTGATGGCCTTGCGCTTCGGTGGCGGCAATAGCTAGTCCCGTAAATCATCGGCATCATGCAGCTGCTGAAACTGGTCGCCGAACAAATTCGCATCGGCGCGCGTTTGCCCTTCAATGTGCGCGACGGCGAGGGCGGCCTGCTGCTGGCCTGTGGGCAGATCGTGATCAGTGCGGCGCAGCTGGCCGCGCTGCTGGCGCGCGGCATGTATGCCGACGTGGCGGAGTTGCGGGCCTTGCGGGCCGGCGAGAAGGTGGCGGCCGAGCCGCCGCCGCTGTCAACGCGCTGGGCGCAGGCGGTCTGGTCGGTCGACGCGATGCTGAAGCTCTTACCCGACGCGCTTCGCTTCAGAGCCAGCTGCGAGGAAACGGCCAGTGAGGTGATCGCCTTGACCGTGCAGGACGGGGATCTGGCGCTCTACCAGACGGTGCGGCAAGAAGGGCTGCAGCTGCGTTTGTACGGCCTCACCCATGCCCTCTACGTCGCCACCCTGTGTTTGATGGTAGCGCGGCGCCTGCTTTGGTCGGAGGAGCGCCAGCGCAAGGCGGTCAAGGCCGCGTTGACCATGAACCTCAGCATCATCGACTTGCAGGGCATGTATGCGATGAGCGGCGGGCGGCTGACCCAGTCGCAGCGCGAGCTGATCCGCCTCCATCCCGAGGAAGCAGCTAAGCGCCTGCGCGTCGCCGGCATTGACGACGAGGAATGGCTGGAGGCGGTCGCGCAGCATCACGAGCAGACCAGCGGCCGGGGCTATCCCAAGGGTCTGCGCGACGTGAGCGAGATGGCCCAGCTCCTGCGGTTGGTGGACGTGTTTCTGGCCAAGATCAGCTCGCGCGTCGGCCGGCCGGCGCTGGCAATCAAGACCGCGGCCCGCCAGGTCTATGAGCAAGCACCCGGCAGTGCCATGGCGGCCTCGCTGATCAAGGAATTCGGCATGTACCCGCCGGGCGAATTGCTGCGCCTGGCCAACGGCGACCTGGCGGTGGTGGTGCGGCGCGGTGCCAGCCTGCAATGCCCGCTGGTGATGGCGCTGGCCGATGGGCAGGGGCAACTCAAGTCGCAGCTGATCCGCTATGACACCGCGCAGCGCGAGTACGCGGTGGTCGGCGTGGAGGCCGACAAGAGCTGGATGGCGCGTGTGCCGAGTGAGCGGCTCTACGGCCTCTATGGCATGCATGGCTTGGATACCCTCAATCCCACTCATTGACCGAGCGCAGGCCTGGCGTGCTACAACGCCAGCTTGTTGTGCGTCAGTTATGAGAGAAATCGAATGGAATTTTCGACTTGGTTGGCCTTCTTCGCCGCCTCCTGGGCCATCAGCCTGTCGCCCGGCGCCGGCGCCATTGCGGCGATGAGCTCGGGCCTGAACCACGGCTTCAAGCGCGGCTACTTCACCACCTTTGGCCTGATCCTGGGCATCCTGACCCAGATCCTGCTGGTCGGCGCCGGCCTGGGCGCCCTGATCGCCACCTCCAGCATCGGCTTCGCCCTGGTCAAGTATTTGGGCGTCGCCTATCTGGTCTATCTGGGCGTGCAGCAATGGCGGGCGCCGGCCACGCCTATGGTGGCCAGCAATAGCAATGCCGCGCTGGTCACGCGCCGGCAACTGATCTTGCGCGGCTGGGGCATCAATGCTGTCAACCCCAAGGGCACGGTGTTCTTGCTGGCGGTGGTGCCGCAGTTCCTGGACTTGAAGGCCGACCTGACGCAGCAATATCTGGTCATTGCCGCGACACTGGGCTTCACCGATTTGGTGGTGATGGCCGGCTACACCGCGCTGGCCGCCCGCGTGCTGTCGGCCCTGCGTTCCAGCCATCACATCAAGATCATGAACCGCACTTTCGGCGCGCTCTTCATCGGGGCCGGCGCCTTGCTGGCGACTTTCAAGCGCAGCGCTTGAAGCTCTGTTCTTAGCGTTTGCCGCGCATCAGCGTCAGCGCCTCGGGCAGCGAATCGGCGCCAGGGAGGTAGTGGTCGATGGCGGCTCCCAGTGCCAGCCCCAAGACCAGCATCGCCAGGGCGCCACGCCAGGTGTGACCAACAGCCCGGCCCAGCCAGCCTTCGCGTTGTTGCCGGTAGACCAAGGCTCCCATCGAGGCTGACAGCGCCACTTCGACGGCCACGGCCAGCAAGACCTCGACACCAAACAGCATCAAAACCGCCGCGCTAAGCAGGCTGGCCAGCAGGGCAACGATAGCCAGCACGGCTACCAAAGGCAGAACGACGACCGCTCCTTCGTCCAAGGCGCCGATGGCCTCGCCGCCCACTTTGGCCGTGCTTTGTGCGATTTCACCGGCAGCGCCATCCGCCAAGTCACTTAAATCTGCGGCGAAATCACCGCTGGCCCCGCCGCCGCCAAAGTCGCCGCCTCCGCCCGATTCGAAGGGCGAACCCGACCTGCCGGTCGACAACTCCGCGGCCAGGTCGGCGCCATCGCCAAGGCTACTGTCCCGCCGCAGCAGATAGCCAGCCCAGAGCCGCAATAGCGCCAGATAAATCAAGTAGGTCATCGGCAAGAGCAGGGCATAGCGCCAAGCCAGCGCGTCCACGCCGGCCCAGCGCAGCAATGCCCCGCCGAGCAGCAGGCAGGCGAGCGTGCAGGCCGCGATCAAGACGGCATGCCAGCGTAGCCAGTGGTCTCGGCGCAGCTGTTCGCGGGTCTGCTGTATCCAGCGACGCTCGGCGCGGTAAATCGATGGGCTGACGGACATCGGTGGGCCTCCTCGGTTGCACGGCCTGCTGCCAGAGCGGCACATTTTTTGGCTCATGTTACAAGGCGCGCTGCATCATCAACGGCCCAGCATGGGCGCAGGCACCCAATTGAACTTTTCAACCCGCACCCTCTTCTGGGGCCCGACCCTGATCTGGGCCAGCACCTGGCATGTGATCCTTTATCAGCTGGCCAGCGGCGTGCCGGTGCTCAACTCGGTGGCCTGGCGCTTTGCGATTGCGGCGGTGTTGCTGTTCGGCTTGGCGCGGCTGCGCAGCGAATCATTGCGCCTGCCGGCCTCGGCCCATCTGCTGATGCTGGCCACCGGCATCGTCCAGTACAGCGGCAATTACTACTCGGTCTACGAGGCCGAACGGCATATCCCGACGGGCTTGGTGGCGGTCTTGTTCTGCCTGATGGTGTTTGGCAATGCCTTGTCCGGGCGGGTTTTCTTT
>JADMJQ010000020.1:0-24164 GCA_018780415.1 Roseateles sp. | reverse complement strand
GAGATTGCCGAAACCGGCGCGCGCCCCAACGCCGCGCTCGGCCTTGGCTTGGGTCTGCTGGCCGTGTTGGCCGCCTGCATAGGCAATGTGCTGACGCTCACGCTGACAAGGCGTGGGCTGGCGCTGGTGCCGGTGCTGGCCTGGAGCATGGGCTACGGCGCGCTGTTTTTGATTCTGATGTCGCTGCTGAGTGGCCAGGGGCTGCACTTTGATTGGCGCGCGCCCTATGTCTTGAGCCTGCTCTATCTGGCGGTGTTCGGCTCGGTCACCGCCTTTGTCCTGTACTTCAAGCTGGCCCAGCTGCAGGGCCCGGCGCGGGCCGCTTTGACCGGGGTGGTGATCCCGGTCATCGCGCTGGGGATCTCGGCGGCACTCGAAGGCTGGGTGCCGACGGTCTTGTCCGTCAGCGGCATGGCGCTTTGCCTGGCCAGCATCTATTTGGCGACCAGGCCGCGCTGAGCTAGCTCAGCCGCAAGGGCTCCTCGCGCTCTTGCGGCACCAGGACCCACAGAATCAAGTAGGCGATCAAGCCGATGCCATGGCAGGGAATGGCGGCAATAAAGAGCAGGCGCCAGATCCAGGCCGCCAGCCCGCTAACCTGGCTCAAGCCGCCGCAAACGCCGCCCAACCAGCGCTCATCGCGGCTGCGTTGCAAGCGGTTGATGGCATGGCCCAATCCTGCTCCTTGCGGCGCCCGCCGGGGCGCGTCGGCGCTGCTGCCACCTATGCCGCCTAAGCCGGCTTGCCCGTCCAGCAGCCTGGCCTTGGCGCGGCTGAATTCATCATCGGAGAGCTGGCCGGCGTCGTGCAGATCGGCGAGCCGTTCGAATTCGTTGCTGAGTGACATACGCTGCTCCTGGACTGAGGTCTGGCTTGAGTGCCATGGTGGACAGTCTGACTACGGACCCCCAGGGCGCGGAGCGACTTGCGACGAACTGCAGTTCGCCCCGGCTGAGCTGCCTGGATTAAGGGTAAGCCCCTATTTCTCTTTTTCCGCCGGCGCCTGCCTGGGCAATGTCAGCGTGATGCAGGTGCCCTCGCCAACAACGCTGCGCAGCTCAATCTGGCCGCCCAGCACATTGCGCACCATGCTGTAGACCAAATGCAGACCCAGGCCACTGCCGCCCTTGCCCAAGCGGGTGGTGAAGAAGGGCTTGAAGACCTGGTCCAGATGCTCGGGCGGGATGCCGCGGCCGTCGTCTTGCACACTGATCACCAGCTCTTGCTCGTCTGAACTCAGCAGCTTGATCTCGATCAGGCCACGGCTGCGCCCCTCAAAGCCATGCAGCACCGCGTTTTGGATCAAATTGGTCAGCACCTGGCCGAAGGTGCCGGGGTAGCTCTCCAGGCTGAGCTCGTCGGGCAGCTCGATATGCACCTGGTGCTGTTGCGGCTTCAGCGCGAAGTGCAGCAGATGCACCACTTCCTCGCAGACTTGCCTGGCGCTGAAGCGGCGCCGCTGCAGGCTGGCCCGGTCAACGGCGACCTGCTTGAAGTCCTGCACCAGGCCCGCCGTGCGGCGCAGATTGCCCAGGCAAAGCTCGAGCGAGCGGTCGGCCATCTGCAAGGCATTTTGCATTTCGCTGCGCCGCACCGCGCCCGCCGCCAACTGCTTTTGCAGGTCGGTGACGGCGCTGAAGGCGGTGTCGGCGGCGATCAGCGCGTTGCCAATCGGTGTGTTCAACTCATGCGAGACACCCGCGACCAGCGAGCCCAGGCTGGCCAGGGTTTCGCTTTGGATCAATTCGTCCTGGGTGCGCTGCAGCGCCTCGCCGCGCTCGCGCACGCGCGCTTCCAGCGACAGATTCAGCAGCCGCACCTCTTCCTCGGCGTGGCGGCGCTCGGCCACCTCGCCCTCCAGCGCGGCCACCGCCGCCTGCTCTTGACGACGATGACCGGCCAGCTCGGTGGCCATGCTGTCGAAAGCAAAATTCAAGCGCCGCAGATCACGCGAGGCCTGAGGCGGCAAGGCCTGCGGTTCCTCACCGCGTATGACGCGGGCGGCCAAGGCCTCGGTCGAGGCGGTGATGGCATTCAGCGGCCGCTGCAGGCGCTGGCGGATGGCGCTGCGCAACAAGAACAAGGTCAGCGCCAGGCAAGCCAGGCCCAGCGTCAATATGCCGCCGACCAGCTGGTGCAGCAATTTGTCCACCGTGGCCTGCGGCAGCACCTGCACCGACCACCAGTCGGGCCCGGCAATCGGCGCCCACACGACCAGATGGCGGCCGTCTGCGGTGCGCGCGCTGCGCTGCTCGGTCGCCGGCGCCAGCAACAGCGCGTGAACGCTGTTCAGCAAGGGGTCATTCAGCGCCTTCAAGGCCAGCTGGCCCTCGGCCTGCGCAATCCGTTGCCGCAGCTCGGGGTGGGCAATCAGATGGCCATCTCGGCTGATGATCATCGGCGTGGCGTCGAGCGCGGCCTTGGTCTCTGCGATTTGTTGCAACAGGCTGGCGATGGTGATGTCGTGCCCGATGGTGCCGACCCAGGCGCCACGCCAGTCCAGCGGCTGTATCACCGACACCATCCAGGCCTTGGCCTCGGCATCAAAGTAGACCGGCGTCCAGAAAACCTCGCGGCGCGGGTTGCGCAGCGGGTCGGAGCCGGTCATCGTGGGGTAGCCGAAGTTGTCGCTGGCCGGGGTCGCGCTCTTGCCCCAATCGATGCCCAGCGAGAAGACCATCAGACCTTTTTCGACAAAGTCGGTGTAGACGGAGAAGAACGGCGGCACCAAGGCCGGGCCTTGTTCGCTCAGCAGCGCATGGCTGACCACCGCGCGGCGGCGCACCGAGGCGTCGGGCCCACGCTCACCATGTTGCAAGTAGAACGTCGGCGCGCGCTGGGTGTCTATCCAGGCGGGCTTGAGGCGCCAGAGCCCATCGGCCTGGCGCTCGAACAGCTCGGCGAAGCGGCGTTCGACCTCGGCTTCACTCGGCAGCTCGATGCGGCGCAGCCATTCCTGGCCCAGTCGCTTGACGCTGGCCTGCGCCTGCAAAAATTTTGCCTCTTGTTGCGCCGCTTGCAGGGCCACGCTGTGCAGCATCAGCGCCGGCAGGCTGGCGTCGGCCAGGCTGCCGACCAGCAAGTAGGCCATGCCGGCGAGCGCCACCATCATCAGGGCCACCAGCAAGCTCAGCTGTATCAGCAACTGCCGCGCAATCGACTGCTGACGAAATGCGTTGAACAAAGAGGCCATGAAACCCGTCATCGAGTTGGCGCCTCAGTCCGGTTTGGGTGGCGGCCAGTGGGGCACATGCTAACTCTGATTGCGGCCTGGATTGAGCGCCTATTCGTTCACGCGCCCGCGCCCCGCCTTGATGCCGCTGCGCTGCGCCTTGCCTTCCAGCCGGCGCATTTTGGAGCCATAGGTCGGCTTGGTCGCGCGGCGAGCCTTTGGCGTGTGGGCGACGCCCTGCACCAGTTCGACCAGCCTGGCCACCGCGTCGGCGCGGTTTTGCTCCTGGCTGCGGGTTTCCTGCGCCTTGATGACGATCACGCCCTCATTGGTGATGCGCTGATCGGACAG
The DNA here is from genome assembly GCA_018780415.1 of Roseateles sp. Classification (GTDB taxonomy): domain Bacteria; phylum Pseudomonadota; class Gammaproteobacteria; order Burkholderiales; family Burkholderiaceae_C; genus Paucibacter_A. The sequence goes on along the minus strand of JADMJQ010000020.1, from coordinate 20,641 downwards.
CGCCAACAGCCGCTCTTTGATGATGGCCGGCAGCGTCGAGCGGTGGATGTCAAAGCGCAGATGAACGGCGCTGGACACCTTGTTGACGTTTTGCCCGCCGGGGCCGCTGGCGCGTATGAAGCTGAAGTCCAGCTCCCAATCGGCCGGCGTCCAGTGCAGGTTCACCGCATCACTCTAAATGTTGAACCGTCACCGGCACGCGCTTGGCCAGCGCGCACATCAGCTCATAGCCGATCGTGCCGGCCGCCTTGGCGACCTCGTCAATCGGCAAGACCTGACCCTTGGGGCCCTGGCCCCAGAGCGTCACTTCGCTGTTGAAACCGGTGCCGGGCAGCGCGCTGAGGTCGACCGCCAGCATGTCCATCGAGACCCGGCCCACCGTCGTCGTGCGCTGGCCATCCACCAGGATGGGCGAGCCGCTGGGCACATGGCGGGGATAGCCGTCGGCATAGCCGCAGGCGACCGTGCCTATGCGCATCGCTTGGGTTGCCGTGAAGCTGCTGCCATAGCCGACGGTGTCGCCGGCTTGCAGATGCTGCACACCAATGATCTTGCTTCGCAGCGTCATCGCCGGCCGCAGATCCCAATGCTCGGGGCCATGCTCGGGGTAATCGGGCACGCCGCCATAGCTCATGATGCCGGCGCGCACCCAGTCGCTGTGGACCCGCTGGCTATGCCGCAAGGTGGCGGCGCTATTGCTGAGCGAGCGCTCGCCGGGCAGGTCGGCGCAAACGGCCTCGAACACATCGAGTTGGTGCTGAATGCCGTCGCTCCCTGAGCGCAGCGCGTCGGCGTCGGAGAAATGCGTCATCAGCGAGATCTCGTCCACCTGGGGCAGGGCGTTCAGGCGCGTCCAGGCGGCGCGGAAAGCGGTGGCGCTGAAGCCCAGCCGGTTCATGCCGCTATTGAGCTTCAGAAACACCCGGTGCGGCTCATGTGTCTTGTGCATCGCCAGCCAGTCGATCTGCTGCTCGCAATGCACCGCGTGCCAGAGCTTCAGGCGCGAGCAGAGCTCCAGGTCGCGGGTCTCGAAGGCGCCCTCCAGCAACAGAATCGGGCCGCGCCAGCCCAGTGTGCGCAGCTGCTGCGCTTCATCCAGATCGAGCAGGGCGAAGCCGTCGGCGCCGCGCAGGCCCTCATAGGCATTGGCGATGCCATGGCCATAGGCGTTGGCTTTGACGACCGCCCAGACCATCGCATCCGGCGCGCAAGCGCGGGCGCGGGCAAGGTTATGGGCCAGGGCGGGGACGTGGATGATGGCTTCAATAGGACGTGGCATGGCCGAATTGTGGCATTGGCCGGCCTACGCCTCGGCGTCAAGTCATACCCCCCTAGAACAAGGCGCATGCTATAAACCCGGCGCAGCACCGTATTTGCCGCGGGTCTCTGGCCGTGGCAGCGCCTTCTTCGCAGTATTGAACGGGTTCATGAAAAAAGGCTTTTCCACCATCATGTCAGCGCAGTTTTTCAGCTCGCTGGCTGATAACGCGTTGTTGGTTGGCGCCATCGAGCTGCTCAGGAACACCGGCGCACCGGCTTGGCAAGTCCCCGCACTGGGCCCGATTTTTGCGCTTTTCTATGTGATCCTGGCGCCCTTTGTCGGCGCCTTCGCCGATGCCGTGCCCAAGGGCAAGGTGATGTTCTACGCCAATCTGATCAAGATCGTCGGTTGCCTGATGATGATGTTCGGCGCCCATCCGTTGTTGTCTTACGCCATCGTCGGCCTCGGAGCGGCTGCCTACTCGCCGGCCAAGTACGGCATCCTGACCGAGCTGCTGCCGCCCTCGCAGCTGGTCAAGGCGAATGGCTGGATCGAGGGCCTGACGATTGCGTCCATCATCCTGGGCATCCTGCTGGGCGGGCAACTGGTGGGGCCGCATCTGGCGCCTGTGCTGCTCGGCTTTGATTTGCCGTTTTTCGACACCGGTATCGATACGCCGCCCGAGGCGGCCATTGCGAGCCTGGTGAGTCTTTATCTGGTGGCGGCGCTGTTCAATCTGGCGATTCCGCGTACCCAGGCCGAGCTGCAACCGCTGGCGCACAGCGCCTTGGCCTTGGTGCGTGATTTTGCGTCCTGCAATTCGCGCCTGTGGGCCGACAAGCTGGGCCAGATCTCGCTGGCTACGACCACCTTGTTCTGGGGTATCTCCGGCAATATGCGCATCATCGTGTTCCCCTGGGCCGCAGCGGCGCTGGGCTACACCACCACGCAGGCGTCCAGCCTGGGCGGTGTGGTGGCGCTGGGCACGGCGGTGGGGGCGGTGGCGGCGTCGATGTATATGCGTTTGGACCGCGCCACCAAGGTCATACCGCTGGGCATCATGTTGGGCCTGCTGGTGGTGGGTCTGAACGCGGTGACGAATATCTGGGTGGCGGTGCCGTTCCTGATTCTGCTGGGCCTGGTCGGTGGCTTTTTGGTCGTGCCGATGAATGCCTTGCTCCAACACCGTGGCCACAATCTGATGGGTGCGGGGCGTTCGATCGCGGTGCAGAACTTCAACGAGCAGGCCTGCATTCTGGGCCTGGGCGCCCTCTATACCGGCATGACGCGGATCGGGCTGTCGGCTTTTATCGCCATCTCAATCTTTGGGCTGATCGTTGCCTTCACGATGGCCTTGATCCGCCTTTGGCACCAGCGCAACTGCGTCAACCACCGCGAAGAGGTCGAGCGGCTGATGGTGTTGGCACGCTGCGATGAGTGCCATAGCAGCAGCCCCTGAGTCGTGCGCGCAGGCTAGCGCTTGCCCAGCAAGCTTTCCATATAGATGCTGAAGGGGTCGGCGCGGCGCCCGGCGAACGGGCCGCAGCGCCCGAAACCGCTGCGCTCGCACAAGCGCTGCATGGCGCGCTGGCGCACATCGACCTCTATCCGCAGCAGTGGCCGGCCGGCGATGATGGCCTCGGCTTCCAGCTTGGCCAGCAGCAGCTGACCCAGACCTTGGCCGCGTTGCGCGGGTTGCACGATCAACTGGGCCAACTCGGCATATTCCTCATGCAGCAGCAGGGCCCCGCAGGCGACGACCCGCAATTGGGCATCGCGCACCACGCCCAAGCGCATCGGTGCCCGGCGTAGTGCGGCGACGGCCTGGTGGCGCGGCGCCTGTTTGGTCAGCAGCAGACGGTCTTGTTCCTTGTCCAGGGTGGCTAACAAGACCTGGACCTCGGCCTGACCGAGCGACTCGATCCGCACACTGGGTGCCGCCCTGGCCGGTGTTGCGGGGCCGGGGGCGGTGTCGCTGGCCCGGGCAACCCAGATCTGGCCGTGACCGAAGTACTTGTTACTGCCCTGCAGGGCGAAATGGGAGCCGCTGAGGGCGGTTTGCAAAGGCAGGGCTCCGAGCGGACAAATGGATGCAGCAAGTCTTCTCATGGAAAGCTCCTAATCCTGAGGGCTGCGCCAGGCGCAGAGGTGGGTGTGGCTAAACGCGAGCAAGTCGCGTGCCAAGCACGGCAACGGCAATGCCGTCGGTGCCGAGGTCAGCGACGGCTGGCCCCACAATGCCGCCCATGCGCCGCGCCGACCGACTGTTCCAAATCGTCCACCTGATTCGAGGGCGGCGTTTGTCCACGGCCGACTTTCTGGCGGCGCGCCTGGAGGTTTCGGTGCGCACCGTCTACCGCGATATTGCCGCCCTGCAAGGCCAGGGCGTGCCCATCGACGGCGAGGCCGGCGTCGGCTATCGCCTGCGCGCCGGCTTCGATCTGCCGCCGCTGATGTTCACCAAGCAGGAGGCGCAGGCCCTGGTGGCTGCGCTGCGCTTGGCGCAGGGCCAGCTGGACAGCGGCCTGGCGCGGCAGGCCGAGGAGGCGATGTTGAAGATTCTGGGCGTGATGCCGGCGGCAGCCCGGGCCGCCGCCGAGAGCTTGGCCCTGTACGCGCCGCTGGCCGGGCTGGACGCTGCGATGCGCGACCGCCTGGCCTTGCTGCGCGAGGCGACCGAAAGCCGCCACAAACTGCGGCTGGATTATCTGGATTTGTCCGGCGCCGCCAGCGAGCGGGTGGTGCGCCCGCTGGCCTGTTTTTTCTGGGGGCCAACTTGGACCCTGGCCGCCTGGTGTGACAAACGCGACGGCTTTCGCAATTTCAGGGTCGATCGCATACAGGGGCTGACCCTGCTGGACGAACGCTTTCGCGACGAGGCCGGCAAGACCTTGGCCGATATGCAGCGGGCCGAAGCAGCCCGCGAGGCTTGATCCAACGCAAGTTCTGCAGCCAAGGCTCCGCTCAGAATCAGGCATCGAGGCCTTGCCTCTTCTTCTAGCTGGAGTGCTGCCATGAAAGCAAATGTAGGTACCGTGGACCGGGTCTTGCGCATTGTGGGAGGCTTGGTCTTGATCGGCCTGGCCGCGAGCGGCACGGTTGGCGTCTGGGGCTATCTGGGCGTGATCCCCTTGCTGACCGGCGTGTTCAGGTTTTGCCCCGCCTACCCTTTGCTGGGTATGAATACCTGCGCGATGAAAGACCGTTGAAAGACCGTTGAGAAAGCGGTGAATAGGCTCTTCGCTATGGTGGTGGCCCGATCAATCGTGCACCACAACATGCTCAAACGCCGCTTCATTCTGTCTTGCTTGCTGGCCGGTCTGGGCGCGGCCCATGCCGCTCAAGAACCGGCCCCCTTGCCCACTGTGGCCGCGGTGGATCTGCAACGCTATGCCGGCGCTTGGTACGAGATCGCGCTCTTGCCCAACCGTTTTCAGAAGCAATGCGTGGCGGACACGCAGGCGCGCTACCGGATCGATGGCGACCGGGTCGAGGTGATCAACCGCTGCCGCACGGCCAAGGGCGAGGTGGACCGCACGGCCGGTCATGCCAAGTCGGTCGAGGGCAGCGCCAATGCCAAACTCAGGGTCACCTTTTTCTGGCCGTTTTATGGCAATTACTGGGTGCTGGACCTGGACCCCGACTATCAGCAGGTGTTGATTGGCGAGCCCGGGCGCAAATACGCCTGGGTGCTGTCGCGCACGCCGCAGTTGGACGAGGCCGTCTTGCAGCGGCTGCTGGGCCGGGCGGCGGAGCTGGGATTCGATCGCACGGCGTTTCAACGCACCCCGCAGACACAGCCGCTGGATTGACCCGCTGCCTCAGGGGCGCGAGGGCTTGGGCAGCAGGCGCGCCAGCCAAGGCGCCGGCCGCAAGCGTGCCGCTGGGGCCTCGATCCAACGATAAAAGGGCACGGCCGCTAGATTGCTCAGCGCCAGGGCCGCCAAGGCCGCCAGCAAGGCCGGCCAGGCATGCTCGGCGTCACGGTACTCGAACAAGCCATTGACCAGCAGGCAAATCGGGAAGTGCACCAGGAACAAGGCATAGGAATGGTTGCCCAGATGGGCCAGCACGGGCGCCGCGCGCCCACCAGCCAGCGGGCATCGCTGGCTCAGATGGCGTTGCTGCAACCAGGCCAAGGCCCAGGCCGTCAACAGCGCCAGCGCAAGCCTTTCGCGGAAGTCAAACAGCAGCGCGGCCAGCATGGCGGCGCTGAGCAGCCACAAGCCCAGGCGGCGAAAGCTTGCCAAGCCCAGGAAATGCACCAGCGCGCCCAGCCCATAGGCGCCAAAGTAGTAGGGCGCCCAGTTGTCGAGGTCGCTGTCGCGGTTGAAAGCGAAGGCGGACGCCAAGCACAGCAGCAAGATCAAGGCGGGGCCGAGCAGCCGGGCTTGCGTGCGCGCCAGGCCCAGGCTTTTTGCCAGCCATAAGATCAAGAGCAAGAGGCCGAACAGCTGGAAGTCCACCGCCACATACCAGGCGCCGACGGTCAGTGAGGGATAGCCGAGTACGCCATGCGTCAGCGTGGCATGGGCGAGCAATTGGGGCAAGGTGATCGACTCCGGCACCAGCTCGGGCAGCCAGTTGGCCACCAGCGCCGAGCACAGCAAGGTCAACAGCACGGCGGCCATAAAGGGCAGGGTCAGGCGCAAATAGCGGCGCAACAACTGCTCCGGCACGCTGCCTTCAAACAGCTGGCCGCGCGTCGACAAAGCGCGCGCGCTCAAAAAGCCGCCGACCACCAGGAACACCTGTACCGCCATACGGCCATAGTGATAGAGCGCCGCAATCAGTTGCGGCGCCAGCGTTTGCACGGCGTCGGCGATGGGCCCGTAGGCGGCCAAATGGTGCAGCACGATCAGCTGCGCGGCGCCGGCTTTCAGCGCGTCGATATGCAGCAGGCGGGTGCTTGTGTGGGCAGGTGAACTCATGGCGAGGACGCGCCTCGCGGGCGGCAAAAAGCGCCGATTGTAGAAGCGCCCGGCAAGCCCGGGCCAGCGCGCCAACCGGGCGGCGCCTCTAAACCAAGTGTTCGCGCAGAAAGCGCAGCAGTTCGCGCGCCGTCTCCGAGCCGGCCGGCAGGCCCAAGGTCAGCGCCTGAATCCACTCGCCTTCCTGCACATCCAGCCGCCAGCCCGGCAAGACGTCCACCAGGCCGGCGTCGGGCGGCACGCAAAAATCCGGGCTCAGCACGATGCCGCCGCCATGCCGCGCCATCACCAGCAAGGCATCCAAATCATTGCCCCAGGCGGCGGCCTGCAGCGTCAGCTCATGGCGCTCGCCGGCTTGGTTGACCCAGGTGCCGGCGCTGGGCTCCTCATGTTGGCCCACCAGCAGGCAGGGCAAGTCGGCCAGCGCCTGCGGGCCGTCCAGCGGCGCCCGGCCGGCAGTGGCATAGGCGCGCACCGCATAGCGCAGCAGCGGCTGCACCACCCAGTCCTCGGGCGGCCGGGCGGTGGCGCGAAAAGCGATGTCTACCCCTTCACGCAAGAGGTCAACCCGCCGGTAGGTGAACATCAGCTCGTAGCGCAGGGCCGGATGCAAGCTCTGAAAGCGCGCCAACAACGGCGCCAGCACATGCACGCCGAACACCGGCGCGGCGCTGATGCGCAAGGTGCCGCTGAGCATGTCGCGTTCGCTGCGCAGCGCCAGGCGCGCACCCTCGGCCGCCTCCAGCACGGCGCGAGCGCGGGCGTGCAGGCGCCGGCCCGCTTCGGTCAGGCTGAGGCTGCGGGTGCTGCGGGCAAACAGGGCCAGGCCGACGGCCGCCTCGATCGCCGCCACCCGCCGGCTCACCGCCGCCCGGGTCAGGCCCAGCTCACGCGCGGCGCGGGCAAAGCTGCCGGCCTGCGCAATCCGGGCAAACAACTCCAAGGCATTGGCGTCCAGGGCCTGGTCGGCGGCGGTGCGGCGGCTGCGCGAGATAGACAATTTCATTGTCAATATTTAAGCATCAATGTGTCTTGAATATGGGATCTAGTCACTTCAATGTTGCCAATTTAGACTGAGCCAAGATTTTCAGCCGGAGCCGTCCATGTCAACAACGATCGATCTGATGCAGCCATCGCCACCCAGGCCGCTGCAATTGCGCTGCGCCGACGGCCGCTTGCTGAATGCCTGCTGGTACGAGCCGGCGGCCGCCGCCGGGGGGGTGCGCGCGCTGGCCGTGCTGAGCCCGGCGATGGCGGTGGCCAGCCCGTTTTACCGGGCTTTTGCCGAATGGCTGAGCCGGCGCGGCTATGCGGTGCTCAGCTATGACTACCGCGGCATTGGCGCCAATCTGCAGGGTTCACTGCGCAGCGAGGGCGCCGGTCTGCATGACTGGGCCAAGCTGGACATGGCGGCGGCGCTGCGCGCGGCCATCAAGCGTCAAACCCAGGAGCAAGACCAGCAGGGCCGAGCGCTGGGCATTTTGGCCATCGGCCATTCCTTCGGCGGCAATGCGGTCGGCCTGGCGCCCGGCTACGAGCAGGTCGATGCCTTGCTGGGCGTTGCGGCGCAGGCGGCCGATTGGCGTTTTTGGGCTGGCCTGCCGCGTGCCAAGGCGCTGATGTTCTTTCACGCCTTGCTGCCGGGCCTGAGCCATGCGTTTGGCCACGCGCCGGGCTGGCTTTTGGGTGCGCGTGCGCAAGGCCTGCCCAAGCGGGCGGCGCTGGACTGGGCCCGCTGGGGCCGCCGCAAAGGCTATATGTTCACCGACCCGGCGCTGCAGGCCGAGCTGGGCTTTCACCGCTTCACCGGCCCGGTGCATTTGTGGAACATCAGCGATGACCAGCTGTTCGGCCCCGGGCCGGCGGTCGATCATTTGGGCCAGCAATTCAGCAGCGCCAGCGTGGCCCGCCACACCCTCGACCCGCAGGCGCTGGGCCTGCGTGCGATCGGCCACTTTGGCATGTTCAGGCGCGATCTGGGCGAGCGCATCTGGCCGCTGCTGCTGGCGCCGGTCGAGCAAGCGACGCCGATCTTGCGTGCCAGCTTGGCGTGAGCGCGTTCAGCGCAAAGCGGCAATCGCCGCCTCGCTGAGCGCCAGCACCACATTGCTGTCGGACTCAATCAGCGCCACGATCGCCTCACGCGGCCCATTGCGCCAGCCCTCGCTGGCGTAGAACGCCGCCTGTGTGGCCTGCAGATCGGCCATGTCGGCAAAGGCGCGCAGCAGGAAGTAGCCGCATTCGTCCTGCAGTGAGGGCCCAAAGCGAAGCACATCAATGCCCCAGGCTTGCATTAAGGGCAAGCTCTGTTCTTCGAGCAATTGATGAAAGCGCCCACGGCTGCCGGCGCGCAGCCGGTAGCTTCTGATTTCGATCACGCGCATGGCAATCCGGTTTGGTCGGCGAGAGCGGGGCTGAAGTCCATCACCCAGTTGTTTTCCCAGCTCGCGCCGCCGTCGATCGAAAATGCTTGTTCCCAGCGTGGTTGACCCAAGTCGGAGCGCTGGGTCCACAAGAAGCGCACGCGAATGTCTTGGCCATTCAAACTGTCCTCGGCAAAGAAGCTGCCGAGTCCGGCTTCGAAGCGGCCGACCACGGGTACATCGAGCTGGCCGGGATGGCGACTATCCAACCACCAGATCGACCAAAGACCGCTGCCCGCGTCGAAGCTGCGCAGCGTCCGCGCGCGGTAGGCGCCGCCCGGCAAGTCCAGCCAGTTGTCGTCGGTATTGCCCTGGCCACCCAGCACTTTCCGGACGCTAGTGCAGCCTTCAAAAGTGTCCCAGCTGGTGCAGCCGACCAGCCTTGTCTGCAGGCGGCGATGCTGGACCCGCCAGTTGCCGATCAAGAAATCGAAATCGGCGGCGCAGCTTGAGTCAGTCGGGGGATGTTGGGCTTGAGTCATGGGGGCTTTCAGTTGTGGCTGTTGTGTTGCGCCCAGTCTAGAAAAAATAGCCCGCCAAGTTATGGTCATTTTTGCAAACAGCAATGGCAAAATTGCAAGCATCTAAAACCATGAGGCGCCGCGATGCCCCTGACACCCAGCTCCTGGGACGACCTGCGTTTGTTCCTGCATATCGCCCGCACCGGCTCGCTGGGCGCTGCGGCGGCCAGTTTGGGGAGCAGCCACGCGACGGTGTTTCGAGGCTTGAAACGCCTGGAGATGGAGGTCGGCGTGCGCTTGTTCGAGCGCTCCAGGGCCGGCTACAGCTTGAGCGCGGCCGGCGCGGAATTGCTGCAGGTGGCCGCCGCCATGGAGCTGGAGCTGGCGGCGGCGACGCGCAGCCTGGGCCGGCGCGCCGCCTGGCCGGGCGGCGTGGTGCGCCTGACCACCACCGACACGCTGATGCATGCCGCGCTGGCGCCGCTGCTGACGGCCTACAGACAAGCCGCCGGCGTGCAACTGCTGATCAGCACCTCGACCGTGCAGCAAGACATCTTGAAGGGCGAGGCCGATGTGGCGATTCGCGCCGGCGGCCGCCCGGCCGACCCGCTGGTGGCCAGGCGGCTGTGCCGCATCGAGTCGACCGTCTACCGCTCGCGCCGATTGGGCGGCGTGACGCCGGACAACTTGGCCGATTTCCCTTGGATCGCCGGTGATGAAACCTTCGCCCACCTCGACTCGTCCAAATGGCTGCTGCAGCAGGGCCTGGACGCGCAGACCGTGCTGCGCAGCAATAGCCACGTCAATATCTTGAACCTGGTCAAGGCCGGCGCCGGCCTGGCCGTGCTGCCCTGCTATCTGGGCGACCTGGAGCCGTCCATCTGCCGCGTTATTCAAGCGCCGCCGAAGATGTGGCGCAGCGATCTGTGGCTGCTGACGCGGCCGGAGCTGCGCCAAGTGCCGCGCATCAAGCAGTTGTTTGACGCGGTCTATGAGGGCACGCGGACGCTGCTGCCGCTGTTCGAGGGGCAGGTGCCGCTCGTTGTCAGCGCCGCTCGGTGAACGCGAGCTTTTGCAGCTGGCCCTCGGCGTTGAGCAAAAGGACCAGCTCGGTGCCGCGCTCGGCCGCCATCGGTGACGCCGTGGCCGCGGCAGCTGCCGAGGCGGAGGGCGCCGCTGGCTTGGCGCCGGCCTGCCAGTAGCGCCAAATCTGCAGGCCGCTCTCAAAGCGCAGGACCTTGAGCTTGGCCTTGCCCATGAGGGCGCGAATTTCTTCTTCCTCGCTCTGACCCGCCTGCAGGCTGCGGGCCGCCGCGGCGAAGGGGTGGTTTGACTGCGCCAGCCCTTCATTCACTGCAGGCTCGGGGCTGTCCATGTACTCAAACACCACGCGCGTTTCGTCGGGCCAGGTCGGGTCACCCAGGGGGACGCGGAACATGCGGTCGCGCAGCAGAAAGCCCCAGTCGTAGATCGAGCCCTGGTCGTCGAACAGGCCATGCAGATTGCGCTGGTTGAGCCGCAGGCGGCGCTCGCCATGCACCAGGCTGACCGAGAAGATCGGCCGCTCGGCGAAATTGCTCGGGCTCCAGTCGGGCCGATTGCATTCGTCATTGTTGGAACCGAACAGGCCGCTCAAGACGCGTATCCAGCCCGGGTCGGTGCGCGCCAGGCCACTGGCAAACGCGACCCGGCATTGCAGGCGCAGGTCGCCCAGCCGCTGCTCTGCGTCCGGCCAGCCGGGTGTGCGGATATCGGGGCGCCAGGTCACGCGTCCGTCCGCCAGCTTGCTGCGGATCTCCAACTCGGGGTCCAGCTTTGCCCAAGCGGGGTCGGCAACAAAGCGTTGCTGCGGGTCGAGTGGAATCGGCACTCGACCCTGTTCACTCAAGAGGGCAAGGTCGGCGCGCGGCAGATCAGCGGCGCTCAGGCGGGCATAAACCCGGTAGGTCAGGGTCGCCTGCGGAGCCAACTGCCGGTGTTGCTGGAACAGCGTCTGGGCCTTGAGGATTTGCGCCAGGGTCTTGCGCTCACGGGGCATGCTGGACACCCCCTGCAGCTGGACCTGGTTCAGATAGGCGGTGGCCTTGGCCGTCTCGGGGCGCGGCGGCGGCTCGTCATCGGCCGCTGCGGCGACGCTCAGCAACATGCAGGGGACAAACAGGGCCGGCCAGATACGCAGCTTCATCGAAAGAGGCTCTCAAGTGCAAAGGTCGCCAGCCTAGCAATCCAACAGGCCAATGGCGCGCGCCAAGCGACAGGCTACGGCTGGGCGCGACGGGCCGCTCAGGGCAGCTTGGATTGGGCGCTGCCGGCGCGCAACAAGGCCTGCTGAGCGCCGGCCAGCGAGGCCAGCCTTGTGCGCAGATAGTCGCTCAGACGCGTCTGCTGGCTGAAGGCGACATTGAAGCGGATATGCGATGCAAACGCCTGGCTGGCCGAGAAAGTGGCGCCGCTGACCAGCAAGATCTTGTTGCGATAGGCGTCCTGCACCAGCAGCGGCAGGTCCACCTCGGGCGCCACCTTGCCCCACAAAAACAAGCCGCCCTCGCCGGGGTGATCGAGCGTGATGCCGGCGCCGACAAGCTGGCGTGCGCTGGCGTGGCGTGCGGCCAGCAACTTGGCATTCAAGCGGTCATGGTGCTTGCGCCAGCGTCCGGCCGCCAGCACTTCCAGCAGCACATATTCCTGCAAGGCCGAGCCGGTCAAGACCGAATAGATCTTCTCGCGCATCAGGGCCTTCAATAGCGCGGGCTCGGCGGCGATATAGCCCATGCGCAAGGCCGGGCTCAAGGATTTGCAGAAGCTGGAGTAGTAGATGACGCGGTCCAGCCCCGACAAGCTGGCCAGCCGGGTCGCGTGGCCCGGGTGAAAGTGGCCCTGCACATCGTCCTCGGCAATCAGCAAACCATGTTGCTGAGCCAGTACCAAAACCTTGTGCAGATTGGCCGCGCTGCTGCCCCAGCCGGTCGGGTTGTGCACCACCGTCTGGATGAAAAGCAGGCGCGGCCGGTGGGCAACGCAGGCGGCCTCCAGCTCGTTCAGATCGATACCGTCCGGGTGACGCTTGACCGGGATGATGCGAATGCCATCCTTGCGCAGACGGTCGAACATCAGAAAGTAGCCGGGGTCCTCGACCAGCACGCTGTCACCCGGCTGCAAAAAGGCCCGGCAGATCAGATCGATCGCATGGGTGCCGCCGTAGGTGGTGAGGATGCGGCCGGCGTCGACCGCGATGCCGATGCCGCGCAAGACCATGGCGATGCGCTCACGCAGCTCGGGCAGGCCTTGTGGCGGACAACGCGAAGCCATGCCGGCGCTGGCCCTGGCCAAGCCCCGCTGCACGGCGGCGGCCGGTACGCCATCTTCCAGCCAAGCGGGCGGCAGCGCGCCGCCGCTGGCCAGCAGCACGCCGGCGCGTTGGTCGCCGGATTGCTGCACCAGCCAGACGGCCTCTTGCTCCTCGCCGGCCTCCAGCACGGCCGCGTCGGGCATCGCCGGGTGGCGTGCGGATTCGCTGACGAAGTAGCCGGCGGTGCCGCGCGATTCGATCAGACCCAGCGCGACCAGCCTGTCATAGGCGGTCACCACGGTGTTGGGGCTGACCTGCAGTTGCGCGGCCAGTTGGCGAATCGAGAGCAGGCGCGCTGCGGCCGGCAACTGGCCGGTGGCGATCAGCTCGCGCAGGCGCAGTTCGATCTGATCGGCCAGCGGGGTGGCGGCGTTGCGGTCGAGTGAAAGCATGGCGCTAGGTTAGCGCAACAAGCTGATCGCCAACACCACTAGCATCGCGCCCATGCATAGATTGAAGACGCGCTGCTTGGCCGGGTCGGTCAGCACGCGGCGAATCGCCACGCCGAACAGCGCCCACATCGACGAGCTGGGGAAGCCCACCACCATGCCCACCAGAGTCACCACCAGCGCGGCGATGGGTGTGCTCAAGCCGGTCGGCATGAAGACGGTGGCCAGGGTGATGGCCTTGACCCAGGTTTTCGGGTTGACGGCCTGAAACAGCGCGGCCTGCCAAGCGCTCAAGGGCTTGGCTTCGTGCGCTGCGCTGACGGCCGCGCCGCTGATCTGCCAGGCCAGCCAGAGCAGATAGAGCGCACCGACGATGCGCAACAGCTGATGCAACACCGGGAAGGCGTTGAACACCTGGCCCAGCCCGAGGCAGGTGAGATAGGTTTGCACCGCCACACCGCCATTGATGCCGAGGATTTGCGGTAGCGCGCGGCGGTAGCCAAAGTTGGCGCCCGAGCTGGCCAGCATCACATTGTTGGGCCCCGGCGTGCTGGACATCACGAAGCAGTAGCTGATCAGCGGCAGCAATTCGGCGGGCGACAACGACATGGGGGGGCTCCAGGAACAAGGACCTCAATGTCGCCGGTGCGGCCACCGCCGCCAAGATACAAGACCGCATGCGCTGTATCAGTGCCAACTACCCTACAGTTGCGATCAAAATCCTGCCGCATCAGCCGGAACCCTCAATGAAGAGCGATATTGCCGCCCCCCGGCCCGATCTACCGGATCTCCCGGACCGCCTGAGTCAAGCTATGCAGCACTTGCAAGGCCTGGCCCGCCCCGAGCAACTGGCCGCGATGGCCCGGTTCGGCTTGACCGGTGATACGCGGCTGGGCTTGTCGGTACCGGCCTTGCGCGCCTTGGGCAAGCAGCTTGGGGTCGACCATCCGCTGGCGCTGGCGCTGTGGGACACGGCCATCCCCGACGCGCAGATTCTGGCGGCGCTGGTCGCCGATGCTGGGCAAATGAGCGTCAGCGACATGGACCATTGGACCCAGGGCATGCGGGCCTGGGACGTGTGTGATCAGGCCTGCCTGAATACGTTCCGGCGCTCCCCTTTGGCCTGGGCGCGCATACCGGTGTGGGCGCGCAGCGACGCGGAGTTCGTCAAGCGTGCGGCGTTTTCATTGCTGGCGGTGCTGGCCGTGCATGACAAAAAGCGCGCCGATGCCGACTTCATCGCGATGCTGCCCCTGATCGCGGCAGCGGCCGACGATGAGCGCAACTTCGTCAAAAAATCGGTCAACTGGGCGCTGCGTCAGATCGGCAAACGCTCAACAGCGCTGCTGCCGCAGGCGATACAGCTGGCCGAACGCTTGCGTGAGCGGCCCGGCAAAGCGGCGCGTTGGATTGCGGCCGATGCCTTGCGGGAGTTGCGGGCCCGGCAGACCTGAAGGCCTATGCCGCGCAACCGCGCCGCTTGGCCAGCAAGGCGGCCAGGCCCAGCGACAGCAGCGCATAGCTGGCCGGCTCCGGCACCGGGGCTGCGGCCTCGAATTTGAGGTTGTCGACGGCAACCCAATCGCGGAAGCTGCCCGGCGCGACGCCGACCTTGGTGATACTGGCCGCGCTGAAGCTCAAAGTTTGCTGACCGGTGTTGCTGGTGGCGCTGACGCTGCCGAGCAAGCTCGTGCCGTTGTAGGCAAACAAGCGTGTGTCGGCCGGCGTTCCGCCCATGCCGGCAAAGTCCATGCTGACCGAGCCGATCGGCGCTGTGAAGGTGATCCAGAAACTGGGGTCGCCGTCTTCCGACTGCCAGCCATTGAAGCTGCGCAATACATTGCCGCTGGCCAGGGGCGGTGAGCCCAGTCCGCCCAGATCGGTGGCGGTGACTGTCATATCGGTGTTGCTGGCCCAGGGCTTGCCCGAGCTTGAGCTGCTCGCACCGCTGAAAGCATTGGCGACGAAGTTGACGCCGAGCGCGCTGTACTGCGTGCTCAGCAGCGTGCCTTCGACCAGGTCTTCGAAGGTGACGGTGGTGTCGGCGCGGGCCGGGCCGGCGCAAAACAGGGTCAAGCCGGCGGCCAAAGCAAGGGAGCTTGAAGAAAGTTTCATATCTATCCTTTTCAAGTGGGCCGTTCCGCGAGCGTCGCTATCGTTAGTCAGGATCGGCGATTTCCGCCGTGATGGTACGGGGGGTGGTTGCCGGGAAAAGTCCCGAATTGAGCCGGTTTGGCGGGCCACATGTGCGGCTTCCGCTAAACTTATCCGCCATGAACCGTCGCGTCACCGCCTACCTGCTGATGTTCTGCCTGTTGTGGCAGGCGATGAGCTGCGCCGGTGCGGCGGTCTTGATGGCCAGCCCAAGTGAAAAGCTGCATGCCAGCCTGCACTTCGAGGGCGCGTCCCACCACCATGCCGCCCATGATCACGGCGAGCTGCAACTCGACGACTCGCAGGCGTCGACGCAACACCTGATCGACGACGCCTGCGTGCATGCGCCGGCTTTGCTGCCCCTGGTGGCCAAGTTGCTGCCCGGTCTGGGCCTGGTCGCACCGTCGGCGCCGCTGCCCATCGCGGCGCCGCTGCCTTTTCTGGCGGGCCTTGAGCGGCCGCCACGCCACGATTCCTGATTGACCCATAAGAAAGGGAAGGGCCGCCCCGACCTTTCTTGACCTCCTCGGGGGGCGGACGACGTAGGTCGTCGGCCTGGGGGCGCTCAGTAAGTGACGCCTTGCTCGGTTTGCTGAGCGGTGTCTGTCCGGCTTGGCGGCACGCCGCCGGCCGTCTTTTTCAGGAATACCGTGAAATCTCCTTATCGGATATTGCCCCGGCTCGTCTGCCGGGCCTTGCTATGCCTGCTCGCTGCGCCCGCCTGGGCCCAGCCGCCCAGCATGGCCGAAGCGCTGGACGCTGCCTGGGCGCGCAGCCTAGAGGCGGCCGAGAGCCGCGGCCAAATGGGCGTGGCCAAGGCCGAGCGCCAAGTGGCCGCAGCCTGGTTGGCCGGCGCCCCGGCGCTGGAGTTGTCACAGCGCCAGGGGCGCGGCGCCGCCGCCGACGGCGCGCGTGAAACCGAAGTTGGTCTGTTGTTGCCGCTGTGGCGACCGGGTCAGCGCCAGCTCGGCACCCAAGCCGCCCAGGTCGAGCAAGACTGGGCCAACGCCAGCGAGCGCGCCGCCAAACTGCGTCTGCTGGGCCAACTGCGCGAACTCAGCGGCGCCTTGCGCGCGGCCCAGGCCGAGCTGCGCCAGAGCGAGCAGCAGGCGCAAGCGCTGCAGCAGCTGTCGCTCGATGTGGCGAGGCGGGTCCAGGCCGGTGATCTGGCGCCGGCCGATGCTTTGGCCGCCAAGGCCGAATGGCTGGCTGCGCGCGCGCTGAGCGTCCAAGCCGGCCAGGCCTTGCTGGCGCAGCGATCCAGCTGGCAGTTGCTGACCGGCCTGGCCGAGGAGGCGGCGCCCGAGCGTGCCGCCGTGTCGCTGCCGGAGGATGAGCATCCGGCCTTACGCCTGGCGGCTTTGTCGGTGGAGCGGGCACGCCAGCGTGTGGCCCTGGGCCGGGCCCAGCGCGGTGGCGCGCCCGAGCTGGGGCTGAGCCTGCGTCAGGAGCGGCCCGGCCAGGGCCAGCCCGCGCAAAACAGCGTGGGTCTGAGCCTGCGCATGCCTTTGGGCAGCGAACCGCCGCAGCAAACGCAGCAGCTGGCGGCAGCGCTGGCCGAGGAGCAGCTCGCCGTGGCCACGGCCCAACGCAGCCGCTTGCAGCTGGAGGCCGAACAGGCGCTGGCGCAGGCGAGCCTGCACAGCGTGGCCGCTCAAGCCGCTGCCGAGCGCGAGCGGGCCGGCCTGCTGCGCGAGCGCGCCCTGCTGCTGGACCAATCATTCAAGCTCGGCGAAACCGCCTTGCCCGACCTGCTGCGCGCGCTCAGTGCTAGCGCCCAGGCCGAGGCCGCCGCTCAAACCCAGGAGGCCGCCCATCAATTGGCGCAGGCCCGCCACCAACAAAGTTACGGAATCTTTCCATGAAGACCGATCGAATTTTTATGGGCCTGATGCTTGGCCTTGCCGCCACCACGCTGGCCCTGGCCCACGGCCCCGACGGCGACCACCAGGACGCACCGGCCGGCGTCCCCACGCAGGCCGGTGGCGCGCGCCTGGAGGCTCAATCCGAGCTGTTCGAGCTGGTGGCCCGCTTGGAGCCGGCGCAGTTTTCCATGTTGATTGATCGCTACGCCAGCAATGAGCCGCTATTGCAGGCGGCCGTCGAGCTTGAGTCGGGTGGCGTGAAGGCCAAGGCCCAATTCCATGCCGACAGCGGCGCCTACAGCGTCGCCGACCCAGCCCTGCTCAAGCTGCTGGCCACGCCGGGCGAGCACCCGCTGCTGATCACCATCGTCGCCGGTGACGAGTCCGATCTGCTGGACGGCGTGCTGCGTACCGCGGCCGCCGGTGCCACCGAGCTGGACCACGACACTCTGTACGGCCACAGCAAAAGCTGGCTGCCTACTTGGGCTGGCTGGCTGGCGGGCGCGGCAGTGACACTCGCCTTGCTGCTTGGCCTGCTCTGGCGCCGCAAGGCCAAGCAGCTTGCCAAATTTGCAGGAGAGCAGGCATGAGCGCGCTCAAAGGAATCCTGCTGGCGCTGCTGCTGGCGCCGCTGCCTGTCTTGGCCGGCCCCGGCGCCCATGGCCCGAACGGTGAGCATCTGGAGACTGCAGTAACGAACACAGTAGACGGACTGGCGCGACTGCCGGACGGCAGCGTCAATCTGCCCAAGCTGGCCCAGCGCCGTTTAGGTATTCGCACGCTGTTGGCGCCCGAGGCCGAGGCGGCGCAGACGCTGTTGCTGCCCGGCCGCGTGGTGGCCGACGCTAACGCCAGCGGTCGGGTGCAATCGGCCCATGGCGGCCGCATCGAAGCGGGGCCAAGGGGCTTGCCCACGCCGGGCCAGGCGGTGCGCCAGGGCGAGGTGCTGGCCTGGGTGCGCCATCACGCCGAGCCCTATGCCTTGGCGGCCCAGCAGTCGCAGGCCGCCGAGCTGCGCGCCAACCGTGAGCTGGCTGAGCAGCGCGTCAAGCGCCTCGAGCTGCTGCAAGGCACGGTGCCGGCCAAGGAGATCGCGGCGGCACGGATCGAGGCGCAGTCGCTGGCCGCGCGCGAGCAAAGCTTTGCTGCCAGCCTCAATGCCCGCGAGGGCTTACGCGCGCCGGTGTCCGGCGTGATCGCCCGCAGCGAGCTGCAGGTGGGGCGCATCGTCGACCCGACCGAGCTCTTGATCGAGATCGTCGACCCGGCGCGCCTGATGGTCGAGGCGAGTTCGCCCGATGCGACGCTGGCCGCCCGCATCGCCGGCGCCGAGCTGGTCGGCCTGCCCGCTGTCAAGCTGCAATTCCTGGGCGCTGCGCTGGCCTTGCGCGACGGGCTCTTGCCGCTGAGCTTCAAGGCGCAAACGAATGGCAGCAGCCTGGCGCTGGGCCAGCCGGTGGAGCTGGTGGTGGCGCTGAAGGACAAGCGCAAAGGCATTGTCTTGCCGACCGAAGCGCTGGTGCGTAACCCGGCCAATGAGCCTGTGGTGTGGATCAAGACCGGGCCCGAGCGCTTTCAGTCCATGCCGGTGCAGGTGCAGGCGCTGGATGCGAGCCGGGTGCTGGTGACCCAGGGCCTATCGCCGGATAACCGTGTCGTCGTTCAAGGCGCCGCCTTGATCGCGCAAATCCGGTAGGCACGACCATGTTCAATTGGATCGTTAAATTCAGCCTGCATAACCGGCTGTTCGTGTTGGCTTTTGCGGTGATGTTGCTGGTCGGTGGCGCGATGACGGCCTGGCGCACGCCGGTCGACGTGTTCCCCGATCTCAACAAGCCGGTCGTCACCGTCTTGAGCGAGGCCGGTGGCATGGCGCCCGAGGAGGTGGAGCAGCTCGTCACCTTCCCCATCGAGACCGCCCTCAACGGCATGCCCGGCGTCAGCCGCGTGCGCTCGACCTCGGGCGTCGGCCTGTCGGTCGTCTACGCCGAGTTCGACTGGGGCAGTGACATTTACCGCAACCGTCAACTGGTGGCCGAGCGCCTGAGTCAGCTGCGCGAGCAACTGCCGGCCGGCGTGGCGCCGGCGATGGGGCCGGTGTCGTCGATCATGGGCGAGGTGATGCTGATCGCGCTGCCGCTGGACGCGCAGGCCAACGCGATGCAGGCGCGCGAGTACGCCGACTTTGTGCTGCGGCCGCGCTTGCTGGCCATACCGGGCATCGCGCAGGTGATCCCGATCGGCGGCGAAGTGCGGCAGTTGCGGGTCGAGCCGGACCCGCAGCGCATGGCGCAGTTGGGCGTCACGTTGAGCCAGCTCGAGAACGCGCTGCGCGGCTATGCCGCCAATGCCGGCGGTGGCTTTGTTGACCTGAACAGCCGCGAGTACCTGATCCGCCATCTGGCGCGCAGCAACAAGGTTGAGGACCTGGCCGGCGTTGCCGTGGCCTGGAAAGACGGCCGGCCGGTGCTGTTAGAGCAGGTCGCCGGCGTGCGCTTTGCTGCCGCCGTCAAGCGCGGTGATGCCGGCTATATGGGCGCGCCGGCGGTGATCGTCAGCGTGCAAAAACAGCCCACCGCCGACACCGTGCGCCTGAGCGGCCAGATCGAAGCGGCCCTGGCCGAGCTCAAGCAAGGCCTGCCCAAGGGCTTGGCCGCGCCGGTGGTGCTGTTCCGCCAGGCCGACTTCATCAAGGCCTCGATCGGCAATGTCAGCGAGGCGTTGCGCGACGGCGCCATCATGGTGGCGATCGTGCTGTTTGCGTTTTTGCTGTCGGCGCGTACGACGCTGATCTCGCTGATTGCCATCCCGCTGTCTTTGGCCGTTACGGCCTTGGTGTTCCGCTGGCTGGACCAGTCCATCAATGTGATGACGCTGGGCGGCCTGGCGATTGCGATTGGCGAGTTGGTCGATGACGCGGTGGTCGATGTGGAGAACATCCTGCGCCGCTTGAAAGACAACCGCGCCGCCGCGCAGCCGCGCCCGATACTGGAAGTGGTGCGCCAAGCCAGCGTCGAGGTGCGCTCCGGCATCGTCTATGCGACCGTCATTGTGGTGCTGGTGTTTGTGCCGCTGTTCGCCCTGCCTGGCATCGAGGGGCGTTTGTTCTCGCCGTTGGGCATCGCCTACATCGTCTCCATCCTGGCCTCGATGCTGGTGTCGATGACGGTGACGCCGGTGCTGTGCACCTACTTGCTGCCGGGCATGAAGCGCCTGGATCATGGCGACAGCCCGCTGGTGCTGAAGCTGAAGGCCTGGGATGCCAAGCTCTTGCACTGGTCTTTCCCGCGGGCGCGCCGGCTGATGCTGGCGGCCGCGCTGGCGGTGGCGGTGGCGGCGGCCAGCGTGCCGTTTTTCCCGCGCGCCTTCTTGCCGGCCTTCAATGAGGGCAGCCTGGTGCTGTCGCTGCTGTTCAATCCGGGCACTTCGCTGGCCGAGTCCAATCGCATGGGCGCGCTGGCGGAGCGCTTGATTGCCGAGCTGCCTCAGGTGAGCCAGGTGGGCCGGCGCACCGGTCGGGCCGAACTCGACGAGCATGCCGAGGGTGTGCATTCGACCGAGATCGATGTCGACCTCAAACGCGATGGCAAGCCGCTGGACCGAGAAGCGGTGATGCAGCAGATTCGCGCCCAGTTGGCGGTGCTGCCGGCGCAGGTGGCGATAGGCCAACCGATCTCGCACCGGCTCGACCACCTCTTGTCCGGCGTGCGCGCGCAGATCGCGGTGAAGATCTATGGCGACGACACCGACACCTTGCGCGGCCTGGCCGAGCAGCTGCGCGCCGGCCTCGCCAGCATTCCAGGCCTGG
>JADMJQ010000051.1 GCA_018780415.1 Roseateles sp. | reverse complement strand
TGTATATTTTCAGCTCCGCGCGGCCAGCTGGCTGCGGCCCCTCAGCTCGAACGTTGAGGCTGTAAAAAAACTCCCAAGCCGGGTCGCCCCTGATTCGCACTGAGTTGCATAACTTTTAAAATACGCATACTCAATTCAGGAGTCTGCCTGTGCCTCGCTACAAACCCAGTGATCACCACGCGCTGATGTTGCCGGTGGTGCTGTCAGAGCAGATCGTGCCGGGCAGCTTTGCTTTTGCACTGAACTACCTGGTGGACCACGAACTTGATTTGACGCCGCTGGATGCGCGCTTCAGGAACGACACCACGGGTGCCTCCGCCTTCGACCCCCGCGTGATGCTCAAGATCGTCTTGCTGGCCTACAGCCAAGGCCTGATCTCCAGCCGCAGCATCGCAGCCGCCTGCGAACGTAATGTTCAGTTCATTGCCATCAGCGGTGACAGCCGGCCCAGCCACGCCCACATCGCCAAGTTTGTCGCCTCCCTGAGCGATCAGATCAAACCATTGTTCAGCCAAGTCTTGATGACCTGTGACGCCCAGGGCCTGATCGGGCGCGAGATGTTCGCCATCGACGGCGTCAAGCTCCCCAGCAACGCCAGCAAAGAGCGCAGCGGCACGCACGAAGAACTGCGCCACCGGGCCGATCGGCTGGACAAGGCCGCCGACAAGATCCTGACCCTGCACCAGGCGCAGGACAAAGCGGGCGCACAAGAACCCGTGGAGGCTAAGCGGCAAGCCCGCATCGGCGATTTGCGCCAAGAGGCGGCACGCACGCGGGACTTCGTGGCCAACAGCCCCAAGCGTTTGAACCGCAAGGGCCAGGAACTCAGGTCCAACATGACCGACTCGGACAGCGCCAAGATGGCGAGCAACAATGGCGTCATCCAAGGCTACGCAGCCCAAGCGGCGGTGGATAGCGCGCACCAGATCATCATCGCCGCCGATATGGTGGGCTCAGGCTCCGAGCAGACCATGCTGACGCCCATGATTGAGCAAGCGAAACCGTGGAGCGACGCCAACACCCTGGTCACCGCCGATGCGGGCTGTCACAGCGATGCCAATGTGCAGCAGCTGCATGACAGCGACACCCCCGCGCTGATTACCGATGGCCAGATGCGCAAGCGCGACGAGCGCTTTGAGGGCCGAGACAAACACAGGGCAAAGCCTGACCCTCTGCAAGGCAAGCAGTTCCGGCCCAAGGACTTCCGCTTCAAGGACACAGACAACACGGCCACCTGCCCGGCGGGTCAGATCTTGATCAGTCGAGGCGGCATCCACCGCTCGGCCAGTGGTCAGCCCTACCAGACCTGGAAAGCGGCCATCCAACTTATTTCAGCAATGAACCCAGCAACTCGATTTGATAGACACTCGTGCGCGCCGGAAGGCAGGAGTGTCTGTGGATTTTGGGTTACTGGACAGCCTCGTTAAGCCTCATTGAGGAACCTCACATGCATGCAAATTCTCTGTCCCCTTGCATCACCACAGCCAAGGTCGAGGAGTCGCGTGATTTTTACGTCAGACACTTTGGCGCAAAGATCACCTTCGACTGCGGCTGGTATGTCAATCTCGAATTCGGAAAGGGCGCGTCCCTTCAGTTCATGGCGCCTCAACCGGCCCAGCCAACCTGCAATCCCGCAGGCTTGACCTATAACTTCAGCGTTTCCGATGTCGATGCTGAGTTTCAACTGCTAACTGCTTCAGGTCTGATCGCCATCATGCCGCTCGAAGATCATCCATGGGGAGATCGCGGCTTTGCCGTTCAAGATCCAAACGGCATCGTTCTGTACATCTACTCCGAGCGCGAACCCAGTCCAGAGTTCAAGCAATTCTACAAATCCTGACACCATGCCATCGTTGGCGTCATTCCTGCCGCTCGCGCCTTGTATGCGGTAGGCGGTAACGAACTGGCCGGCGATCAGCCGAGCGTCCAAACCCATCAAGCGCAGTCGCCGCGCCACATCGTGAGCGCCACCGCAACTCTCCATCGCGATTCCTGTTGCCCGCCGGGCAACGACCGCTTTGGGCACTTTGCAGCCGTCGTCAGCCCATTTCCTGCACTAAGCCCTCACCCCGAATTCACGCTCGCAAGGCAAGGCACAAGGCCTGAGCCACGCACCGGCTCGCACCCCGCAGCCCTGAGACCGCCATAACCACTTGTTATCATCGCGCCCACTCAAAAAACAAGGGAGCCCCGTGTGGACGCCATTTTGCTGATCAAGGCCGCCATCATGGGCGTCGTCGAGGGCCTGACCGAATTTTTGCCGATTTCTAGCACCGGGCATTTGATCCTGGCCGGCGCTCTGCTGGGCTTTGATGATGCCAAGAGCAAGGTCTTCGACATCGCCATCCAGACGGGTGCGATCTTCGCCGTCATCCTGGTTTACTGGCAGCGCCTGCGTGAAGTTGCGGCCGGTTTTGGCCATGACGCGCGTGCGCGCCGCTTCGTGCTCAATGTGGCGATTGGCTTCTTGCCGGCCGTCATCTTGGGTCTCTTGTTCGGCAAGGCGATCAAGGCGCATTTGTTCACGCCGACCGTGGTGGCCAGCACCTTCATCATCGGCGGCTTCATCATCTTGTGGGCGGAGAAGCGGCCGCCGGGCTCGGTGCGGGTCGAGAACGTCGACGACATGACGCCCTGGGACGCCCTCAAGGTCGGCCTGGTGCAGTGCTTCGCGATGGTGCCGGGCACCAGCCGCAGCGGTTCCACCATTATCGGCGGCATGCTGCTGGGGCTGTCGCGCCAGGCGGCCACCGACTTCTCGTTCTTCCTCGCGATCCCGACGCTGATCGGCGCCGGCGTCTACAGCCTCTACAAGGTGCGCTCGCTGCTGTCGGTGGCCGACATCCCGCTGTTCGCGGTCGGCCTGCTGTTCTCGTTCCTGAGCGCCTGGCTGTGCGTGCGCTGGCTGCTGCGCTACATCAGCTCGCACAGCTTCATCCCGTTCGCCTGGTACCGCATTGCCTTCGGCATCCTGATCCTGGTCACCGCCTGGCAGGGCTGGATCGTTTGGGCCGAGTAAGGCTCTAGCCTTCGCCCTCAGGTCGCGCCGACGGGCATCCGCAGCCCGACGCGCGTCGCGCCGGGCGCCGAGGCGATCTCGAAGGCCCCGCCCAGCCGCCGCGCCCGCGTGCGCAGGCTGCGCAGGCCGGTGCCCTCGGGCCGCGGCGGCGCCTCGGGCTCGAAGCCGCGGCCATCGTCGCGCACCTCCAGCCGCAGCTGGCCGCTCTCTTCCACCA
>JADMJQ010000347.1 GCA_018780415.1 Roseateles sp. | reverse complement strand
GCTGCCGTCCTTCGCCGTTGACCTCGAACTTCGGCTTTGGGCACGGAGTTGACCGCCGCCGACTCGTTCGCCGTTTTAGCCAGCGGGCCCAGATGCCATTTTGCAGCTTGTGTAAGCTGTCGTTGGATCGGCCGACGCCTCATGCACATGCGCCGATGGTCGCGCGTCGCAGATTTGTCGATCGGCAGCTTCCGGGGGTGCTGCAGACATTCGTCCAACGAACAGCTCAATGTCCGGTTTCGACCGCTGCGGTTGTTTGCTCGCCAAAATCGAGCAACCGCCGCCTAAAGGTGACATAACGCGCCAATCGGACGCTACGCTGCGGCTGCGGTCATTGGTCATGAAGAGTCGGACTCACAGGGCTGACCCTCACAGACGCTGGTCATCTAGTGCCAAAAAGTGGCTCACTCAATTTTCGGCGCCGTGGCTCAATTCCAGGCCGGCGCCTCCACGCTGTCAGATGCTTCGCGAAAATCCTGCGCCAGGACTGTTCGGACGCCAAGCTTGCTTGCGTCCTTGTCCATGATTCGACCTCGTACGCCAAGCCCGCGGCATGGACGTGAATGACGACGCCAAAGCGCCCGGTTCAAGTCCTAGGTCCGGCAAGTGGCCCGGCAAGACAACTTGGCTGTGTTCTCTAATCACCATCAAGCGGGAGCTTTCTGCCTTCTAAATTTTCTCGCTCAATGCTATCAGAAAGGCGGCCTAAAGCTGACCCTCCAAACCATGCTGCGACGATGATCGTGCTCACAACAATCATCCATGTGTATTCACCCAAGTCCATGTTCATAGGATACGACATGCTCCGCATGTTGTTCCGCCTTAAACTTGCTTTTGAAACCCGCACTTCAAGTCACAGTCACCCATCGGTTGGCTTGTATAAGCCGATGGGGCGGTCTAGCCTGACCGGCGTCGAGCTGATCAGGTTCAGCTCCAGATGTTGAACTGCTTGATGATGTGCCTGCTCGGCCAAGCCAAAACTTCAGCCTTGGCCTCGCGTCTGGTTGTAGAGCGTTGATTGATTGAACGCACAAGTTCCAGCATGCCCACTGGCGTTGGATTGCCAGCATTGACGTTCCATTGCATTGATGCAGACCCATAACGGCGCAGCTTGACTGACTGCCGATCAGGCTTGCGAATGGGGTCGTAACTACGACATCAACCTGGCCCGAGCGGTGGCCAGATCTTGCAGCGTAAGTTCACGTGCCGACAGCGGCCCCAGGGTGGCGTTGACGGCCTGCGCCAGAATCTCTTTAACATCGGCCGGCCCGGCCTCACCAATCAAACGAGTCACAGTCTCCGGCGTCACTTCAGCCGCCAAGCGGTAGTTGCGCTGACCCAGGCTCTTGGTGATGAAGGACAGCAGAGCCGCGCCGCTGAGCCGGTCAAGATGCAGTCGCTCCGAGAAGCGGCCGCCTCGCAGAGCGGCGGCATCGATGTTGCCGATGTTGTTGAGGCGGCGATGAACACCACCTCGGGCACACTGGCCATCAGCCCGTCCATCGCCTTGAGCACCTCATTGGTGGCGCTGCTGGTGTGCGAATACTGGCGGTCGCGCAGCAAATCATCGGCTTCATCGAGAAAGACGATGGCCGGCCGGTGCTCGCGGGCGAGGGCGGTGATGTCAGAAAACAGCTTGGGCTTGGCCAGAATTTCAGCCGTCTTGGCCTCGAAGACATGCATGTCCAGCGTACGGCCGAGCGCCCGCACCAGCGAGGTTTTGCCTGTGCCAGGCGGGCCAAAGAGCAGCACGCCTTTGGGCGCGGCGCCGCCTTGCGCTTGGACGTCTTCCCAGTGCTTCAAGCGATAGACGAGTGAGTCGATCTGAGCGCGAGTTTGCGGCGCAAAGATCAGATCGTCCAGACCGGCGCAGTCTTTGGGAATTGAGCCCTCACGGCGTGACACCTGCCGGGCGATCGTCTTGATGGCCGCATAGGAGAGCTCCTGCGCGCCACTGTCGCGTACGCGCTTGAGCGCATTCGACATGAAGGCGTTGCTCCGCATCACCCAATGATCGGCCAAGGCTTGCCGCACTGGGGCGCTCAGGCTCAGTCGGTACTGCGCTGCCAATGCGGTGATGATGGCCAGGCGGGCTTCGCGGTCAGGGTAGGGGACATCGATCTTGAAATCGAAGCGGCCCTCACGGACCACGGCGGGGTCAAGTTTGTCGACGAAGTTGGTGGCGGCCATCAGCACGACACGGTGTTGGCGCAAATCATTGATGGCGGTGAGCAGCGCATTGACGGTCTTCTTGTCTTCGTTGTGCGCGCTGCCACCGCGATCGACTGCCAAGGCATCAAACTCGTCGAAGAACAGCACGCAGGGGGCTTGGCGTTTGGCTTGGGCCACCAGGGCGGCAACGTTCTCTTGCGCCGCCCCCACCCAACGGGACGCTACCGTGTCGATGGTAGCCATGATGATGGGCAGTCCTAATTCGCCGGCCAAGGCTTCCGCGATGTAGGTTTTGCCATTGCCCGGCGGGCCGCTGAGCAGCAAGCCGTTGCGATCCGGCACCGGGCCGCCCCGGCGCAAGCTCGCAAAGTTGTGAAGAAAGGGGGCCAGCTCTGCCTTGCAAGCAGCCATGCCGGCGACTTGGCTCAATCTGATCGGCGACAACTTGATCGGCGCCACGTCTCCCTCAGCAACAATCGCATTGGCGGGCAACGCGACTTGCTTGGCAGGCGCCATCTTGGCTGGCGCGAGGCGGGCCGGGCTGAGGTCCTTGTCGGCATAGTTCGCCGCGCCGATAACGGCCGGCGTGTATCCATGGCTCTGGCGCTCACGCCAAAGGCCCACGATGGCCCGGCTTGCATGCGCTGACAGCACATAGGCGGCCAAGGCGGCCGCGGCCTGCATCAAGCTGGTCTCGGTCGATTGCAGATGAGCGCTGACGAACATGACAGCGAAAAACGCCAACTGAGCCAGCACACCGGCGCATCCCCAGAAGAACGAAGCCCGAGCTCGGTTTTTCCGACGCGTCATCAGCCAGGCTGCCGCCAGCGTTGCAGGCAAAGCCAACACAACAGAGCCGCAGCCGACCAGCCAGATCATGTCCTTGGGGTTTGCAGTCCGGCCTGAATGCGCCACCAGAGCCAGCGTCAGTTGCCACAGGGCTACGACCGCCACGATCCGCCACAGCAAGGGTGAACGCAAAACGGGCGCGATCTTCGAGAAGCAGTGGTTCAGAAAATATACGACGGCAGAGCAGAAAAAGTACATGGATTGATTCACCGTTTGAGGGTCGAGGCC
>JADMJQ010000215.1:30367-30998 GCA_018780415.1 Roseateles sp. | reverse complement strand
AAACCGGCCGCCGGGCCGAAGTAGGGATCGGGCACGTCCTGACCCTCCAGGCCGGGCGCAAAGTCGAGCAGCAAATGCAGGCGCGACTGCAGCGCCGGTGGGCATTGCTCGCGCAAGACCGCCAGGTTGTCGGCCTCCATCGCAAGAATCAATTCATAACGCTCGAAATGCTCAGGCGCTATGCGCTGCGAACGCCATTTCTTGCCCAAGCTCAGATTCGCTCGCTGCAAGGCCGCGGCGGCACGCGCATCGATAGGGCCGCCGCGCGGGGCCGCGCGTGCGCCGGCCGACGCGACTTGCTGGAAGGCCTCATCAGCACCGGCGCCAAAATCGGCGCGGCGCGCCTTCAGCAGCGCCTCGGCCATCGGTGAGCGGCAAATATTGGCGGTGCAGACGAACAGGACCGAAGGCATGGTTGGCGTAAAGGATGGGGATTTTTGTAGCGAGCGGCCGTCAGGCTAGGCGGACGGAGCGCAGGGACCGGAGCGTACTCCCTGTACGCGAGGATCCCGAGCATCCGCCCAACGACGCATGGCGGTCGCGCAGTAGAAAATTCTCGTCCTTTCAACGCGCCAACTCGGCCCGCATCGCGTCAATCACGGCCTTGTAATCGGGCTGGCCGAAGATGGCC
>JADMJQ010000215.1:0-30277 GCA_018780415.1 Roseateles sp. | reverse complement strand
TTGATCTGACGGATATTGTCGACCTTGACGCCGCCATCGATCTCCAGGCGAATGGCTCGGCCACTTTGGGCAATGATGCGGCGCGCTTGCTCTAGCTTCTTCAAGGCGCTCGGGAGGAAACTCTGGCCACCAAAGCCGGGGTTGACGCTCATGATCAAAATCATGTCGACCTTGTCGATCACCCACTCCAGCACATCCAGCGGTTCGGCCGGATTGAACACCAGGCCGGCTTGCTTGCCCTCGGCCTTGATCAGTTGCAGCGTGCGGTCCACATGCTTGGACGCGTCGGGGTGAAAAGTGACCAGGTCGG
This sequence comes from Roseateles sp., assembly GCA_018780415.1. Taxonomy (GTDB): domain Bacteria; phylum Pseudomonadota; class Gammaproteobacteria; order Burkholderiales; family Burkholderiaceae_C; genus Paucibacter_A. The sequence continues at coordinate 29,967 of JADMJQ010000215.1, read as the reverse complement.
CGCCGGCCTTGGCAAAGGCGACGGCCAGGCTGTCGACCGGCTCGACCATCAAATGCACATCGATCATGGCCGGCGTGCCGTCGGGCTTGACCGCATGCTTGCGCAAGGCCTCGCAGACCATGGGCCCGAAGGTCAGGTTGGGCACGTAATGGTTGTCCATCACGTCAAAGTGAATCCAGTCGGCACCGGCCGCCAAGACATTGCGCACCTCCTCGCCCAGGCGGGCAAAGTCGGCCGAAAGAAGACTGGGGGCGATGCAGAAATTGCTGCTGCTCATGATGGGGTCGCGGGCCTGGATGGCCTGCGCATTGAAGTTGGGCTGGGCGCGATTCTAGGGAATCGTCGGCGCAGCGGCGCAACTGCGGCCGTTTTCAGCCCACTTTTCGCTTGGCCTCGGGCGCAGGCTCGGGTGTCGCCAAGCCACCAAAGCAGCTCAGCAGCAGGATCTCGATGATCTCCTCGTCACTGTATTGGCCGCCCGCCTTCAGCAAGCCCAGCACCGGATCGCAGGCGCGGGCAAACAAGGTGTAGAGCACCACCTCAGGCGGCAAGTCCGGCCGCAACTGGCCGGCGGCCTGGGCGGCTTCTATCCACTCGCCCAGTTCGTCCGACAGTTGCATCAGGCGGTCCATATAGACCTTGTGGGCTATCAGCGCAGCACGCAGGCTGGAGTTCTGCGCCGGCAGCGAGGGCATCTGGCCCGCCAACTGCACTTGCATGGTCCAGCGCGCCACCGCCATCAGCTGGTCGACCGGCCGGGCTTGCGGGCCTGTTGGTGGGCCAGGTTGCTCGCGCAGCCGCGCCAGCTCCGCCAGCGCCCGCTCCAACACCCGCACCATCGCGGCGGCGGCCAACTCTTCCTTGGAGGTGAAGTGCTTGTACAGGCTGGCCTTGGCAATGCCGACGTCGGCGACCACCTCGTCCACCGTCATCAGATCGAAGCCTTTATCGGCCAACAAACGGTTGACCGACGCCAGGATCGCGTCTTCACGCACCTGCAACACCTGTTCGCGAAAAGAAACTCTTGCCATGCCGCATTCTAGCCTCGCCGGCCTGGATCGAACACCCATCGGTCTCGCAAGAAACTCAATAGAACAAAATATTACCTACAAGTTGACAATTTGAACTGATTAGTTCACATTTGCACCAAGCGATGCAAAACACCGCAGTCGCAGCAACCAGCCCCAGCACGAGACCCTCGCAATGATGACGACAACCTGGCTCAGCAACCCAGCCCACCCCGCCCCCGCCATGCACTGGGCCAAGCCGACCACGGCGGCCATCCTGGGCTTGCGGACGCGGGCGCCTCGCAAGGCCGCCGAGCTGGGTTTGGGCGACGAATATTGGCACCGCGCCTTGCAGACGGCCGGCTTGGGCCAGCTGATGGACAGCGCCGCCGTCAAGCTGGTCTTGGTGCCCAGCGACCGCGCGTTCATTGATTTGCTGCATGAGCTGCGGCTGAGCTGGGCGGCGCTGTGCACAGACCTGCCGCGTTTGCGCAGCCTGCTGCTGGGCCATGTGGTGACGGACGCGGGCGACATCCCGCTCTGCGATCTGCATGGCGCCGGCGGCCTGCTGCGAACGGCCAATCAAAGCGTGCTGCGTTTACGCGGTGACGGCCGCCTGCAAGATGCCCAAGGCCGACATGCGGCCTTGCTGGGCCCCCTGCCTGACAAGCAAGGCAACCATGGCGGCAGCAAATCGGCAAGCCAGCTGATTGACCGCGTGCTGCGCCCGCCCGAGCAAGGCCTGCTCGAGCTGTTGGCCAGCAGCGCCGAGCACAGTGACTTTCTGGCGGCCCTGCGGCAAACCGGCCACAGCAGCTGGCTCGCCGGCGGTGGCCCGTTCACCGTGCTGGCGCCCAGCAATGCCGGCTGGGCTGAGCAGGTGGCGCATTTAGGGCTGAATGATCAAGACCGGTGCGCCGATCCCGATGCCGCGCTCGCGAGCTTGGTGAGCCGCCATCTGCTGGCCGGTCGCTGGCTCAGCGATGAGCTGCCCTGGGGCGGCAGCTTGGTCAGCCTGAGCGGCGACGCGCTGCGCCTGACCCCGCTGGGCTTGATCGGCGACGGCCCCTGCTCGCAGACCCTACTCAGCGGCAGCGACAAGCTGGCCCGCAACGGCGTCATGCACAGGCTGGCCAAACCGCTCACACCGCACGCCCACCATTGATTTCCCTCACCACCACCACTGTAGAAAGAAGCAACTCATGAAGCAATATTTCGCCATTGGCGCCCTGGCCCTGAGCGCGTTCTCGGCACAGGCCAAAGACATCGTCGACACGGCCGTGGCCGCCGGCAACTTCAAGACCCTGGCCACCGCGCTGCAAGCGGCCGGCCTGGTCGACACGCTCAAGGGCAAGGGCCCGTTCACGGTCTTTGCGCCCACCGACGAAGCCTTCGCCAAAATTCCCAAGGCCGATCTGGACGCCTTGCTGAAGGACAAGGCCAAGCTGAGCGCCGTGTTGACCTATCACGTCGTGCCGGCCAAGGTCATGGCCAAAGACGTCAAGGCCGGCAAGGTCAAGACCGTGCAAGGCAGCGATTTGACGATCAGCACCTCGGGCGGCGTAATGGTTGATCAGGCCAAGGTCACCGCCACCGACATCGCCGCCGACAACGGCGTGATCCATGTGATCGACAGCGTCCTGATGCCTAAGTAAGTCAGCACCTTCATCAAGCCTGCGGCGGGAAGAATTCCCGCCGCGCCGCGTCAACCTTGGCGCGGGTGATGCAGCCCAGCGCATGGTCGTTGAGCATGCCCATCGACTGCATAAAGGCGTGCATGGTGGTCGGGCCGACGAACTTCCAGCCACGCTTTTTCAGATCCTTGGACAGCGCCTGCGACGCCGCCGTCTCGGTCGCCATCACCGGCGCCGCCAAGGCCGCCGGCTCGAAGCGCCAGATATAGCGGGCCAGCGAGCCCTGCTCGGCCACCAGCTCAAGGCAGCGCTGCGCATTGTTGATGACGGCCTCGATCTTGCCGCGGTGGCGGACGATGCCGGCGTCTTGCAGCAGACGCTCGATATCTGTGTCATCAAACCGCGCCATCCGCTCGATCTCGAAGTTTGCAAAGGCGGCACGAAAGGCCGGCCGCTTGTTCAAAATCGTGCGCCAGGACAGGCCGGACTGAAAACCCTCCAGGCAGAGCTTCTCAAACAAGCGCCTGTCATCAGTGACCGGGAAGCCCCATTCGGTATCGTGATAGTGCAGGTAGCCGGCGTCGCCGGCAGCGGCGGCACACCAAAGGCAGCGCGGTTGACCATCGGGCGGCAGGAACAGGGGTTGGGTCGGGCTCATGGCAGCGTCGGGTTGAAGACTGAAGAAGCTTTGCTAAAAAGCGCCCCGCAGCATAGCCGCCCTAGAATCGGCCCATGGCTAATCCGCAAATCAAATGCACGGTGCTCGTGCAAGTCCTGCCCGAGCAGACCGACGCACAGCAAGGCGTGCACGCCTTCAGCTACGCAATCACGCTGGAGAACACCGGCGACATCGCGGCCCAGGTGATCGCCCGCCACTGGCATATCACCGATGCACGCGGCTTCGAGCAAACCGTCGATGGCCTGGCCCTGGTCGGCCACCAACCGCTGCTGGCACCGGGTCAGCAGTTCCAGTACAGCAGCTGGGCGCAGATCGCTACGCCCCAGGGCAGCATGCATGGGCGCCTGCTGTGCGTGACCGAAGAGGCCGAGATCTTCTACACCGAGATCCCCGAATTCATGCTCGCCGACAGCGGCGCCCTGCATTGATGCTGGCTTATTTGGCCAAGCGCCCGAGCTGGGACCTGACCGCGCTGCTGAACGCCGCCGAGCCGCGCGCACCGCTGGCCAACCGCAATCTCTGGCTGGCGCGCTTGCTCGAATGGCTGCGCCACCCGGCCAGCCGCGATGAAGCCAGCACCGGCACCACCTTGCTGCCGGTATTGCGGCTCAAGCATCTGCTGAATGTGCTGGAACGTAACCCGGAACATGCGCGGAACTTTGCCGGCGTCTTGAATTCGATCTGGCGCGATGTCGATGCGATCGGCCTGTTTGCCGATGTCGGCTTTGCGCCCCATGTGGCCTTGTGGGGCGAGTTCTTGCACCGCCTGCGCCAACACCTGCTGCCCAACACCGCCGACACCACCGACCTGGCCGAGCTGTTCGACCTGGTCTTCCCCGACGAGGCCGATCAGCATTGGCTGCTCGCGCTCGACGACGATCTGCTGCTGCGCCTGAGCCGCTTGCTGCGCAACCCCGCACAGGCCAAGGATTGGCAGGCGCCGATGCTGAGCGGGCTGACCACCTTGGTCAGCTCGGTGCGGGCGGACGGCTTGTCCGCCGTGCTGCGGCGGCGCATGAGTGCCGAGTTGCTGGCCAACCAGCCGTTCGAGCAATTGGCCAGCGCCTGCGACGATATGGTCGACGCCTTGCAGGCTGGCGACGCGGAAAAAACCACGCAGGCGCTGCAGTACCTGCGCGCCTTGCTCGAAGCTTGCCGAGGCGCCGCCGCCAGCATCCCCGAGCATCTGGAAGCCTTCGGCGTGTCGGTCGAGATCGTCTTTGCTTTGGAGCAGTTGCAGGCCCGCATCGAGCGCGCCGAGGCCTTGCTGATCTGCCTGGTGGCCGAGCAGCCGGAGCGGGAGTTGGCGCGCTTGCTGGCCAGCCTGGTGCGCGTGGTGCACGAGCGGCGCAGCGTCAAACAGCTGTTCTCCAGTCACTACTCGCTGCTGGCCCGCAAGGTGGCCGAGCGCAGCGCCGAAACCGGCGAGCATTACATCACCCGCGACCGCGCCGACTACCGCGACATGCTCAAGCATGCGGCCGGCGGCGGCGCCATCATCGTCGGCACCACCTTTGCCAAGTTCGGTGTCATCGCGATCGGCCTGACTGCGTTCTGGGCCGGCTTTTGGGCCGGCGCCAATTACGCGCTGAGTTTCTTGATCATCCATCTGATGCATTGGACGGTCGCCACCAAGCAGCCCGCGATGACGGCGCCGGCGATGGCGCAAAAGCTGGAGCACATCGAGCGCGACGATGCGCTGGAGAGTTTTGTCGACGAAGTTGCCAATCTCTTGCGCTCGCAGTTCGCCGGCATTCTCGGCAATCTGGCCGTCGTTGCCCCCGCCGTGCTGGGCCTGCAACTGCTCAGCTGGCTGATTTTTGGCGCGCCCTTGGTCGGCGAAAAATCCGCCCATTACGTGCTGCATTCACTGACCCTGCTGGGGCCATCCCCTTTGTTCGCGGCCTTCACCGGTGTGCTGCTGTTTGCCAGCTCGATGGTCGCGGGCTGGTTCGAGAACTGGTTTGTGCTGCACCGGCTGGAGAGCGCGATCGCCTGGAATCCGGCCATCATCGCCAGGCTCGGAGCACCGCGCGCTCAGCGCTGGGCGAAATGGTGGCGTGACAATGTCTCCGGCGTTGCCGCCAATGTCTCCTTGGGCATGATGCTGGGCCTGGTGCCGGTCTTGCTTGCCTTTGTCGGCCTGCCGCTGGACGTGCGTCACGTCACCTTGTCCACCGGCCAATTGGCCGCCGCCGTCGGCGCGCTGGGGCTGGACATCTTCCGCCTGGCGGACTTCTGGTGGTGTGTGGCCGGCATCGCGGTGACCGGGATCCTGAATCTGAGCGTCAGCTTTTACCTCGCCATGAAGGTGGCACTGCGTTCGCGTGGCATCCGCCTGGCCGACCGCGCACGGGTCAGCTCGGCGATCTGGCGGCGTCTGCGTCAGCAGCCACGCAGCTTTTTACTGCCGCCCAAGGCCACCGATGTCCGCTCCAGCTAGTCCTTGCCCGCATCATCGTGCGGGCGCCGCTCGCCGCCCTTGCGGCCGGAAAACATCGTCCACCAGATGATCAGCACAAAGATGGCCAAGGCGCCCAGCGCCTCCAACAAGAGCAACGTCATAACAGCAATCACCTCAATTTTCACCAGCACGGCGGCGCCGCTGGCGGCGATTCTAGGTGGGCTGCTGGTCGGCTGCAGCACGCCTGCGCCGCTCGGCCAGCCGGCACCTGCGTTGACGTTGCCGGCCCCGCCCCCTTTGCAAACGAGCGCCGACAGCCCGCAGCGCCAACGCGGCGTGCTGCTGCGCGAGCGGGCGCGCTGGGTCGAGGCGGACTGGAGCGAGCTGCCCGGCTGGGGCGGTGACCGTGCCGGCGAGCTCTGGCCGGCCCTGCTGCGCGGCTGCGCTCGCCCCGCCGAGGGCTGGGCCGCGGTCTGCGCGCAGGCCAAGGCCGGCGCCGCGCCCAGCGATGATGCACAGGCCTCCTTGTGGCTGATGCAGCATCTTCGGCCTTACCGGGTTGAGTCATTGCAGGGCGAAACCAGCGGCCTGATCACCGGCTACTTCGAGCCCATGCTGGAAGCCACGCGCCGTCCGCAAGCCAGTTTCCAGGTCCCCGTGCATGCCGCGCCGAGTGACCTGATGCAGCGCCGGCCCTATTTCAGCCGCCAGCAGATCGAGTCCGATGCCGCATTGCGGGCACGCTTGAAGGCCCATGAGCTGGCTTTTCTGGAGGACCCTTTGGACCTGCTGGTGCTGCAGATCCAGGGTTCGGGCCGCTTGCGCATCAGCGATGCCGGCGGCCGCGCGCAGTGGGTACGGATGGCCTTTGCCGGCCATAACGACCAGCCCTATCAGTCCATCGGCAAGGCCTTGATCGAGCGCGGCGAGCTGCGCCCCGGCGAGGCCTCCTGGCCGGCCATCCGCGACTGGCTGCGCCGCAATCCCCAGTCGGCCAAGGAGCTGTTGTGGAGCAACCCGCGCTATGTCTTCTTTCGCGAAGAGCCACTGCCCGACCCCGCCGTGGGGCCGCGTGGCGCGCAAGGCGTGGCGCTGACGCCGGGCCGCTCGATCGCGGTGGACCGGGCCAGCATCCCCTACGGCACGCCGGTTTGGTTGGATGCGACCGAACCCTTGTCCAACCAGCCGCTGCGCAAATTGGCAATGGCTCAAGACACCGGCAGCGCCATCGTCGGCGCGGTACGGGCCGACTATTTCTGGGGCTGGGGCGGTGAGGCCGAAGCGCAGGCGGGGCGGATGAAGCAGCCGCTGAGGATGTGGGCCTTGTGGCCGGTGGGGGCGCTGTAGAACTGGCGCAGGGTGCCCGAGGCGCGCCTCGCCATGTTCAGCGGGAAGGTGGGTCTGCGGCCACCGCCCGCCCGGCCTCCACCCAGCCGTCCAGCCCTCCCACCAGGGCGCGGGCGCGCGTGAGGCCTTGCTCGGCCAGCACGGTCACGGCCAAGGCAGCGCTGACCTCATTGGGGCAATTGCAGTACAGCACCAGCTCGCGGTCACGCGGCAAGCTGGCGGCTTGGCGCTTCAGCTGATCGATCTCCAGCAGCAGCGCGCCGGGGATGTGGCGCGGGTCGACCGCGCGCCCGCCGGCGGCGCGCACGTCGATGAAGACCGGCGCCGCGCCGCTATCCTGCAGCGCCGCGGCCTCGCCGACCGTGATGCGCGCGCCTAGGGTGCGGCGGGCGAAACGGCGACGCTGCCACAGACGCCGCACGACCAGACCGACAACCATCAATGCCAACGCCGCCAGCGCGAAAAAGCCCGCTCCGGCCAGGATGTCCAGCACCTGCTGAATCTGGTTCGACAACATCAGGCCCAAGAGCAAAAAAGTGCCACTCCACAGCAGGCCGGCCACCAAGTCATAGGCGAGGAAGCGGCGCCAGCTGAAGCCAAGTGCGCCGGCCATCGGTGCCGCCACCACCGAGACGCCGGGCAGGAACTTGGCCGCCAACAAGGCCTGGCCACCCCAGCGCAAAATCAGCCCCTCGCTCTGGCGCACGCAGGCATCGGGCGACAAGGAAATGCGGCACAGCAGCTTCATGACGCGGTAACCATGGCGGCGTCCGGCCACAAACCAGATCACATCGCCGCCGATATTGGCCAGCACCGCCACCCCCAGCGCGGCCAAGCCGGACAGTTGCCCTTCGGCGGCCAGCCCGCCCACCACCACCAACATCGGCGCGGCCGGCAGCGGCAGGCCGGCGCGTGCCGCCAGCGTCACCAGAAAGACCAGCAGCACGCCGTGAGCGGTCAGCAGCTCAATCAGTTCGCGCATGGGAGCCCGTCAGCAGTGCCCAGCCGCGCGCTTCTTCACTCCTGCACCTGCACACCTTTCCAGAACGCGTAGTGACCCTTGATTTCAGCGGCAGCCTCGGTCGGCTCGGGATAGAACCAGACGGCGTCCGGGTTCATCTCGCCATTGACGAACAGGGTCAGGTAATGCGCCTGGCCCTTCCAGATACAACTGCTGCGGTGGTTGCTGAAGGTGGTGTGCTCGCGCTTGAGCGACTCGGGCGGGAAGTAATGATTGCCCTCGACGATCACCGTCTTGTCGCTCTCGGCCACGACCACACCGTTCCAAACTGCTTTCATCTTTATCTCCTGCTACTGCTGACGTCACTGGCCGCCACTATAGGTCGGCCGGGCACAATGGCGAGGTGAAACGATATTACGAACATCAGGGCAAGGACATCTTCGTCACCGCGGGCTCGGCCAGGGAATTGGCGCCCGGCGTGTTCGGCGTGTGCGCGATCGGCGGCGGCGCCGAGGGCTGGGCCGTGGTCCATGTCGGGCCCGAGGGCGATGTGGCCGATTTGGGTGGCGAGTATTACTTCGCCACACCGGAAGAGGCGCTGGCATTCACCCGCGAACTGATCGACATGATGCTGATCGGATAGGCCTGCACCCCATGCAGCTGCCACGCACTCTTGCATACCTCGCCCTGCTGGTCAGCTCGGCCCTGGCAGGCGCGGCCGAACCCGCGCGCGTGACGCATATCAGCTGGCTGTCAGCGGACCCGCCGCCCACCGCCGACGGCAAGAGCAACGCCGGCCTGACCGGCAAGCTGGTGAGCTTCATGACGCAGCAATGGCCCGAGGTCAAGCATGAGATCCTGCAGGCCAATGCCAAGCGCAGCTGGCAGCTGATTGCCCAGGGCGAGCCGGTCTGCCATGGCTCGGCGCTGCGCACGCCCGAGCGCGAGAAGCTGGCCTATTTCAGCCCCACGCTGATGGGGCCACCGCTGCAGCTGATCGCGCGCCGCGACAAACTGGCTGCGCTGCCGCTCAATAGCGCGGGCGAGGTCGATCTGGCCCGGCTGCTGGCCGACGCGCGCCTGCAGGGGGCGCTGGTGGGCGGGCGCAGCTACGGTCAATACATCGACAAAGCGCTGAGCCCGCTGTCCGCCTACCAGACCCTAGCGTTTTACTCAGCCAGCGATTACGGCAGCAAGATCCTGCCCATGCTGCTGGCCGGGCGCGCCGACTACACGATTGAGCAGGACATGGCGCTGTCGGTGGGGCGCGAAAACAACCCGCAGATGATGGCGCTCGTCAGCCTGCCTATCCAGGGCGCCAGCGAGCTGATAGCGGCCGGCGTGGCCTGCCCCCGCAACGCCTGGGGGCTGGCCGCGATACGCGAGATCGACAAACGCCTGGGCACACCGGCCGGCGCGGCCATGCTGCGCGAGTCCTTCGAGCGTTGGCTGACGCCGGAGCTGCGCCAACGCTATGGCGCCCAGCTGGATGCGTTCTACAAGGAGCGGGCCAGGCCCGCAGTGATTCGCTGATCAGCGCTGCAGCAGCGCAGCGCCCAGCGCCTCGGCGACTTCGATCCCGTCGACGCCGGCCGACATGATGCCGCCGGCATAACCGGCACCTTCACCGGCCGGGTAGAGGCCCTTGACGTTCAGGCTTTGATAGTCGCGGCCGCGTGTGATGCGCAGCGGCGAGGAGGTGCGGGTCTCGACGCCGGTCAGCACCGCGTCGGCCATGGAGAAGCCCTTGATCTGGCGCTCAAAGGCCGGCAGCGCCTCGCGGATCGCCTCCAAGGCATAGTCCGGCAGGCTCCCATTGCCCTTTTGCTGCAGATCGGTCAGCGTCACGCCGGGCTTGTAGGACGGCTCGACATTGCCGAGCGCCGTGCTGCGCTGGCGCTTGATGAAGTCGCCGACCAGGGCGCCCGGCGCCCGGTAGCCGCCCTCGCCCAGCTCATAGGCGCGGCTCTCCCAGATGCGCTGGAAGGCCATGCCGTCGAGCGGGTTGACCGGGCCATCTAACTTGCCGTCTTGACGGTAATCTTGCGGGCTGATGCCGACGACGATGCCGGCATTGGCATTGCGCTCATTGCGCGAATACTGGCTCATGCCATTGGTGACGACGCGATTCGGCTCCGAGGTCGCCGCCACCACCGTGCCGCCGGGGCACATGCAAAAGCTATAGACCGAGCGGCCGTTCTTGGCGTGATGGACCAGCTTGTAGTCGGCCGCACCCAAGATGGGATGACCGGCGCTGGCGCCGAAGCGGGCCGCGTCGATGATGGACTGCGGATGCTCGACGCGGTAGCCGATCGAGAACGGCTTGGCCTCCATATAGACGCCGCGCTGGTGCAGCATGGTGAAGGTGTCACGAGCGCTGTGGCCTAGCGCCAGCACCACATGGTTGCTGGCGATCTGCTCGCCCGAGGCCAGCGTGACGCCGCGAATGTGGCCGTTCTCAATCAACACATCCGAGACCTTCTGCTCGAAGCGGATCTCGCCGCCCAGCGCCTCGATCTCGGCACGCATCTTGATCACCATGGAGACCAGGCGGAAGGTGCCGATATGCGGCTTGTTGACGTAGAGAATCTCGTCCGGCGCGCCGGCCTTGACGAACTCGGTCAGCACCTTGCGGGTCAGAAAGCGCGGGTCGGAGATCTGGCTCCAGAGCTTGCCGTCCGAGAACGTGCCGGCCCCACCCTCACCAAACTGAACGTTGGACTCGGGATCCAGCTCGCCTTGACGCCACAGACCCCAGGTGTCCTTGGTGCGCTGGCGCACTTCTTTGCCACGCTCCAGCACGATGGGCCGAAGACCCATTTGCGCCAGGATCAGGGCGGCAAAAATGCCGCAGGGGCCGAAACCAATGACCAGCGGGCGCGGCGGCGGGTTTGCCCCGGCAAAAAACTCTGCGGGCGCATGGCCGGCAAAGTGGTACTCGGTGTCCGGCGTCGGCTTGATATGGCTGTCGCCGGCCAAGCGCTGCAGCACAGCCGCTTCGCCCCGCAGTTCGCAGTCGACGGTATAGGTCAACACGATGGCCGACTTTTTGCGCGCGTCGTAGCTGCGTTTGAAGACGGTGAAGGCCAGCAGATCGGCATCGCTGTCATCACGCAGGCCCAAGCGCTGAACGATGGCCGGCCGCAGTGCGTCCTCGGCATGATTTAGCGGCAGGCGGAGTTCGGTGATGCGAAGCATGGCGTTTGAAACAAGCTAAAAAACAGTCGCGAAAATGCAACGAGGCCCCGTCCAGGGCCTCGTTGCAACGTTCTTCGCGAGGGCTGCGATCAGCCGCCCTTGCTTGGGCGCTTGCCGGGGTTCTTCTTGCTGCGGGTGTGCACACCGCGCTCGAGGCTGGACTTCTGGCCGTGGCCGGCGGTGAAGGTCACGCCAACAGGAGCGGCAGGACGAGGAGTAGCACGACGAGCGGCTTCGGTGATGATTTTGTTGCCCATGAGTGGCTCCAGTACAAAGGATTGATAAAGCTGACAGCAAAGCTGAAGGCAAAAATTAACCAACCCCTTTTCCGCTTAGACCAGGCTCAAATGCACCGAATAAGCGGAAGCCGCAATCACTATCGAGCGTCAAATTGAACCCGATATCAACCCGGCTGAGTTGGAGAGAATCCGGCATTTTACTTTGGAAAGCAGATTCGCCCAAGCCGCGCGCAAATTTTTGTGCGCTCGCGCCGGCAGAACGCTCGAAAAACGCTCCCTTCCGGCGCTGAGGGCGGCACTTCAGCGGCCGCGCTTGCGGCGCTTGCGGCCGCGGACAACACTGGCGCCCTTCAGCCCAAGCAAGCAAGCCCGCCCATTGAACAAGCCAATTTTGCCGACCTTGTTGGCCCTCCTCCTGAGCGGCTGCGCCGCTTCGCACGCCGACTTGAAAGCAGCCCAAGCCGAGCGCGAAAGAATCGCCAACAACTTTGAGTTGACCGCCGACGGCTGGCAAAGCCTGGGCATCAATGAAGAACAGCAAGCGCTTTACCGCAAGCTCGCGGTCGAAGCCCGCAAGCCCAGCGCCAAGCCGGATCTGGCGGCCGACAACAGCCTGCTGAACCGGCTACTCAAGGCCGTACTGGGCGGGCAAGCCGGCCCGGCACCGGACTGAAATCGTCAAATCAGGCGAGCCCACGCCTGCAGCATTAACTCAGCGCCGGCCAGATTGGTGGCGCAGGGCACATCGTGAACGTCGCAGGCCCGCACCAGCGCCGTGATATCGGGCTCATGCGGCTGCGGCGTCATCGGGTCGCGCAAGAAGATCACGGCGTCGACCTCGCCCACCGCCAAGCGCGCGCCGATTTGCAGGTCGCCGCCATGCGGGCCGCTGAGCAGGCAGTCCACCGTCAGGCCCAACTCTGCGATCAAGCGGCGCCCGGTGGTGCCGGTGGCCATCAGGCTGCAGTTTTGCAGCAAGCCAAGATGCCTGGCGGCCAGGGCCAACATATCGTTCTTTTTGCCGTCGTGGGCGATCAGTGCAAGCTTCATCATGCCCGCCATCTTAGGGACAGCCAGTTACAGACCAGCGTCAAGTCGCGCCGCGCACAAAGCCGGCCGAGGCCTGCATCAACTGACGGGTGTAGTCGGCGGCCACGCGCCGGGCCGCCAAGTCGGCGGCGCTGAGGCTCTCGACCTCGGTCCCCGAGCGCATCACCATCAGACGCTCACACAGATGGGTAACGACGGCCAGGTCATGGCTGACCATCAAAAACGTCAGGCCGCGCTCGGCGCGCAAGCGCTCCAGCAGGTTCAAGATCTCCGCCTGCACCGAGGCGTCGAGCGCCGAGGTCGGCTCATCCAGCAGCAAGAGCTTGGGCTCCAAAATCAAGGCGCGCGCAATCGCCACCCGTTGGCGCTGGCCGCCTGAGAGCTGATGCGGGTAGCGAAAGCGAAAGCCCCGCCCCAAACCGACCGCATCCAGCACCGCTTCGATACGCCGCTCGGCGTCGCCGATGGCGTGGATGGCCAGCGCCTCGGCCAGCATACTGTCCACCGTTTGGCGGGGATGCAGCGAGCCATAGGGGTCTTGAAACACCATCTGCACCGCCCGCCGGAAGGCCTTGCTGCCGGGCGCGGGCAACTCAGCGGCGCCGGTCAACTTGACCGTCCCAGCTGCCATAGGCGCCAGGCCGCAAATTGCCCGCAGCACGGTGGACTTGCCCGAGCCGGACTCACCGACCAGGCCAAAACTCTCGCCCGGCGCAATCTCCAAGTTCAGCTCTTGCACGGCGGTGAAGGCGCCGAAGCGCACTTGCATGCCGCTGATTTTCAGGCCCATGCTCATGCTTTCCAGGCCTCCTGGCGCTGCAGCGTCGGCAGCGGATGGCGCGGCGCACCCAAGCGCGGCAGGCAGTTCAACAGCCCTTGCGTGTAGGGATGTTTTGCCGCGTGCAGCTCGCTAGCCTTGATTTCCTCGACCACCTGGCCGGCGTACATGACCAGGATGCGGTCGCAAAACGTCGCCACCAGGCGCAGATCATGCGAGATGAAGATCAGGCCCATGCCGCGCCGGCTGACCAACTTGTCGAGAATGGCCAGCACCTGCAATTGCACGGTGACGTCCAGCGCCGAGGTCGGCTCGTCGGCAATCAAGAGCTCGGGCTCGGCGATCAACATCATCGCCATCATCACCCGCTGGCCCATGCCGCCCGAGACCTCGTGCGGGTAGAGCCGCGCGACACGTTCGGGATTGCCGATGGCGACATCGGCCAGCGCCTGCATGACGCGCCGCCGCACCTCGGCCTTCGGCAAGCGCTGATGCGCCAAGAGGGTCTCGGCGATCTGGGCGCCTATGCGCATCACCGGGTTGAGCGAGTATTTGGGGTCTTGCAAGACCATCGCGATACGGCGGCCGCGCAGGCTGCGGCGCTCGGCCGGGCTGCAGGTCAAGAGATCAATGCCGTCGAAGCGCAGTTTGTCAGCGCTGACCCGCGCCTCGGGCGCCGACAAACCCAGAATGGCCCGTCCGGTTTGCGACTTGCCAGAGCCCGATTCACCGACGATGCCTAAACGCTCGCGGCCGAGCTTGAAGGACACGCCGCGCACCGCCTCGCTGAGACTGCCATCACGGTTCGGAAAGCTCACCCGCAGGTTTGCGACCTCCAGCATGTTTTCGCTCATTCGCCCGCCTTTGGGTCAAGCGCATCGCGCAAACCATCGCCGAGCAAATTGAAGCCCAAGCTGACGATGAAGATGGCAAGACCTGGCCCCGCCGCCACCCACCATTGATCCAGCACATATTGCCGGCCGGCGGCGATCATCGCGCCCCATTCGGGGCTGGGTGGTTGTGCGCCCAGGCCCAGAAAGCCCAGGCCGGCGGCGGTCAAAATGATGCCGGCCATGTCCAAAGTGACCCGCACGATCACCGAGGGCAGGCACAGCGGCATGATGTGGCGCCAGACGATGCGCCAGCGCGAGGCTCCCAGCAGTTGCGCGGCGGCGATGTAGTCGGCGTGGCGTATGGTCAAGGTCTCGGCGCGGGCGATGCGGGCATAGGGCGGCCAAGACGTGATCGCGATCGCCAGCACCGCGTTCTCGATGCCGGGGCCGAGTGCGGCGACAAAGGCCAGCGCCAGGATCAGGCGCGGGAAAGCCAAGAAGATATCGGTCACGCGCATCAACGCGGCATCTACAACACCACCGAAATAGCCGGCCACGGTGCCCACCAGCAAACCCAGCGGCGCGGCCAGAATCGCCACCAGGGTGACCACAAACAAGGTGATGCGCGAGCCATGCAAGATGCGCGACAAGATGTCGCGGCCCTGGTCATCGGTACCCAGCCAATGGGCGGCGGACGGCGGCAACAGCCGCGTCGTCATCAGGTCGCCCACATTCGGTGCGTAGGGCGAAAGCCAGGGTGCTAGTGCCGCCACCAGCACCAGCATCAGCACAATGCCCAGACCCACAAGCGCCAGCCGGTTGCGCGCAAAGGCGCGCCAGCCCGCATAAGCGCGGCCAAACGCGGCCTGCCGGCGCGAGCCAGGCTGCTCGCTCATCAACCAAGCGTGGAGATCAGCAGCGCCACTCATCTTGTGCGCGGGTCCAGCAAACGGTACATAAGGTCAGAGAACAGATTCAAGGCAATAAAGATCGAGCCGACCACCAAGGTGCCGCCCAGCACCGCGTTCATATCGGCGTTTTGCAGCGAGTTGGTGATGTACAGGCCCAGGCCCGGCCAGGCGAACACCGTCTCGGTCAGCACCGAGCCTTCCAGCAGGCCGGCATAGGACAGCGCAATCACCGTCACCAGAGGCACCGCCGCATTGCGCAGCGCATGGCGCCAGATGATGGTCGCCTCGCTCAGGCCCTTGGCGCGCGCCGCCACGATGTACTCCTGGCTCAGCTCCTTCAGCATGAAGCTGCGCGTCATGCGGCTGATATAGGCGAGCGAGAAGTAACCGAGCAAACCAGCGGGCAGGGCCAGATGCGAAAGCGCGCTTCTGAAGGCCTGCCACTCGCCGGCCAGCGCGCTGTCCAGCAGCATCAGCCCGGTCACTCTGGGCACGCTGTACTCAAAAGCAATGCCGATGCGCCCCGGGCCACTGACCCAATCAAGCTTGGCATAAAACAGCACCAAGCCCATCAGCCCAAGCCAGAAGATAGGCACCGAGTAACCGATCAAGCCCATCACCCGCACCAGCTGATCGGCCAGGCGGCCGCGCCGCACCGCCGCCCACACGCCCAGCGGCACGCCGACGCCGACGCCAATCAGGATGCCCAGCGTGGCCAGCTCCAGCGTGGCGGGGAAGACGCGAACGATGTCATCCAGCACCGGCCGCGCGGTCAGCACCGAGACGCCAAAGTCGCCCTGCGCCACCTTGGCCACATAGCTGCCGAACTGTTCCCACAGCGGTTTGTTGAGGCCCATCGCTTCGCGCATCTGCGCCATCTGGTCCTCGGTCGCACGGTCGCCCAGCACCGCCAAGACCGGGTCCACCGGCACCACGCGACCGATGAAAAAGGTGACGGCCAACAGGCCCAGATAGGTCAGCGCGACCACCGGCAGGAAACGAATGAAGGCTTTGATCAAGGGCATCACAGCTTGCTCACCGGCGCCATATAGGTGGTGTCCGAGGTCGGACCCAGCCTGAAGCCCTGCACGCCCTTGCGCAGCGCCGCCACTTGCGTCTGCTGAAAAAGCATCACGAAGGGGCTGCTCTTGCGGAACTCGGCCTGCAGCGCCGCATACATCTGCACCCGCCGCTCGGCGTCATGTTCCAGCACGGCGGCGTCGGTCTGGCGCGTGAGCTCGGGGATGTCCCAGCTATTGCGCCAACTCAGCGGCTTGTTCTTGGCCCCGTCACTGTTGTCGGGGTTGCGGGTGAAAGTGTCGGCATTGCTGTGCGGGTCCCAATAGTCGGTGCCCCAGTCGCCGATGAAAATATCGTGGCGGCGCTGGCGGTATTTGGTCAGCACCTGATTGCCGTCGCCGGGAATGATCTCGATCTCGACACCGGCCCGCGCGGCGGTTTGCTGCAGCGCCTCGGCAATGCCCATCATCGGCTGTATCGTGCGCACATCCATCGTGACCTTGAAGCCATCGGCCAGCCCGGCCTTGGCCAGCAGCGCCCGCGCCTTGGCCACATCAAGCTTGTAGGGCTGCTCGCTGCTGGCGCCGAGCAGGCCCAGCGGCAAAAAGTTCTGGTGCGGCACGCCGATGCCTTTGATCAAGGTGGCGCCGATCGCGTCATAGTCCACCAGCCATTTGAAGGCCTCGCGCACCTCAGGCTTGGCCAGCAAGGGGTTGCGCTGGTTCAGGCCCATATAGAACACCACGCCCTTGGCCTGCTGGGTCAGCTTGATGTCTTTGTGTGCCGCCAGCGGCCCTAGATCTTGCGGCGCCAAGTTGCGGGCGATGTCCACATCGCCCTTCTCCAGCAGCAGGCGCTGGGTGGCGGCCTCTTTCACATGGCGGTAGATCACGCGGGTCAGCGCGGGCTTGGGGCCGTGAAATAGCTCGTTACGTTCGATCACCAGAATTTCATTGGCGCGCCAGTCGCGCAGCTTCCAGGGGCCGGAGCCGGCATGGTTGAGCTTGAGCCAGCCGCCGCCCAGGTCGTCGTCTTTGGCCTTGGACAAAAGCAATTGCTTGTCCAGCACCGAGGCCACCGTCGCGGTCAGGCAGTTCAACACAAAGCTGGGCGCGAAGGGCTTGGCGATCAATAACTTGAGCGTCAGCGGCCCGGTCTGCAACACACGCTCGGCCACATTGCGCTTGCTCAAACCCAGCTGGGTCAGGATAAAGGCCGGCGTCTTGTCCATGCTCACCGCCCGCTGCCAGGAGAACACCACATCCTCGGCGCTGAGCGGGTTGCCGGAGGCGAAACGCAGGCCCGGCTTGAGCTGGAAGTCGATCGCCAGCCCATCGTCCGCGACCTGCCAGGACTCGGCCAGCACACCCACAATCCGGCTCGGCTGATCCAGATCGAAGCCGACCAGGCGCTCATAGGTATTGCCCAGGATTTCGGCACTGGAGATCTCGAAGGACGTGGCCGGGTCCATGCTGGTGATGTCATCAAACGCAAAAGCCTGCACCAAGGTGTCTTTGGGCGTGCCGACATGGCCGCAAGCGGCAAAGCCCCCCGTGCTCAGCAGCATGGCGCTGGTCAACAGACGGCGACGGTCAAGATTTGGTGAACTCATGCGTGAGGGGCGGCGGCGAAGGCCCGCATTGTGCGGCAAAGACACCCTCACGCCGTCGTTCGCTGCACATTCAGCTTGGAGCCAATCAATTCGCTCAGGGGCATGGGCTCATGCTGCAAAAAACCCTGGGCGAAGTTCACGCCGATCTCGCGCAGCCGCTGCAGCACCGCCGGGCTGTCGACAAATTCGGCCACCGTCTGCATGCCGACCACCTGGGCCACGTCGACAAAGCAGCGCACCGCCGCCTCGTCCAGCGCGTCATTGACCAGATCGCGCACAAACTGACCATCGATCTTCAAATAATCGACCGGCAAATGCTTCAAATAGCCGAACGAGGACGCGCCGGCGCCGAAGTCATCGAGCGCGCCGCGCACGCCCAGGGCTCGCACCTGTTCGATGAACAGCGCGGCATCGGCCAGGCTGGTGATGGCGGCGGTCTCGGTGATCTCTATGCACAGACGACGGCACAGCTCGGGGCCGGCCTCGGCCAGCGCCGCCAGCGCCCAGCGATGAAAAGCGCGGTCTCCGATGGACTGGCCGGACAGGTTGACGCTGAGCATCTCGATCGCCACCAGCCCGGGCTCGGCCTTCATCCAGTCAATCACATGGCGTAGCACCCAGCGGTCGATTCGCGTCGCCAGATTGAAACGCTCCGCCGCCGGCAAAAATGCCCCCGGCAGCACCAGCTCGCCGTTGGGCTCCACCATGCGCAGCAGGACCTCGGCATGCAGGCCTGGCCGGCCCGCGGGCGGCAGATGCATGGCCTCGATACGCTGCGCATACAGCACGAAGCGTCCCTCATCCAAGGCCAGCTCGATGCGGCTGGTCCACTGCATTTCACCGTGGCGTGCACGCATCGCCAGGTCGGTATCAAACCAGGTGTGGACGCGGTTGCGACCCTGCTCCTTGGCGGCATAACATGAAGTATCAGCGGCCTGAAGAATCGCCGCGGCCGAGGGCCAGCGCCCGGTGATGGGCACCAAACCTATGCTGGCACCGATACGAAAACGCCGCTCGTCATGCAGGAAGCGGAAGTCCTCCATGCGGTCACAGATCTGCTGCGCGACCCGCTGCGCCTGGGCCGGCGAGCAATGCTCCAGCAGCGCCGCAAATTCGTCGCCGCCCAGCCGCGCCAAGGTGTCGCGGGTGCGCACGGCCGCGCCCAAGATACCTGCCACTTGCTGCAGCAGCTGGTCACCGACCGCATGGCCGCAGGCATCGTTGACGAGCTTGAACTGATCCAGGTCGATATAAAGCAGGGCATGCTGGCTGCGGTCACCCTGGGCCTGATCAAGCACGCGGCGCAGCCGCAACTCGAATTCCGAGCGGTTGATCAGACCGGTCAGCTGGTCGTGGGTGGCGCGGTAAGTCATCTCACCGCTGAGCCGGCGCTGCTCGGTGACGTCATGAAAGACCAACACCACGCCGAAAATATCGCCCTTTTCATTGCGGATCGGCGCCACCGAATCCTGCACCCCGAACTCCTCGCCATGGCGCGAAATCAGCAGGGTGTGGCCGGCCTGCGCCACCGTTTTGCCCTCCTTCAGGCAGGCATGGACGGGGTTCTCGGCCGGCGCACGGCTTTGTTCGTTGACGATGTGAAACACCTGCTCCAGCGGCCGGCCGCGCGCCTCATCGGCCTGCCAGCCGGTCAGCCGCTCAGCACTGGGGTTCAACCAAACCACCAGGCCCGCCGCGTCGGCGGTGATCACCGCGTCACCAATCGAGCGCAGCGTCACCAGCAGCAGTTCATGCTGCTCCGCCAACACCGCCCCCATGCGCGCCGCCATCTCCTCGGCCAGCTGACGGATCTGGGTTAAATCCCATTGCGCACCGACCATGCGCAGCGCCAGTCCTTGCTCATCAACCGTCAGCCGCGCCGAGCCGCGCAGATGATGGATGCTGCCGTCGGGCCAGATCACGCGAAACTCGGTATCAAAGGGCTTCAGCCCCCTGGTCGCCTCCTGCACTTCTCGTTCGGCGCGCGCTTTGTCGTCCGGATGCAGGCGCTCCGCCCATACTGAATAACTCATAGTCTCGTCGGTAGGCTGCAGGCCGTACAGCCGAAACATCCAGGCATCCCACAGCAGGGCTCCGCTGTGCAAATCAAACTCCCAAATGCCGATGCGACCACTGTCCAGCGCCATGTTCAGGCGCGCCTCGCTGGCCTGCAGCAAGGCCTGCGAGCGCACGCGCTCGCTGATGTCCTCAACCGCGCCGACATGCCCAATCAACTCGCCTTGCTGGCCCAGCACCGGGCGGCTGCGTGCATGCACATGGCGCAAGCCGCCCAGCGGCAGCTGCAGGCGAAAGTCCATCTCGAACTCACGCGCCGACCTGGCGCAGCTCAACCAATGCTCGAACACGCGCGTACGGTCCTGCGGATGCAGGTGCTGCGACCAGCCCTGCCCCAGGCTTTGGGCCTGATCAAGCTCGAATATCTGTTGCCAGCGCGGGTTGGTGTAACTGCAAGCGCCGCCGGTATTGGTGTGAAAAATGCCAACGGGCGCGGCCTCGTTGAGTGACCGTATCCAGGCGTCGCGCTCGGCCAAGGCCGTCGCGGCCAACAACTCGGCCTGGACACTGCGGCGCAACTCAAGCACCTGCGTCACGGCTTTGGCCAGCTGAGCCAAAATTTCCCGCTGGACCACAGTCAGCCGGCGCGGCTGCACATCCATCACGCACAGCGTGCCGACGACCTGGCCGCCCGCCAGCCGCAGACTCGCGCCGGCATAAAAACGCAGGCCGACCGCCCCGGCGACGGCGGGCACGTCGCAAAAGCGCCCATCCAGGCTGGCGTCCTCGACTTCAAAAATGCCCTCCGCCGCAATGGCGTGCGAACAAAATGCCTCGTTGCGCGGCAGCTCATCCAGCCCCGCCAGGCCTACGCCGGCTTTGAACCAGACACGCTGCTCATCCACCAAGCCGATGCGCGCCACCGGCGCCGCACAGGCCAGCGCAGCGGCCTGCACCATGGCGTCGAACTCGGGCTCATGCGGGCTGTCCAGCACGCGCAAGCCTCGCAAGGCACTCAGTCGCTCCAACTCCTGCTCAAGCTTGGGTGCTGCCTGCATGATGGATCCAATTCCAGGGCTACATAGCGTTGAACTTCTACGGTGGATTGTGGCCGAAGCTGCGTTTGTTCACACCCGTGTTCGCCCCTACTTCTTGCGCCAAGGCCGTTCCGCTCAGCCAGGCGCCCTCGACCTTGCCGCCGGCCAGCCAGTCACCACACAGCCCCAGACCGAGCGCAGCATCCCAAGCGCAATCCTCGGTGGCACCGACATTGGACGGCGCCACATCGGCATACAGCCAACGATGCGCGGACCAGGCGGCAGGCGGTGGCCCGCCGAGTGCGGCAAAGGCCTGCAACAGCGCTTCGGCGAGCTGCTCGGGCGGCATGGCCAGCCTGAGCTCGCTCCAGTCGGCTTGCGCATGCAAGAGCCAGCTCTCGCCGCCCGAACGGCCGGGCTTGCTGCTGTTGCGCGCTACCCAGCGCAAAGGCCCTTGGTTGACGAAGCCGGCATCAAAGCCCAGGTCCAGCGGCGCCGCATAGTTCAGCATCAGGGCCCATGCAGCCCGCATGCGCACGGCCGCCGCTCGCCGGGCCAGCTCGGGGGCCACATCCTGCAGCAAGGCGGCCGCTTGCGGCGCCGGCAGCGCCAACAGCACCGCATCGAAGACGTCATCCACCTGGGCAGCATCCGCTGCCCCTTGCAGCCGCCAGCCCGACCCATCGGCCAGCAAGCGCTCAACTTGCAACCCGGTTCTGACCGGCGCCGCCATCGCACTGGCCAGCCACTGGGCCGGTGCCGTCATCTGCGGTACGCCGACATAACGCATCAGGCCGGCGTCCTTGCGGTGCTGCTCGGCGTCGCCAAACACCGCCAGCCTAGGCGTCCAGACCGCCGCCACGCCGGCGTCCAGCCAGCGTCCCACCTCGGCCCTGAAGGCCTCACTGCGGGCGGTGAAATACTGCGCGCCGTGGTCGCATTGCCAGCCCTCGCCGCGGCGCGTGCTCATGCGCCCGGCTACACCGCGACTCTTTTCAAACACGCTGACCCGGTGGCCGGCCGCCTGTAAGGCACTCGCACAAGCCAAGCCGGCCAAGCCGGCCCCGATCACCGCCACATTCTGCGAAGAAGCCATTTGAATTTCACCCACTGTCCCGTTGAACCGCATTGTTGCCCGCCCGGCGCAAGGCAATGCCTTGCGTCTGCCTATCTCCCATGGCTTTGCCCAGGCATCGGCCTTGGCAAAGCCGCCGTATCCCTATTTCAGCTAGGCTGCAAGCCATGAACTTGCTACACCCCAAAAAATTGCTGCTGAGCAAATGGACGGCCACGCGGCCGCAAGCCAAGGAAAAACACTTCCTGGTGACCCGGGTCATCAGTGCCGCACCAAGCCCTGGCCTTACTCAAGCGACGCTGGCGGTGGAGGCGGTCGAGATTGAGGCGGCGATGAGCAAACGCAGCCAGCGCATAGCCTGGCGAGAGCTGCAAGACCCGTCGCAGTGGCGCCAAGGCTGGCTGTGAGCGGGCCGCTCCTCAGCACGCTGCCGGAAGGCTACCGGGCACTGGTGGTCGGCGCCGGCGGCGCGATCGGCGCGGCTTTTGTTCAGCTTCTGCAAAGCGACCCGCGCTGCGGGCTGGTACTGGGATTGGGTCGCAGGACCGCGCCGGCCATAGACTTTGAACATGAGAACAGCATCGCAACGGCCGCCACCGAACTGGCGCCGCTGGGGCCGTTTCAGCTGATCATCAATGCGGCCGGCGTTCTGCACCGCCCCGAGTTCATGCCCGAGAAGCAACTCGGCCAACTCAGCTACACGCAGCTGCTGAGCACCTTCACCGTCAACACTTTGGGCCCCGCCCTGCTGCTGCGTTACTTCAGCCCCTTGCTGGACCGCCAACGCGGTGTGATGGCCCTGCTGTCGGCCAAGGTCGGCAGCATTGAGGACAACCGGCTGGGCGGCTGGTACAGCTACCGCGCTTCCAAGGCGGCGCTGAATATGCTGATCAAGACGGCCGCCATCGAGTTGCGCCGCAGTCAGCCGCAGGCGGTGCTCATTGCCATGCATCCGGGCACGGTCAGCTCGGCCTTATCGGCACCGTTTCGCGGCGCCGAGATCGGCCGTCCGGCCGCTGTTGCGGCGGCCGAGATGCTGGCGGTGCTGGATGGACTGACGCCCATGGACAGCGGGCAATTCGTCAGCTACTCGGGTGAGCGGCTGCCTTGGTAGCGGCTGGGTGTCTAGATCGGCTCAGCGGGGCTTCTTGGCGGCGCTGCTTTTCTTGGCGGCTGCCTTGGGTTTGACCGGCGCTGCCGACGAATTCGGCGTATCTCCGATCAAACCCTTGACCGGGCAGAGCTTGAAGACCGGGCATTTGCGGCATCCCACGGCGATGGCGACTGGGCAGAGGGTCATGGAACAGTCCTAATAAGGCTTGACTTCGCGACCCGCGCGACCGATGAAGCAGCATAGCCGCTTCAACCAGGGCAATCGGTGCCGGCCAATAAATGAACCTGACCCCATTCAGGGAGCCAGCTCGACGCGCAGCTGCAGCTCCCGCGAGTTTTGCGTCTCGGCGCTGCGGCTGCTGATGACGCCGCGTTGTTGGCGCTGCGTGGCAGCGCCGCTGCGGGCCACGGTCAGCCATTGACCCAAGCCCACCGAAACGGTGCTGAGAACTTGTGCCTGTGTTTGGGCTTGTGCTTGTAGCAAATTGCCTGAGCCGCTGCTGCCCTGTGCCCTGAGCTCGACCCGCACCGGCTGTTGGCCACCCGGCCAATGCGGCGTGACCGTGAAGCCTTGGGTCTGCTCGGCGACACCTTGTCTTGGCACGGCCCAGCCCTTGTTCATATTGGCAGCACCCGCGGCAGCACCCGCAGCGGCATCAAACTGCACGCCCAAGTCCAGCCATTGCACCGGCGTTACTTCGGTCAACTGCACCGAGGCCTGATGGCCATTCAGCACCAACAAGCGCTGCACTTGCTGCTCGTCACGGCGCTGCGTACTGAAGCCGACACTGCCACGCGCCGACACCGAACCGGCGGTGCCGACGACGACCGAGCCATCGCGTATCGCCGCCAGCGCCGCGCCGCTGACCGCGCTATCCACCCAGCGGAGCTCGACCCAGAGGTTTTGGCGCGGCCCACCCGAGCCACCGGGTTCAGCGGCGATTGCCGCAACTCCAAACGACAGCGCGACTGACCCGTACAGGGCGGCAGTGATTGCGTGGTTGATCTTCATGGCATCAGCATAGCCGACAAGAAAGAAGCCGCCGACGCGACCCGGCGGACCTCAGGCGCCGGGTCGCCAGGGACGCAAGGGCCAAAGCAAGTTGAGCGCCAAGCCGCTAAGCACCAAGGCGGCCGCGATCAGCTTCCAGGCCGGCAGGCTTTCGCCCAGCACCAGCGCTGCTGTGCTCATGCCGAACACCGGCACCAACAAGGCCATAGGCACGACGGTGGCCGGCGCATGCCGGGCCAGGAGCCAGCCCCAGGCGGCATAGCCAAACAAGGTGTTGCCGACCGCCTGCCAGACCACTGCAGCCCAGGTCGGCACATCGGCGCGGGCCAAGCCGGCGGCCATCGCGGCGGGCCCTTCAACGAACAAGGACAGCGCCAGCAAAGGCGGCACCGCAAAGACGCTGGTCCAAACCATATAGGCCAGCATATTGACCCGTCCGGCCTGCTTGCCGACCATATTGGCGCAGGCCCAGCTGAAGGCGGCGGCGAGGATCATGACCAAGCCCAGCGGTGTGGCGCTGCCATCCGTATGGCTGGCGATCAGCGCGATGCCGCTGGCCGCCAGCAGCAACGCTAGCCACTGAGAAGCGTGCACGCCCTCCTTGTTCAGACGCATAGACAATATCAGCGTGAAAAAGACCTGTGTCTGTATCACCAGCGAGGCCAGGCCGGGCGAGATATTGCTGCGCATGGCCAAGAACAGCAGGCCGAACTGACCGACGCCAATCAAGAGCCCGTAGCTGGCCAGATTGCGCCAGGGCAGATCGGGTTTCTTCAAAAAGAAAATCGCCGGCAGCACCGCGAAACTGAAGCGCAAGGTGGCGAACAGCAGCGGCGGCAGGCTGTTGAGCCCCAGCCGTATAACGACGAAGTTACTGCCCCAGATGGCGACCACGGCCAGGGCCAGCAGGAAATGGCGAAACGGCAGGCGGGGGCTGTGGCTCATCTGGGCGCACTCAGGCCAGAGCCACCAGCAGACTGAGGATGGCCATGCACAGCACGACGGGAAACCAAAGCCTGCGCTCGGCTCGGCTGGGCGTGATGAAGTTGACGACCGCGCCGAGCATGCAATACGCCACCACCAGCCAGACAAGCTGCCGGGAAGCCCCAAACAGCGCTGGGAATGCAAGCCCTGCGCGCGCCAGGATGAGGGCGCCGAAGCCACCCAACAGCAGCAGCGACAGCAGCGGGATCAGCCGCACCGCCGACGGCAGACTGCCGCGCCAACGGCCGCCCAAGGTCAGTTCGCCCCAGGGTGCGCCCAGCATCAGCGCTATTTGAAAGACCCCCACAAAGGACGTCAGCAAGGTGAAAAGCAAAGCCGCGTATGAGCTCATCGGCGCAGCAGCAAGATCGTTCATGGCAATCAATTCAGTGGGGTTCAGTTTGAGTTCTTGATCTTTGGGTCCAGATGCGCCAGCGGCACCCCGCCACCGGTTTTCACCTCGCCGAGCGAGAAACTGGTGTGTACATCCTTGACGTTAGGCAGGTTCAGCAAAGTGTCGATGGTGAAGCGGCTGAAGGCGTCGAGGTCGGTCGCCAAGACCTGCAACTCGAAAGTCCCGGCCCCCGAAATATAGTGGCAAGAGATGACCTCGGGCAGCTGCCGGATGGCGTCCTCCAGCGGCTTGGTCGAGGCACCGGTATTGCGGTCGGCGTCCAGGCGCACAAAGGCGAGCACGCCGAGGCCGATCTTGCGGCGGTCGATCTCGGCCCGGTAGCCGGTGATGAAGCCCTGCTCCTCCAGCCAGCGCACGCGCCGCCAGGTCGGTGCGGTGGACAGGCCGATGCGCGCCGACAGCTCGGCATTCGACAAACGCGCGTCGCGCTGCAGCTCGGCCAGGATGGCGACGTGATAGCGATCCAGCGCCTCACCCGAGGCGGCGCCGCCATCACTGTCTGGCGTGTCGGTAGTCGCGGCCTCTTTTGCCGCTCCATGCCCTGAATTCAGCTTGCGAGATGCCAATCCACACTCCTCATCAAATATTGAGCATGATTATTGCTCAGCGCCTAGCAATTCGCCGATAAATAGCAAGCACCTGCGGCAAGGGTTTCCCTACACTGCCCTACCGAAGAATGCTGCCAAAGTAGCATCTGCAAATCACCGGGAACGGCGCCGCCACAAGCAGCGACCGAGCCCGCACAAACACCAAGAGACGAGCGACACCACCATGAATGCACCCTTGCCCGAACACGTCCTGCGCGCGCTAGAAAAAGTCACGCTGGACGACAAATATGCGCTCGACGCCGGGCGCGCATTCATGAGCGGGGTGCAGGCCCTCGTGCGCCTGCCGATGTTGCAGCGCACGCGCGACGCGATTGACGGCCTCAACACCGCCGGTTTCATTTCGGGCTACCGCGGCTCACCGCTGGGCGGCTATGACCAGGCGCTGCAGGCGGCCAAAAAACATCTGGCCAAGCAGCACATCGTGTTCCAGCCCGGCGTCAACGAGGAACTCGGCGCCACCGCCGTCTGGGGCACCCAGCAGCTGGACCTGTTCCCCGAAAAGGCCAAGTTCGACGGCGTGTTCGGCATCTGGTACGGCAAGGGCCCGGGTGTGGACCGCTGCATCGACGTCTTCAAGCACGCCAATATGGCCGGCACCTCCAA
Organism: Roseateles sp.; assembly: GCA_018780415.1. Lineage (GTDB taxonomy): Bacteria > Pseudomonadota > Gammaproteobacteria > Burkholderiales > Burkholderiaceae_C > Paucibacter_A. The sequence continues at coordinate 3,431 of JADMJQ010000215.1, read as the reverse complement.
GCATGGCGGCGTGATCGCCATCGCCGGCGACGACCATATTGCCAAAAGCTCCACCGCCGCCCACCAGAGCGACCATGTGTTCAAGGCGGCCGGTTTCCCGGTGTTCTTCCCGACCAGCGTGCAAGACATCCTGGACATGGGCCTGCACGCGTTCGCGATGAGCCGCTTCTCGGGCCTGTGGTCGGGCATGAAGACGATTCAGGAGATCGTCGAATCGGGCGCCTCGGTCAGCGTCGACCCCGACCGGGTCAAGATCATCATGCCGGAGGACTTCCCCATGCCGCCGGGTGGCCTGCACATACGCTGGCCCGACGCGCCGCTGGAGCAAGAAGCGCGGATGATGGACCACAAGTGGTACGCCGCGCTGGCCTATGTGCGCGCCAACAAGCTCAATTACAACGTGATCGAATCCAAGGCCGACCGCTTCGGCCTGATCGCCTCGGGCAAGGCGTACAACGACACCCGCCAGGCGCTGCACGACCTGGGCCTGGACGACGACACCTGCCGCCGTTTGGGCATCCGTGTCCACAAGGTCAATGTGGTGTGGCCGCTGGAAGCCAGTATCACGCGCGACTTTGCCGACGGCCTGCAAGAGATTCTGGTGGTGGAAGAAAAGCGCCAGGTCATCGAGTATCAGATCAAGGAGCAGCTCTACAACTGGCGCCCCGATGTGCGCCCGCATGTGCTGGGCAAGTTCGATGACGACGCCGAAGGTGGCGCGGGCGGCGAATGGGGCATGGCCAACCCAAGCAAGAATTGGCTCTTGCGCCCGCAGGCCGATCTGACCCCGGCCATCATCGCCCGCGCCATCGCCAAGCGGCTCAAGAAGCTCGGCGTTGACGCCGATGTGATGGCCCGCCTGGATGCCCGCGTGGCCATCATCGACGCTAAAGAAAACGCGCTGAAGGCCGAGGAAAAAACCGCCGGCGGCGCCGACCGCACGCCCTGGTTCTGCAGCGGCTGCCCGCACAACACCTCGACCCGCGTGCCCGAGGGCTCACGCGCAGTCGGCGGCATCGGCTGCCACTATATGGTCACCTGGATGCCCGGCCGCAGCACCGCCACCTTCACGCAAATGGGCGGCGAAGGCGTGCCATGGGTGGGCCAGTCGGCCTTCACCGATGAGAAGCACATCTTCTCCAATCTCGGCGACGGCACCTATTTCCACAGCGGCATATTGGCGATCCGCCAGAGCATCGCCGCCGGCGTCAACATCACCTACAAGATCCTCTACAACGATGCCGTCGCGATGACCGGCGGCCAGCAGGTCGGCGAGCGCGCCGAAGGCCACTCGGTGCTGCAGATCATGCAAAGCGTGCTGTCCGAGGGCGCGACCAAGCTCTGCATCGTGACGGACGAGCCGGAGAAGTACGACGGCGTGGCGCTGCTGCCCGGCGTGACCGTGCATCACCGTGATGAGCTGGACACGATTCAGCGTGAGTTCCGTGAAATCATCGGCACCTCGGTGATCATCTATGACCAGACCTGCGCGACCGAGAAGCGCCGCCGCCGCAAGCGGGGCAAGTTGGTTGACCCGGCCAAGCGCGTTGTGATCAACGAACTGGTCTGCGAAGGCTGCGGCGACTGCTCGATCCAGTCCAACTGCCTGAGCATCGAGCCGCTGGACACCGAATTTGGCCGCAAGCGCCAGATCAACCAGAACAGCTGCAACAAGGACTATTCCTGCGTGAAGGGCTTCTGCCCGAGCTTCGTCACCGTCGAAGGCGGCCAACTGAAGAAGCCCAAGAAGGACCAACGTCTGAGCCCGTTTGACGCGAGCCTGGGTGTGCTGCCCATGCCGCTGATTCCTAACCCCGAGAAAGCCTGGGGCATCGTCGTCGCCGGCGTCGGCGGCACCGGCGTCATCACCATCGGCCAGCTCTTGGGCATGGCCGCCCACCTGGAAGGCAAGGGCGTGATCACGCAGGATGCGGCCGGTTTGGCGCAAAAAGGCGGCTCGACCTGGAGCCATATCCAGATTGCCAATAGCGAAGACGCCATCCACTGCACCAAGGTCGGCACGGCCGAGGCCGATCTGGTGATTGCCTGCGACTCCATCGTCGCGGCCAACAAGACCACGCTGGCGGTGATGCGCGAGGGCCGCACCTATGTGGCGCTGAACACCCATGGCTCGCCGACCGCGTCCTTGGTCAATGACGCTAACTGGTCATTTCCAGGGGCCGCGTGTGAAAGCGCGGTCGCCTCGGCCGTTGGCCAGGCCGGTGTGGGCATGTTTGACGCCGAAGAAGTGGCGGTCAAGCTGGTCGGTGACTCGCTCTACACCAACCCCTTGATGCTGGGCTACGCCTGGCAGCAAGGCCGCGTGCCCTTGAGCTTTGCGGCGCTGATGCGGGCGATCGAGCTGAACAATGTGCAGATCGAGAACAACAAGATCGCGTTCGAATGGGGCCGTCGCTGCGCGCAGGATCTGGCCGCTGTGCGGGCGCTGTTCGAGGCGCGCCAGGTCATCAATGTCGTCAAGCGCCCCGGCCTTGACGAGATGTTCGCCAAGCGCATCGACTTCCTGGTCGACTATCAAGACCCCGCCTATGCGGAGAGCTACAAGGCCTTTGTAGAGAAGGTCCGCGCGGCCGAGGGCCAGCTGGCAACCCCGTCGACCAGATTGACCGAGGCAGTCGCACGCTATCTGTTCAAGTTGATGGCCTACAAGGACGAGTACGAAGTTGCGCGCCTGCACACCGACGCCAAGTTCCTGGCCAAGGTGGCCGGCCAGTTCGAGGGTGACTACAAGCTGGTGCATCACCTGGCACCGCCGCTGCTGGCCAAGAAGAATGCCAAGGGCGAGTTGATCAAGCAGCAGATGGGCGGCTGGATCCGGCCGGCCTTCGGCCTGCTGGCCAAGTTCAAGGGTCTGCGCGGCGGCGCGTTCGACATCTTCGGCTACACGGCCGAGCGAAAGATGGAACGCGCGCTGATTGGCGAGTACCGCGCCAGCATCGAGGCCATCCTGGCCAAGGGCTTGACGAGCGAGCGCTTGAACCTAGCTACCGAGATCGCCCGCATCCCCGAAGAGATTCGCGGCTATGGTCACGTCAAGGAGCGCCATCTGCATGCGGCGCGGGCCAAGTGGGATGGGCTGATGGCGCAGTGGAAGTCGGCCGCTTGAGTCGAATAGGTTCAGGAAGCTAATCAAGGCCTGCAATGCGTGACAAGCATTGCAGGCCTTTTTTCTTTCATTCCAATGAACATTTGCAATGGGCTCAATCCGGCGGAGCAGGGTTGGCGGGGTTGTGCCCGGGGCGGAAATTCGTTCAGCGACAACTCTCCAGGATTCATCGGCTCGGCGCGATTGCTCTACCCGTACGATGCCGGGAGTTCGTCCCGGCGGCCGACCTACTTCTCTTGCGGTCGCCAACGGCGTGTGTCAAGGTAGTTGTCGCCTCGGCCATCAGGCCGCCTGCTTGATCAAA
>JADMJQ010000275.1 GCA_018780415.1 Roseateles sp. | reverse complement strand
GAACCTTTCGCCAGCATCACCAAGCCTTGCCGCCATCAGATCGGCCGCCGCGCAGCGCGCATACACAGCGCCATATTCCGGATCGGACTTGATACGTTTTAATGCCGTCCGGATAGGCGAACTGAACTGAGGCCTGAGCCGGCCAAAGGCCAACAACTGCGCGCCATGCCGCTCGGGCAATACCTTCCACCAAGCCACGATGCTGCTTGGATCGTTCAAGTTCAAAATCATGTTCGACCTCAGGCTAACATAAACACTGTATAAATAAACAGTCATATGTTAGTCGATATCGTCGAACTCAGGAACAAAGGCGTAAGACGTCCCAAGGCCGAAGTGCGGGCCAGCTGTTCAGCACGTGGGCTCTTGTTGATCCACAAGCTGCGACCCTGGGAGGATCATGACGGTGCGCCCGTGTTTGCGACGTTGAGCGGTTTCGCGCTGCCCGATCTGTACCGGGCGCGCGTGCTGTACATCTCAGGGCGCAACATCGTGGTGGCCGGCCAGCAAGATCACGGGGGTGGTCTCGTGTTCCCGCAGGCGTGGTGGTGCCGGGTGGTCATGGCGACCAGCGCGTGCATGGACCAGGCGGAATTTGAGGCGACACCATGATTAGTGTGCGCGGCGGCTAAGCCGTAGCCGCTGCGGAAAATGCAGCAATCCTGAGTCAAGTTGCCGGATTGCCAGTTACGTTCGCTGGAATGAGTCGCTCGGCAACTCTTGCTGTTCCTTGCAAACCGCTGCCTCCCAAGCTTCCCAAGTTGAGTCACTGACCTCCAGGCCTCTGATAGCAGGTTCCTTGCGCCGAAAGATGATCGTCGTAGCAGCCATAAAGCGCGCAAGGACAGCTGTCTCGGATTGGGGGTTTTGTTCCTGAAAATGGTGGTTCATCGCCGTCTCCTTGAGTAGCTACAGCTTCGGCGATGTGCCACAGATGTTCTATCCCACTGACGGGTTCCTACTTTCGGGGGGAGGCTAGCTGTCTAGGCTGGCTGTGCAGCAGGATTTGGAACTCATGTCGCGCCGGGGGTCGAAATGGCCCATGGCATGCGGCTTGTGGCGTTTGCTGTGACCCGAAATGGCTCGCTGTGGCCCAACCGGTGGAAGAAGGTACCGTCCCTACAGTGCCACATTGGCAGTAAATGGAGAATTTGGGCCATAGCAATATGAATAGGGTAATTAGGCCATAATAAGATCAGTCTGCAACTTTCCTTGGGGGATCCGATCATGGCCACTGCTATTCAGCCTGCAAGCGAGGAGCTGTTTGCACGGCTGCAGCGCAAGCCCATCTCGGACGTCAAGCGTGAGGGCTGGCGTGGTGTGATGAATGTCGTCGATGCGACGGGCAAGGTGTTGATGACCAACCACGAAAGGCCCGAGGCCGTGATCTTGTCTTTGCATGAGTACAGTTTGCTCACCGAGCTGGCCGAGCGTGTCCAGCGCGATGACCAGAGCAAGCTGGAGCAACTGACGCGTGCCTTCGATGAGGAATTGGCGGTGCTCAAGCAGCCTGATGCCGGCGACAGGCTGCGGCAGGCCTTCAGCTTGCCGCTCGACTTGCATGGCGAGGTCATTGCGGGACAAAGCTACTGATGGGGCGGCCCGTTCTGCTGGTGCTGGCCGGTGTCAACGGCGCAGGCAAAAGTTCCATCGGCGGCCACATCATGCTGCGCAGGGCTGGGATGACCTGGTTTAACCCCGATACCTACACCCGCATACTCGTTCAAGGCGGCATGTCCGCCGGCGAGGCCAACGCGTGCGCGTGGCAACACGGCGTGAACTTGATCGACCGGGCCGTTGCGGCGGGGCTCAGTCACGCCTTCGAGACGACCCTGGGGGGCTCGACGATGACCCAAAAGATCGCTGCGGCCGCCCAGACGCACGACGTTTTGGTCTGGTTCTGCGGCCTGGCCTCGCCTGAGAAGCACATCGCCCGTGTGGCCGCCCGGGTGGTAGCTGGCGGACACGACATTCCAGAGGCCAAGATCCGCGAGCGCTGGGTCCGCGCGCCGCTGAATCTCATCGACCTGATGCCCAAGTTGAGCGAGCTGCGGGTTTTCGATAACAGCACCGATGCGGCACCGGGAGACCCAGTATCGAACCCGATGCTGGTCCTGCACGCACAAGCCGGCGCTGTCCAATTTCCCCGTGCAGTCGAGGACCTTGAACGTACGCCAGACTGGGCCAAGCCCATCGTGAAAGCGGCTCGCGACTACGAGCGCAAGCGTTGATCTAGAGCGCTAGCCCGCAGATCCACATAAGCGCGATGCTTTTCACATCGCAGCCGCCTACCGCGGTGCGTAGCCAGCTTCCGCCAATGCGCGCGAAACAGCATCGATGCCGGCAATCATCTGATGTGCCCGTGTCGCTCGTTCTTCGGCCGGCAGATGAGCCTCAGTGAGTGCCAAGAACTGATCAAACGTACTCCGCTTACAGAACTGGGCAAGCTGCAGCGCGACTTCCGGGGCCAAAGTTGCAGTGATAGTGATGTCATCGTCGTGCATGGTCCCTCCTGATATCGCCGCATTTTGCACTGAGTTGATCCGCCGCTGCCCCCTCGGAGAGTCCGAATGACAGGTTCTGGCCGGGAGCGTCAGTACGCGAACGTGCCCGGCAGCTTCCACCCAGGTGTACCAAACCTTCCTGATCAGCGGCTTCCGACGGCAAATTCCGCGACCGGGCTGTCCCGACTGAGGCTGTGTGAGAACACCTCCGCAGGGAGTTTTCAAGCACGATGATCCGCGCTGTCCGAGGGCAACAGCCGCTGGATGCTATTGCGTGTCGGGCGGTTCTTTGTCCCGTTTGGGCAAACGAGCCGCAACCTGTTCTTTCGCCCACGCCAGCCCCCTCTTCGCCGCATCGGCCGTCCGCTCGGCGGCCAAGCCCGCGACTTCGGCCGCTTGAGTCTTCACGTGCTCCGCACTCGGCAACCGCTCGCGCGTCGATGCCGTAGCCTTACGGGCTGCGGCGAGCGCCTGCGCGGCCGCCTCACCCGCGACTGTTTTCACCTGATCGCCGTTCGGCAGGTGATCCTGGGTCCAGCTCGCCGCTTGCCGTGCGGCAACATATGCCCGCGATGCAGCTTCACCCGCGCCGGCCTTTACCTGTTCGCTGGGTAAGCGCTCCAGTGCCCAGTCCGTCGCATCGGTCAGCGCGGTCTTCACCTGCCCGGCGGCGCCGCCGGCGAGCGTCATGATCGTCGCCCCGGGGAGCGACAGCGCCGTCACCGCGACATACACCAGGAAATAGATCGCCGCCGCCTGCAGCGGGTAGCTGCGGTAGTACGCGTCGATCGAGGACTGTTGCCGCCTGATGAA
>JADMJQ010000140.1 GCA_018780415.1 Roseateles sp. | reverse complement strand
AGATCGCTTCCGACAGCGAACCAAATGGGCACATCCAACCGCAGAACAGGCCGCGTCCGAATAAGAACACGGTCAGGATGATGAAGATCCAGAACACGAAGATGAAGGGGTCGGTCAGGAATAACGACCAGGTCCACTGGAACAGCAGCGCGTGGAACCAGGTCAAGACCTGGGTGATGGACGGTTGGGCCATCGCCCCGAAACCGACAAAGCCAATGCTCAAGGCCCAGGCGCTGTATTTGAAGACGTTGACCGGCCATTTGTTTTTGTGGGTCGATAACCGTGTCAGCTTCTCTCTGAACGCGTAGACGATGGTCACTGTTAATAGCAGGGCGATGAACAGCGTGATTTCAATGGCGCGCGTTTTCCACACCTGCACCCAGGGCGCGGCGTCCTCTTGGAGCGCGGGTCGGCCACCCACCAGCAGGCTGTCGGCCAGCCAGATCTTGGCGTCAAAACTGGTGAAGCTTCTGGTGCCGCTGGCGCGGTCGACGCGGTTGCCCAGAAAGGCCAGCTTCCAGGGATGAGCCGCCGAAAAGGCTTTGGAGCGAATGATGAAAATCGCTGATTCATCGAAGCGCGGCGCGCCGGCGGCTGCTAGGCCATACAGGTTCAGATAGTCCAGATCGCGGAAGGTAAACGAGTCGGCACCCTGCTTGACCTGTACGCGGTCATAGAGGCCGCCGCGTACAAAGCCCGAGCCCTTGAATGATTCAATGCCGGCACTGCGCACGACGAAGAACGCATGCTCGCCTGGCTTCAACTGCGCATGGAGCTTTTGCCAACTTTGCGCGCCGAGCAGGCTGGCGCCGACATCGGGGTGATTCAAATCACCAAACCAGAGTTCGATAAAGGGCTCGGTGCCATGCTCCAGCCCGAGCTGTTCGGGCTTGATGCGCAGTTGCTGCACGGCGCCCAGCTTGATCAGCTCCGCCCAGGTGAAGACCTGCTGCTTGACGGCGAAGCTGGCCGGCTCACGAACCGTCGGCGCCAGAATGCCGACCTGGCGTGCCACCGCTTGGCCCGAGGCCTGCATGACCTGGTTTTGCGCGATCACGGTGACGGTGGCGCCGGAGATCGCGTCCAGGCCCAACACGCCTTCATCGGGGCGCGATTGGCCGACCTCGATCTTGTCAGCGACCGATTTTCCGATGTATTGGGCGTTGAACTTGAGCAGCGCCGATTCCGGGATGCCCAGCAGCAAAATCGGCTCCGAATGCTTGAGCACCTGGGTGCCAACAAAATGACCTGTTATGTCCATGCCTATCAGCGTCACCACCGGCTTGCCGGAGTAGGCCGGCGTGTCGGTGATATCGGTGGACAGCATCACATAGCCGAGCAGGGGCTTTTTGCCGTCGGGCTGGGCCTCACCATAAGCCTCGACGTAGGGCGGCGAGCCGAGTCGCTCGGAGAAGCTCTTGGCGCCGGGGAAGACGGCCGCGCAGGGCAGGATGGCGCACATATCCTTGGCGGTGTGCAGGTCGGGCGGCAGCTGGGCTTCATACGCCCCTGCCTGCGCGGTGTTGCCACCCAAACCAAGGAACAAAAATGCGGCCAGGTAGAAAGCTACCTTGGCCGCCAAACCCGGAAATTGCAATTTCATCGACTCTTTCTAACTTACCAAACAGGCAGCGGCGGGGCTCGAGTCCGCGCGCTGCTTAGGGCCAGCCCGATGCAAGGATTGCAAATCTTCGTAGCGAGCGGCTGTCAGGCTAGGCGGGAGAAGCGCAGGGACCGGAACGTACTTCCTGTACGTGAGGATCCCGAGCATTCTTCCAACGACGCATGGCGGCCGCGCAGTAGAAGAGTTGCCATCCTTTACGCTTCGACGATCATCCGCGTACGCATCTCTAAATGCAGCGCATGGCAGAAGTGGGTGCAGTAGCACCAGTACACGCCGGGTTTGTCGGCCACGAAGGTGACCGAGGCGGTCTCTTGCGGGTTGACGATGAAGTTGACGTTGTGGCGGGGAATAGCAAAGCCGTGGGTCAAGTCCTCGATCTTGTCCAAGTTGGTCAGCGTCAGGGTCACCACATCGCCCTTTTTCAACTTGAAGTCACGCAGGCTGAAGGCCGGTGCCTGGCTGGTCATCTTGACCTCAACCTTATTGCCCTTGCGGAACACGCCCGACTCCTTGGGGTCCTTGATGGCGTTGGGGAAGTCGTCGAGGTTGTAGACCTGCTTGGGGCTGAGCAGCTCGCGCTTGAAGATGATGAAGTCATGCGGCTCACCCCGCACCGGGTGGTCTGCCAGCAGCACCATCTTGTCGCCGGAAATATCGATCAGCTGTTCGTTCTCAGGGTGCAGCGGGCCGACCGGCAGGAAGCGATCCTTGGAGAATTTGCAGCCAACCGCCAAGATCTTGCCGTCGGCGGCGCGGGTTTCCGATTGGCTGGCGTTGACGTGGCCTGGCTGGTACTGCACGTCGATGCGGTCGACCACATACTTCGCGCTCTTGTCGCCGGCATGGAATTTGATCGCTGCCTCGACATTCCACTTGACCACCTGGCTGTCCAGGAACAGCGTGGTGTAGGCATTGCCGCGGCCGTCAAAGGCGGTGTGCAAGGGGCCCAGGCCCAGTTCGACCTCGGCCACGACGGCCTTGTCGGCCGAGTCCAGCTTGCCGTCGAAGTAATCCAGCACCTTGGCGAGTTCGATCACGGTGCCGGTGGGCGAGAGTTTGCCGGCGCAGATGAAGTACTTGGCGTCCGGTGTGGCGTTGACGCCGTGCGGGTTCTTGGGCACCGACACATAGGCGGTCAGGGCGGTCTTGGGGTCTTTGTTGGCGGCATGGGTGCCGTCCACCACCGGCACCTTGGAGTCGCCATAGGTCTTGAACTTGCCGGCCTTGACGGCTTCCTCAATCCGCGCGATGTTGAAGAACAGGCAGGCGTCGCGCTCGGCCGACATCATGTCCTCGTACTTCGCGCCCATCTCGGTGTTGTACTGGTTGGTCGCTGCCAACTTACCGTCGTAGGAGGTCGCGGTCAGATCGCAATTGCCGTCGATCAGCACCTGCCAGCGCACTTCCATGCTCTCGGCGTCCACGCAGCTGAACATTGAGCGGTAGGTGGCGGCGTCTTCCGAGCCGACATTGTTCGGCAGCGGCGTGGCGAATTCACCGCCGCAGAAGACCCGGGTGGTGTAGTTGATCTTCGGGTCAACCGGGTCGGCCTTGTCCGGGAAGATGCCGTGGAAACCCTGCACATTGGGCAACTCGGTGATCTTGTCGCAAATGAAGTAGTCGAGGCGGATGCGCGCGATACGGCTGTTGATCTTGTCGTTGATCCAGGCGTAGCGGCCGTCGTAGTTGCCGTCC
>JADMJQ010000337.1 GCA_018780415.1 Roseateles sp. | reverse complement strand
GTAGGGACCTGCCGGAATCTGGGCAACTTTGGTTCGTTGGGGCATGACCACGCGGCCATGAAACACCTGCACGGTGGCGCCAGGAAACACTCTCTGATACTGCTCTGCGCTATGGCTGGCATTCAAAAGGATCACGGTCTTGCCGGTAAAGTCCACTCGGGCACGGGTCCACACGGAGATGCCTTCCGGTTTCAAATGAACCATAGGATTCCAACTGGTTTGGCCCCGTTGGCGCAGCTCCTCAAGCAGACGCTGGGCCAGGCGCACAAAGCCGCGGTGGGGGATATCGGCGCGAACCTCCCCAGCCAGGCTCAAGGGATGGGGATCTTTGGCCGTGACGGCGCTTTCCAATTCGCCAAACAGGCGGTCCAGGCCGCCCAACTCTGTGGCCAGAGCGTTCTGCAGGGCTTCCCCATTGAGGCGGGGCGCATCGTAGCAAAATCGTTTGGCGGGCAGCGAGGGAAAAACCACCCACAGCGCTTTTAACAAAGGGCGCATGGCGGCATACTCGGGATCTCTCTCCGACCAGAGCAGGGCCTTTTTGAGTTGATCGAGGTCGAGAAGAACGTGATCGACCAGAGTTCGCTCCAGATCGAGATCGTCGAGGAGAAGGGTGGAGAGCCTGGCTATCACGGAGGGATCGCGCAAAGAGTTGGCGTTGTAGAGATGCCGGTCTTTCATGGTGGCTTTTTGGGCCAGCAGAAATGGCTCGCCGGGATTTCGGGCAAAGTTGGAGACGCAGGCGGGACGCTGGGGGCACAGTTCGCAGGCCAGTTTGGTGGGCGCTCCTGAGTTCACCACCGTCAGCATGCGCCGGGGTTCTTTGCACGGAGATTTGGCGGTAGGCTCTCCGTTTTCAAAGCCGTAGGTGGCTCCGTAGTGTCTGGCCCAATCCTGGGTAGCCTCAAACTGCTCGCCCTGCTCATGGCGCGTGGTGAACAGCCCCACCTGACCCTTGAGTTTGCCGGAGTCGTACAGCTCGTTGATCAGTTGAACGGCCAGGTGGGTTTTGCCGCCGCCCATCTCCAGGGCCATATGATACACCGAGCCACGTGGACCGGTGAGAGCGTCTTGTAGCCAGGGCCGGGCGGCGGCGCGAGCCGCTTCCATGGTGGCAAAGGGTTTCACGACCGGGGGCTCTATCTTGGCTTCATAACCGGTTCGGACCAGCAAAGAATGGGGGGCATTCTGGTTGGCCAGAAAATCATCGATTTTGCCAAACTCTTCGGGCCAGGAACTGGTTTCCACTGAAAAACCGGCCCGTTCCAGACGGGGCTGAATCTCTTCGCTGGCCTTGCGACCGGCTGGGTCGGGGTCCAAAGCCAGCACCACTCGATTCAGCCCCAGCTGATGGAGAGACTCCACCAGGCCGGCGTGAGCGCTGGCGCCCGGGATGGCCAGCACGGTCACCGCTTCTCCGTAAATTCGGGGCCACAAAAGGGCCACCACGTCGGCCTTGATCGGTCCCTCCACCACCACCGCCAGCCTTGCCCTCGGGCCCTGGCTCACATGGATGGGAGCTCCGGTGCTGGCGCTACTGTGACGAGCCTTCCACCACAAAAACCTGGATTTACCCTGGTCCACCAGGCGAACCTTGCAGGCAATGATCTGGCCGGCCGCATTTCGCACCGGCACCAGCAGGCCGGGGATATCCGCGCAGGTGAAGCCGATCAGCGATCGCCGGGAAGGCTGCAAAAAGGGCAGGGAGCGGGCGGCTTCGGGACCCACGGCCGCCACCGCCGCTTCCGCCACGGCGTTACGCAAGGGCCAGGCCCTGGGCGCGCTCCGATAGCCTTGGGCCGCCATCGCCTCCACATCCTCTGGGGAAAGACCGCGCCCGAGCAGGTGGTGGCGTTCCGCCCAACCCAACGGTATCGCCGCCAGGGCGGCCTGATAGGCGCGGTGCAGTAGCGCGGGTTCAAGTTCTGTGCTCTGCCTGGCGGCCTGGGATTTTGCCTTGAACTGGATGTCTTCAGCCGTGCCTACCAGGCTGAGATGATGCATAAGATCGTCTTCGCTGCCGTCGGTTCGCGATATCACGCCCGAGGCGCCGCAACCCAAGCAGTGATAGCCGCCATCGTCAAAGGCGGCGAAGCTGGGCGTGGACTCATCGTGAAATGGACAGCACGCAACAAGCTTAAGCCCGCCCTTGTAGCCAACGATCCTGGCTTTATGGAGCTTACCCGATTGCCGAAGTGCTTCCAGTCCAGCGAGCACGCTAGTGGCTCACCCCCGGATCGGGAGCGCTGGACCAAACCCATGCTGATGTATCCCAGGTCGTTACCTGGGTTTGAAGGTTATTCACAAAAAAATCTCTCCCGGAGGCAATAAAACACTAGACCGGTGAGCATCCTTGTGATAACCTGAGGTTGTAAGTTTTCCAGGTTGTTTTTTTTATCACAAGGATGTTCATCAGCTACTGAGGACTCGGCGCCAACCGAGTCCTTTTTGCTTTTGTGGGCTCTTTTGTAGATTTGCTGCGCTTCCGATGGGGAGGCAGGTCTTGCCAGACAGAGCTATTTCAGGCAACGACATCCTATGTTAGCGTACTGAAGACTATTCAACCAGCGAACACAAAATCGAAAAGACTTGAAAAAATTGCATTGGAGTTTGAGAAATAGATGCTGTTCTGGACATGGCAGGTACTGTTCATGTTGTTCAAGCCTGTTCATGCTCTTTGCCTAAAGGTGTTCACGGTCTATTCAAAGCCCTGTTCACGAACAGTCTTTGAACAGACCGTTAGCTAGAATCTTTTTCATTATTGGGGGAGGCAGCCAGTTCACAAGAACGTAATGTCTGTTCATGGACGTGTTCATTACTCTCCGCGAAGCGGCTGAATTAGTTGGTGTTAGCAGGCCCACCCTGTTTAGGGCTGTTCAGCGTGGTGAACTGCAGATCCGTACCGAGAACAGCGGTAAAACCAAGAAGATTTTGGTGTTGCGCGAAAGTGTACGAGACTGGGCTTGTTCGCGTGAACAGTCTGAACAAGGCCGCGAACAGCCTCGTGAACAACCCGAACAGTTCGATGAACAGATTGCTGAACAGCGCGAACAGGTGCCCCTATTGGCTCATCTCGATTTGGGTCGACTTCTAGAGGCGACTCAGGTGCGTTTGCTGGAAGCTACAGAGAGGGCTCATCGCGCTGAGCGTCAGAACGACGTGATGAAGATGGAGCTTTTCTCTACTAGAAATTGTCTGACAGAGCATGCTCAGACGTTGTTTGAAAAGGATGCCAGCGTCCGGGAGCAGCACGAAATTCTATTAGAACAAAGCCGGCTTCAGAATGAGGCTTGGGAGCGGGATAGAGCTCATTTGGAAGCCGAGAATGCGGCCCG
>JADMJQ010000321.1:3912-31986 GCA_018780415.1 Roseateles sp. | reverse complement strand
TCGTCGGCCTCGACGCCAAGGACGGCAAGGTCGCCACCGACGGCTGGAGCAAGCTGACCGGCCATGAGGTGATCGACCTGGCGCGCAAGTTCGAGGGCTATGGCATCGAAGGCGTGATCTACACCGACATCGGCCGCGACGGCATGCTCAGCGGCATCAATATCGAGGCGACGGTTAAGCTCGCGCAGGCGCTGACCATCCCCGTCATCGCTTCTGGCGGCTTGGCCAATCTGGCCGATATTGACGCGCTCTGCGCGGTTGAAGACGAGGGCATCGAGGGCGTGATCTGCGGCCGCGCCATCTACACCGGCGATCTGGATTTCACGGCCGGCCAAGCGCGCGCCGATGAACTCGGCCTCGGCTGAAGATTTTTCCGAACCCATGCTGGCTAAACGCATCATTCCCTGCCTTGACGTGACCGGTGGTCGGGTCGTCAAGGGCATCAACTTCACCGAATTGCGTGACGCCGGCGATCCGGTCGAGATCGCCTCCCGCTACAACGAGCAGGGCGCCGACGAGCTGACCTTTCTGGACATCACCGCGACCAGCGACGGGCGCGACCTGATCTTGCACATCATCGAGGCGGTGGCATCGCAGGTTTTCATCCCCTTGACCGTAGGCGGTGGCGTGCGCGAGGTCGCCGATGTGCGGCGCTTGCTGAACGCCGGTGCCGACAAGGTGTCGTTCAATTCGGCGGCGATTGCCAACCCGCAAGTGATACGGGATTCGTCCGACAAGTATGGCGCTCAGTGCATAGTCGTCGCGATCGACGCGAAGCGCCGGCAAGGCGATGACTTGGCTGCGCGGGGCCCCGGCTGGGATATCTACAGCCACGGCGGGCGCAAAAACGTCGGCCTCGACGCTATCGCCTGGGCGCGCCAGATGGCTTCGTTCGGCGCTGGTGAAATCCTACTGACCAGCATGGACCGCGACGGTACGCGCAGCGGTTTCGATCTGGAACTGACCCGCGCGGTCAGCGATGCGGTGGCGGTGCCGGTGATTGCCTCGGGCGGCGTCGGCTCGCTGGATGACCTGGCCGACGGCGTGCAAATCGGCGGCGCCGACGCGGTGCTGGCTGCCAGCATTTTTCATTACGGCCACCACACCGTTGCCGAGGCCAAGGCCTTGATGGCAGCGCGGGGCATTCCGGTGCGCCTGTGAATCGGCCCAAATCCAGCACGGCGGCCAAGGCGATTTCGGCGCACACCCAAAAGGCAGCGGGCGCGCCGCGCATGGGCTCTCGCGAGGTGCGCATCATTGGCGGGCAATGGAAACGCTCCAAGTTGCCGGTGGCGGACAAGCCCGGTCTTCGCCCGACGCCAGACCGCGTGCGCGAAACCCTGTTCAACTGGTTGGGCCAAGACCTGGACGGCTGGCGCGTGTTGGATGCCTTTGCCGGCAGCGGCGCGCTTGGTTTCGAGGCCGCTTCGCGCGGCGCAACCGAGGTCTTACTGTTGGAGCGTGACGCCGAATTGGCACGTAGCCTGAGCGCCAGCAAGCTAAGGTTAAAGGCTGACAGTCTGCGCGTTGAATGCAGTGATGCCTTGGGCTGGATGGGCCGCTGCGCGCCGGCCCGTTTTGAGCTGATCCTGCTCGACCCACCATTCCAGCAAGAGCTGTTCCTGCCTGCCCTGCGCGCCGCTGCGCCGCTTTTGGTGCAGGGTGGCTTCATCTATCTGGAAGCGCCCGACCTGATCGCGGCGCCGGCCGAGTTGGGCTTGGAAGCCTGGCGGGCGGGCAAGGCTGGCGCGGTGCAGTTTCAGTTGCTGCGCAAGGCCTCGCCAAGCAGCGGGGATAATCCTCAGTCTTGAATCCACTGATTGAGCTCTGTGACCCTTCTCACCGCCGTCTATCCCGGGACCTTCGATCCGATGACCTTGGGTCACGAAGACCTGATGCGCCGCGCCAGCCGTTTGTTCGGGCGGCTGATCATCGCGGTGGCGGCCGGCCATCACAAGAAGACGATGTTTTCCGTCGACGAGCGCCTGGAGATTGCTCGCGAGCTGGCTACCAAATATCCCAATGTCGAGGTGCTGCCCTTCAATGGACTGTTGAGCAGCTTTGTGGCGAGCCAAGGAGGTAAGGTGCTGGTGCGCGGCCTGCGCGCTGCCAGTGACTTCGATTACGAGTTCCAAATGGCCGGCATGAATCGCCAACTGATGGCTGATGTGGAGACGGTGTTCATGCTGCCCTCAGACCAGTATCAATTTATATCAAGCACCTTTGTGCGCGAGATTGCCAGCCTCGGCGGTGATGTTTCCAAGTTTGTGTCAGCCTCGGTGCTGGACCGCTTGAAAAAGCGTCTGCAGGCTCAGGGCTGAGGGGAACGATATGGCACTGATGATTACCGACGAATGCATCAACTGCGACGTCTGCGAGCCCGAATGCCCGAACGGGGCGATCTCCATGGGCGAGGAGTTCTACCAGATAGAGCACAGCAAATGCACCGAATGCGTCGGTCATTTCGATGAGCCGCAATGTGTGCAGCTCTGCCCAGTGGCCTGTATCCCGGTCAATCCGGCGCATGTGGAAAGTAAAGAGACGCTGATGGGCAAGTATTTGCGCCTGACCGCCGTCAAGGCCTGATTGATCGATCAGCGCTTGCTGATCCCCAACATCGCCCTGGCTTCATCCGGCGTCGCCAACGGCCGGTCCAACTGCTGCGCGATCAATGCGATGCGCTCGACTAACTGAGCATTGCTGCGGGCCAGCTCGCCCTTGCGGAAGTAGACATTGTCCTCAAAGCCGACCCGCACATGGCCGCCCAGCACGATGGCCAGCGTGGCCAAGGGCAGCTGCGCCGCGCCAATGCCGGCCACCGTCCAGCTGCTGTCCGCAGGCAGTTGTGAGCGCAGATACATCAGGGCTTCGGGCGTTCCGGCCATGCCGCCGGGGATGCCGAGCACGAAGTCGAAGTGCAAGGGGCCTTGGACGATGCCTTTCTTGAGCCAGCGCAGCGTGGTCGTTAGCATGCCGCTGTCGAAGATTTCGAACTCGGGTTTGACGCCGTATTCAGTCATCGCAGCCGCAAACACTTCCATATCGGCCGGGTGGTTCATGAACACATCGCCGCCGAAGTTGACCGTGCCCATCGACAGCGTCGCCATCTCTGGGCGCAGTGTCACCGGTGCCAGCCGCTCTTGCGGCGTCATGCCGACCGCGCCGCCGGTGGAGACCTGCACGATCACATCGCAGCGCTCGCGCGTTTTCTCGATGATCTGGCGGTAAATTTCTTTGTCTTGCGTCGAGCTGCCATCGGCCAAGCGGCCATGCACGTGGACGATGGCCGCACCGGCCAGCGCGCATTCGGCAGCCGCGTCGGCGATCTCGTCCGGCGTGATCGGCAGCGCGGGCTGTTGCTCGCGCGTGACCTCGGCGCCGGTCAGCGCGGCGGTGATGATCAGCTTGTTGCTACTCATTTGCGCTGAAAGCCGACCGGCACCACACAAGTGCCCGAGGCACGGCAGACGACCACAGGTTCGGCCAAGACATCGGCGGCCGACACCTGACCTGGGATGTTGGCGGCGCTGATCACCTTGCGGGCCTCGAACACCATTTTTCGTGAGGACTTGCCCATGGTCACGATGCTGCCGGTCGCCTCGATATAGTCGCCGGCTAAAACGGGGGCCAGGAACTCGACCTTGTCGTAGGCGACGAAGAGCCCTTCGTCGCCGTCGCTGCGAATCAGCAACTCGGTGGCCACATCGCCGAACAGGTTCAACATGCGCGAGCCGTCGACCAGATTGCCGGCGTAATGGGCGTCGTGGGCGCTCATGCGAAGCCGAATCAAGCTCGTAATTTGCTCAGTCATGCTGCTTTCCTCTTGATCCATTCGTGAATCGCAAAAGATGCGACGTCCTCTGCATAGGTCTTGGTTCCAAAGCCCGCGTCATAGCCCAGCTCCTTGGCCAACTCATGGCTGATGCGCGGGCCGCCGACGATCAGGATGACCTTGTCGCGCAGGCCTTCGGCTTCCAGCAGATCGGATAGCTTGGTCAGATTGTCGAGGTGGATATTCTTCTGCGTCACCACCTGCGAGACCAGGATCACGTCGGCCTTTTCTTCGATCACGCGGCTGATCAAGTCCTCGGAGTCGACCTGCGCGCCGAGGTTGATGGCGCGGATCTCGTGATAACTCTCCAAGCCCTTGTGGCCGTTATAGCCCTTCATATTCATGATCGCGTCGATGCCGACGGTGTGCGCGTCGGTCTCGATGCAAGCGCCGACGACCACCATGCGGCGGCCCATTTTTTCGGCGATCAGCGCGTCAACGCCGGCCTTGTCCAGCACCTCAAACTCGGGCTTGGCGACCTTGAGTTTGCTCAGGTCGACCCGGTGTTTGCTCTGGCCGTAAACGACGAAGAAGGAGAAGCCGCTGCCCATGGCCTCGGCATGCACGACGGCCGGTTCTTCCAGGCCCATTTGCAGCGCCAGCATCTTGGCGCCTTCCTTGGCGGTTTCGTCCAAGGGCACGGGCAGCGTGAAGGACAGCTGCACGCGGCCGTCGTCCAGCGTGTCGCCGTAAGGCTTGACCCATTGTTCAGGGATTTGGTCGCTGGCCTGAGTGTTTGTCATGTCAGACATCTCACAGCCCTCCCTTCAACATCAAAGCAGGGAAGGGGTTGAAGTAGTCGGCCGCTTTGGCAATCACGCCGTCCAGACCCTTGCCGCCGGTTGGCGTGCGCGAGATCTCGGCGAAGGTCCCCTTGCCGATCGCGGCGGGCAAGCCCGTCTGCTCGATCTGCGCAAGAACAGCCTCGGTCTCGGCCAGCACTTCCTGCGCCCGCAGCTCAATCTTGCCGCCGCGCTTGAACTCGATCTCGGAATTCAAGTCCTTCATGGTGCCGAACACATAACGTGCATTTTGGATGGCCAAAAAGCGGTCCTGGATAAACGGCGTGTGGATGGCCTCGGTCATCATGCCCAAGAGGTGGATATTCTGATTCGTCAGCGTGCTGACCACATTGAACAAGGTGTCCTGCACATGGCCCTTGAAGATATTGCCGGTCATGTGTTTGGTCGGCGGCATGTATTTCAGGCAGGCCTCGGGGAAGACCTGACGCACCAGCTGTGCATGCGCAATCTCCCACAGAAAACCGTTCTCCAACTCGGGGTGGATCTCGAACGCGTGGCCCAGTCCCATCTGATCGGGTTTGAGTCCCGACAGATAGGCGAACTGCTCATTGATCAGCTGCGAGGCCAAGACGGTGTGGGCCGCGTCATAGGCGTCGGCCGTGGTCAGGTAGTTGTCTTCGCCGGTGTTGATGATGATGCCGGCATAGGCATTGACCATGCGCGAGAAGAACTGGTCGATAAAGGTGCGCTTCATATTGATGTCGCGGAAGATGATGCCGTACATCGAGTCGTTCAGCATCATGTCCAGCCGCTCCATCGCGCCCATGGCGGCGATCTCGGGCATGCACAGGCCGGAGCAGTAATTGGTGAGCCGGATGTAGCGATTCAGCTTCTTGCCCACCGCGTCCAGTGCGCTGCGCATCAGGCGGAAGTTCTCCTGCGTCGCATAGGTGCCGCCGAAGCCTTCGGTGGTGGCGCCGTAAGGCACATAGTCCAAGAGGCTCTGCCCGGTCGAGCGGATCACCGCGATGATGTCGGCGCCTTGCTCGGCGGCGGCGCAGGCCTGCGTCACGTCTTCATAGATATTGCCGGTGGCGACGATCAAGTACAGCCAGGGCGTGGGCGCTTCGCCATTGTTCTTGATCTCGCTAGCACGGTAGCTGCGCTGGCCGGCGATTTGCTCGCAGCGGCTTTGCGCCTCTTTCTCAGCCATGCGGCGGGCAGCCTCGCCATCCTTTGGCAGCGTGAGCGTCAGCGTGCCGGCGGCTACGGCCTCGGCTACGCCTTGGGCGCTAAGGCCCTTTTCTTGCATCGCACCGGCTACCACCCAAGCCGCGCCATGTTGAAGCAGATTCTGCGCCTTCAGTTGGTCAACCACGCGGTTCGGCAGCGGCACATAGTTTTCGTCGACGCCGTCCACGCCGAGCAAGCGCAGCGTGGCGCGCTCGACCGTGGTGGTGGTGAACTGGCTCATCTCGTCGAAGACGCTGCGCGCAATGCGGCGCGCCGATTCGCGGGCGCGATCTATCTGCGCGGTGTCAAGCTGAAGTTGCGACATCGTGGTCGGCTCCTTGTTGTAGTTGTTGTTGCTGATCAGAAAGCAGCACGTCGCAGACGTCGTAGCCGGGGAAGGATGTTTCGGCTTCGGCCAGGAATTCCGCGCCGCTGAAGCTGCCGCCCATCGGCGAGAACGGGTTCAACGTCAGGCCCAGGATGCGGATGCTGCGGTAGCCAAACAGGCTGCCGCCTTGTTTGCAAAAGGCCTGCACGTCGAGGGCGTCGACAAAGAGCTTGGTGCCGTCGGCGACGACGATACTGAGCCCCGGCTTCAAGGCACCCAGGCTGGACATGGCCCGCCAGAGTTGGCGACCGACCGCGCCGCTGACCGCAATGGCGCCCACATCCCGTTCGGCGAAGCTCATCAGCGTCGCGGCGGCGTTCAGGCTGGCAATTTCGGCCTGGAACAGCGGCGTGCCGGCGTGATCCCACAAGGCCACACCGCCTTTGTTGAACAAGTCCTGCACGCGCGCACCCAGCTCGGCCGGCACGCGCGCAATGCCCAGAATCGCCAGCCGGTCGCGGGTCTTGCGGATCACGTCCTGCATGCCGCCGCCAATCGCAGCACCGGTCGCCAGAATCACGCCGTCGGCAATCGCCGGCGAGGCGTGATGGCTGCGGCCCAGCGCGCCGTCCAGCACAATCAATTCGCAGCCGGCCTGTTTCAGGCGCTGAATCACCTTGAGTTGATCGCTGCTGCGCGAGGCGCCGGCAATCTCCATCTCGCCGTATTCCAAGGCCTTGACGATGACGATCTCGCCCATCGGCGAATCGATGCCGGTGCTGCCCAGCAGCTTGAAGCGCAGCTTGGCGCGCACCAAGGTGTCACGGGCGGTCGCGACCAAGCTGCCGGGCCAAATCAGCACCGGCGGCTTGGGGAACAAAAAGACCTGGTCACGATCCTCACCGTCGCGGCCAATCGAGGTCACGCCGACGGGCACTTGGGCCGCGTGCGCCTGTGCCAAGACATGGTTCAGCGCGACCGTCTTGCCGGTGTTCTTGGCCATGCCCATCACGGCCAGCGTCTCAATCCCGCTGCGTTGGATGCGCCGCCACAGCGGCGACGCGGTGCAATTTTTAGACATATTGCTCATCGAACAAGGCGCGCAGCTTGGGGCTTTCGCGCAGCAAGGCCAGCGCGAACTTGGCGTGGTCGCGCGCATAGCCATTGCCGACGATCATCTCAATGTCCTTGCCCACGCCTTCGGCGCCCAAGGCGGCGGCGGTGAAGCTGGTGGCCATTGAGAAGAAGTAGATCTTGCCGCCATCGCGCGTGGCCAGGATGCTGGCCATCTCGGTGTTCTGGATATTGACGCAGTTGATCACCACATCGGCCATGCGCCCGCCTGTGACGGTGCTAACGGCTTCCATCAGCGCCACCGCGTCGGTCGCGTCGACCTGCAGGGCGTGATCGACCCAGCCCAGCTCGCGCATGCGCTCGCAGTCTTTGGCGAACGGCGAGGCGCCGATCACCATGCCGGCCGGGCCGACGCGCTTCTTGGCCTCGTACACGCACAGCGTGCCCGACTTGCCGCCGCCACCGATCACCACCACGGTGTGGCCGGCCTGCACCAGCCGCGCCGTCTGTGCCGGCGCACCGGCCACGTCCAAAATCGCCAACGCCACGTTCTCGGGGATGTCGGCCGGCAGCTTGGCGAACAGGCCGGTCTCGAACAGCACGGCGCGGCCCGTGATTTCGATCTGGTCCTTGTCCAGATGGATTTTTTTAACCGCGTCGATGCGCAGCGGCGTCAGCGACAGCGACACCAGGGTGGCGATTTTGTCGCCGACTGCCAAGTCGATCTTGCCGGCCAGCTTGGGGCCGATCTCCAGCACCGTGCCTATCAACATGCCGCCCGAGCCGGTGATCGGGTTGTGCATCTTGCCGCGCTCGGCGACGGTGCGGCGCACGATGGCCTCGACACGGGCCAGGTCGCCCGCGGCCTCTTTCTTGATCTGGGTGAAGCTGGCCGAATCAATGTTCAGCGCCGAAACGTCGATGAGGATTTCGTTGTCGAAAATCTCCATTCCGTTGTCGATCTTCCAAGCGGGCTGCGGCAGCACGCCCTTGGGTTCGATGACGCGGTGGATGCCGTAAGGCGAACCGGACTGATGCATGTCGACCGCCTTCAATTGCTGCGCGTGGGCAGGCTGTAGTTCTGCCCCAGGCCCGGCATCTCGACCGTCTTGCCGGCGTAGTTGCGGCATTTGATCGTCGTGCCCGAGCCGTCATCCAGCACTTCTTCTTTGACATAGCTGGGGATGATGGGCAGCTTGCCCAGGCCGCCCAGGCCGTCGACGATGAAGGTCGGCACCGCCGGCCCGCTGATCCAGCCGCGCAGGCCTTCATACAGCTCAATCATGCGGTGATGCGGCACGATGAAATGATGGGCGCCCTCAACCATATCGGTCGAGTAGACGTAATACGGCCTAACGCCCATCTCGATGGACTGCATGAACAGCTCACGCATCACTTCGACGTCGTCATTGACACCCTTCAAACAGACCGTTTGCAGGCCCATCATCACGCCTGATTTTTGGATCATCTTGACCCGCTCGCGCAGCAGCGGGGTGATTTCCTTGGGGTGGTTGATGTGGATATTGATCATCTGCACCCGGTGCTTTTCCAACACCGCGCAGAGCTCGGGCGTGATGCGCGTGGGTAGCTGCACCACCATGCGTGAGCCCATGCGCAAGAAGCGCACATGGGGCGCGCGGCGGCGCAGCTCGCCCAAGATGTAGTCCAGCCGCTCGTCGGTGAAGGTCAGCGGGTCGCCGCCCGACAGCAGCACGTCCTGGATCAGCGGATTGCCGGCGATGTAATCAATCGAGGCCTCGATCTCATCCTTGTGCACCGAGCCGGCCGGCTGCGAGACCATGCGCTTGCGGGTGCAAAAGCGGCACAGCGTGGCGCAAGTGTTGGAGACCAGGAACAGCACGCGGCGCGGGTATCGGTGGACGATGCTGGTGCCGGGAATGGTGTCGCCTTCCTCGCCCAACTGGTCCAGCATGGTGGCGAAGCCGGGCTTGGTTTGCTCGTGGTGGCTAGGTAAGTATTGCAGGCGGATCGGGCAAGCCGGGTCGCTCTTGTCCATCAGCTGCGCCATATAGGGCGTCAAGGCCACGGCGAACTTGCTGTAGACCGTCTCATCGACGTTCTCGACCTGGTCAAGAATGCCGTTCAGCTCGGAGTGGTGGGTGTAGCGGCGCGCGAACTGCTTTTGCCAGGACTCGGCGCGCGGGTCGTAGGCGTCCAGCTCGGGGCGGGTGAGGAGCTTGTTGGTGGCTGCGGCGGGGGCTTGGATTTCAACGACTTTTTGCAACATGTGATGTCTCCTGTGGGTCCCCATTTGTCCATGCGCGGGCTGAGGGTATTGCAGGAATTCTAGAAATCAGTTCGGCCGAAAAATACCGGCATACTGTCTGTAACACCGGCTTGATTTCAGTCAAAATGACTGACTTGAAGTCAGAATGATTGGTGGCGATCAAGTGGTAGGTGCAAACCCGGCCCTTCAAGCCGGCGCGCTCGACGCGCTGGACAGGCAACTTTTGGAACTCTTGCGCGTCAATGCACGCCTGCCAGTGGTCAAGTTGGCCAAGGCGCTGGGCTGTGCGCGCAGCACGGTGCAGCTGCGCTTGAAGGCGCTGGAGGACGGCGGCCAGATCACCGGCTACACCATCAGCGTGGCGGCCAGCCGTGCGCGCCCGGGCATCCGGGCAATGGTCTTGATCTCGGTCGACTCCAAGCTAGAGCCTGAGGTGGCGCGCGAGCTGACGCGTCGGCATGAGATCCACAAGCTCTACGCCGTCAGTGGCCGTTTTGATTTATGCGCGATGCTGACGACCGAGTCGACCGAGGAACTCGATACCTTGCTGGACCGGATTCGGGCGATCAAGGGCGTGGTGGATACGGTGTCGACGATATTGCTGAGCAATAAATTGGATAGGCCGGAGTAGGCCTTGGCATCGGCCTGGTTGACGGGCTGCTTTGGCGAACGCACCCCCGTATTCCCGGGATTGCGGGCGAACAGTCTGACGTGAGAACCTGTTGGACATCCATCTACCAGGAGACTTTCATGCGCCACATCGCTGCAGCAGGTTTAGCTTTCTTCGCCTTAGCCGCTCAGGCAGACACGCTTGATTTTTCGGGTGCGATTTGTTCGGCCGCCGCTGATGGGTCGGGCAGCTTCGAGTCTTGCAGTAACTTCAGCCGCATCAACCAGGCCTACGGCGACTCCGCTGGAGTCGATGTGAGCTACCAGGCCAGCCCGGGATCGGCAGACTCGATGTACTACTGGGCCGACTCCTACAGTGGCATGAACGATGTGGCCTTTGGCGACGTCAACAGTACGCCGACGATCCTGATCGTGCCGACCGCCGGCAACACGGTGTCGCTGGCCGGCTTTGACATCGGCGCTTGGCAGAACGCGGACCGTGTTTCTCAGGTCACGGTGATTGATCTGGCCGGTGGCACGACCTTGCTGAGTACAGGGGCGATCACGATTTTCGGTGTTGCGCCCACTCACTTCACCATCAATGCGAGTTCGAGCGCCGGCTTTTCTATCGCTTTCGGCCCCGAAGGCTATAACGTCGGCATCGACAACATCGCCTTCACTGCCACGGCGGTGCCCGAGCCGACGACGCTGGCTTTGCTGCTTGCCGGTCTGGCGGCCGTTGGCGCCGCGACGCGCGCTCGCCGCGCCTGACCGGGTCAACACCGGCCGACTCCAAGCCGGAGCAGATTTCGCCCTGCTTGCCTGAAGGGTGTTCACCTGGCGCCCGGTAGTGCGCTCCCTCGGCGCTGTCCGGGAGGGAACGGGCCTAGAACTGAGTGGGCCTAGAAAACTGCGCCGCGTCCAAGGCGCCGCGATCGAGCCCGATGCAGATTGTGCTTTTGGGCGCCCCAGTCATTGTCCTCGTCATCACCGGCGCGCGAATCCTGGATGAGGAACGATTCGAGTTGACGGCGTATGGGCCAGCCGGTCAGGAAGAAAACTCACAAGCGCCACATCTTCCCGTAGCCCGGCGGTTTGGGCCAGGCAGCGGCACTCGGCAAGACCTGACCCTGCTCTTTCACCCAGCGCCGGGCCAGCATCCAGCCACCATGGCTGATGGCCAGGCGACCCGCTTGCGGCCGCCAAGTGCCGGCACGCTCCAGCAGCGACGCCAGCGACTCGCCGCCGCCTGGTGCGTGGTCTACAAAGTCAGCCACCCAGGCATCGACCTCGGTCTGCTGAACTTCGGCCCAGGCGCGCCCATCCCAAGCGCCAAAGTTCAGCTCCAACAGGTTTGGGTCTTGATGGTGCTGCCAGCCCCAGGCCTTCAGCCAGGCAGCCACGTCGGCGCAGCGGCTTAGCGGCGAGCTGTAGACGATTTTGGGCAGACGCTCGCGCTGCGCCAGCTTTTGAATTCGCCTTGCCAAGCGCTTGGTGGCGCGCCAATGCACCGGCAAATCGGTGCCCGCGCCGATGCAGCGGCCCGCAGCGCCGTCTGGGCGGGGGTGGCGCCAGACCCAGATTTCGGGCTTCTCAAAAGACATTCAATAGCGCCAAAAAGCTCAGCAAAATGCCCAACTCCACCACCTGCTGCGTGGCGCCCAGGTTGTCGCCGGTATAGCCGCCCAGTCGCCGGTCCAGCCAGGCCTGCATATAAAGCGTTAGGCCGGC
This sequence comes from Roseateles sp., assembly GCA_018780415.1. GTDB lineage: Bacteria > Pseudomonadota > Gammaproteobacteria > Burkholderiales > Burkholderiaceae_C > Paucibacter_A. Next base: position 20,188 of record JADMJQ010000321.1, on the reverse strand, counting down.
GGCACACAAAATGGCCACGAGCAGGCTGGGCAATAGGGGCGGCATCAAGACCACGAGGCCTAAGCCTGCCGCCGCGACCCACATGAAGGCGACGCTCAAGGTGAGGCCATCGGCCTGCGTGGCCAGCGGCTTGGCTTTGGCGTGCTCGGCATCGCCGGCATAACTCAGGCTGTGCATCAGCCAGACCGGTGCGGCGCGCGAGGCGCCGTGTGCCCATATCGTCAGCAACACCGCCAGCTCGGGGCTGGCTTCAACCAGGGCCAATAGCGCCGCGGCCTTCAGGCCCAGCATCAGGATCAGGCCCAGCGAGCCATAGCTGCCTATGCGCGAGTCCTTCATGATGGTCAGCGCCCGCTCCCGGCTGACGCTCCCCCCGAGGCCGTCGCAGGTGTCGGCCCAGCCGTCTTCGTGGAAGCCGCCGGTCAGCCAGACACCTGCCGCCAGGCTCAGGCCCACGGCCACGGCGGGCGGCCAGACCCACAAGGCCAGCCACAGCACCAGGCCGGCGAAGGCGCCCACAGCCAAGCCGACGGCCGGGAAGTAGCGCGCGCATTGCTGCAGCCAGCTCGGCTCAAAACCCACCCAGGCCGGCGTTGGGCAGCGGCTGAAGAATTGCAAGGCGATGAAGAAGAGGCGCAGTTCGTGCAGCAAAGAGAATCTCATGGCGGATTGGTGTGTCCCATGCGGGTAGGCCCGCACTCTAGCTTGCTGCCGCCGTGGCCTGGGCTCAGGTGTCCGGGTAACGCCGATAGATCTCTTGCACCGCTTCCAGTTTGGCAAACAACTGCGTGACCAACTCAGGGTCGAATTGCTTGCCTGCCTGTTCCTTGATATAGGCCAGCGCGGCATCGAATTCCCAGGCCTCTTTGTAGCAGCGCCCGCTGACGAGCGCGTCCAACACGTCGGCCAGTGCCACGATGCGCCCAGCGATATTGATCTGGTCGCCAATCAGGCCGCGCGGGTAGCCCGCGCCGTCCCAGCGTTCGTGGTGTTCATGCGCAATGATGGCGCCGAGTTGCAGGATGCGTTTGTCGGATTTGCTGAGCAACTCGAACCCGATGCGGGCATGGGTCTGCATGATCTCCCATTCTTCGGCATCGAGCTTGCCCGGCTTGTTCAAAACCCGGTCTGGGATGCCGATCTTGCCTACATCATGCAGCGGCGAGGCCTGCCGCATGAACTCCACGTCAGAGGCCCGCATGCCCGAGCTTTCTGCCAGCAAGGCGGAGAGTTCGCCGACCCGCCGCACATGAGCGCCGGTCTCCTTGGAGCGGCGCTCGACCGCCTCACCGAGTATGAAAACGGTCGAGCGCTGGGTCTCCTGAATCTCCTCGCGCAGCAACAGCGACTCATAGGTGATGGCGACATTGGCGCAAAAGATCTCCAGCAGCTCGCGCGCCTGCGCGTCGACGGGGTCAGAGAACTGCATATAGAGCAGGGTCTCGTTGTCGGTGCTGCTGCGGTAGTAACCGATGAAATGGTGAGCGTCGAAATAGCCGCATTGATCGACCAGGGCGCGGTCCAGCGCGGCTTTTACTTCGGGCGGCAGATTCTTGATTTCGTCGTCGACCAGCAGGCGCGAGAAATCGGCGGTGGCGGCCAATACCTTCAGATGGCCTTCGCAGTTAGAGGCCGCGTAGGCCGATACCCGGCTGGCGCACAGCGCCCGCGCATCCATGCCCAAAAGATGGGTCACCTGCTCCAGCACGGCCGAGGCGAAGCGGCGCAGATTCTGGGAGTCGTAAACGCGGGTGATGGCATCGATCGAGCGACGCAGTGCCTGACGCGACTGCTCAATGATCATGATGTCGCGGTAGCTGCGCAGCGCGGCATAAAACACCGTGATCAGCTTGCGCTTGGTGAGCTCGGTTTTTTCTTTGTAGTCATTGATGTCATAGGTCTTGATGACATGCTCTTCGGGCGCCTGGCCCGGCTGGCCGGTGCGCAAGACGATGCGCACATGGTTGTTCTTCAACTCGTCGCGGATGTAGCGGGCCACATCCAGGCCGGCATGCTCCGACTCCATCACCACATCCAGCAAGATCAGCGCAATATCGTTGCGCGACCTCAGCAACTCGCGCGCCTCGGCGCCGCTATAGGCATCGAGAAACTGCAGGCGCCGGCCCGAGAACTCGAAGTCCGCCATCACCAGCTGCGTCACTTGGTGCACGGCCACATCATCATCCACAATCATCACCACCCAGGGCTCCAGAGGCTTGGGCGCCGCCTCGTCACTGCCGGGTGCTGGCAATTCGTCTGCAAAAACCAAGTCTGTCATGGGACGCCTTATGTCTTAGCGGGTGGAGCTGGTTGAATGCACCTCAGTGCCTCCGACCTAGGGATTGTGCAAAAACCGTGGCTTTGATTATGGCCAAGCTTTTGGCGGCCGATGGACCGATATTTTTTTGAAGAACGGCCTGATGTGTGATGGTTCTCAATCACTCAATCAATCAATCTTGTTGGCTGACCCCGGCGGACTCGAAGCTGGCCATCTCGCTCAAAATTTTGCAGGCTGACTGCAGCAAGGGCCAGGCCAGCGCTGCACCCGAGCCTTCGCCCAGGCGCAGGCCCAGGTCCAGCAGCGGCTCGGCGTTCAGCGCGTCCAGCATCAAAGGGTGACCCGCCTCCATCGAGCGGTGTGCAAACACACAGCGCTCCAGCAGCGCCGGCTGCAGGCGTGCCGCCACCAGCACGGCCGCGCCGGCGATGAAGCCGTCGACGACGATGACGCGCCGCTCCAGCGCCGCCTGCAGCACCGCGCCGACCATCATCGCGATCTCGAAGCCGCCAAAGCCCGCCAGCGCCGCCAACGGCTCGGTGGCCTTGGCATGGCGTTGCAGGACCGCGCCCAGCGTGGCGACCTTACGTTGCAGCGCGGCATCATCAAGGCCAGTGCCGCGACCGGTGCAGTCGGCGATAGGCAAGTCCTGCAGGCGCGCCAGCAGCAGGGCGGCACTGGAGGTGTTGCCAATCCCCATCTCGCCCAGCAGCAAGGCATTGCCCGGCCGCTGTGCCAGCAAGTTTTTGCCCGCCGTGATGGCCTCTGCACATTGCTCGGCCGTCATCGCTGGCTGCTCCGAGCTGTCGGCCGTGCCGGGTGCGATCTTGGCGACGATGAGGCCGGCGCGCGGCGCGAAGTCATGGGCGACGCCGGCGTCCACCACGGTCAGGGTCAGGTCATGCTGGCGCGCCAGCCCGCTGACCGCGGCGCCGCCGGCGAGGAAGTTTTCCACCATCTGCCAGGTCACGTCGCTCGGGTAGGCCGACACCCCACGCCGCGCCAGGCCATGGTCGCCGGCAAACACCATCAGCTGCGGCTCGCGCAAGACAGGGGTCTCGCTGCCCAGGATCATGCCTAGGCGCAGCATCAGGCGCTCCAGCTGACCCAAAGCGCCGAGCGGCTTGGTCTTGCCGTCGATGCGGCGCTGCAGCGCTGCGCTGAGGGTCAGGTCTTGCAGGGAGGGAATGGTGGGGATCAGGTTTTGCATAGGAGCTGGGTTGAATCAAGTGAGCAGGCTCATCAGCACGCCCGGCTGAAAGTGCTTGTCTATATAGGCGGCCAGGCCGTCGAAGACCGCGTCCAGGCCGGGTTGCTCGCTGCCGAACAGGGCCCGCATCACGGCGTCTTGCTCGAACAGGCCATGGGCATAACAGCCCAGCACATGACCCTGGCTCCAGCCTATGGCCTCGCCCTGCTGATTGCGCACGGCGACGGTGGCGGCGGCCATGGCCGGGTGTTGGACGGTGCGGCCATGGTGGATTTCATAACCGCCAGCTTGCACGCCGTTCAGCGGCTCCCAAGTTCCGGTCAGGCCGCCGAACTGCAGCTTGCAGGGGCGCAGCAGCTTGCTCACCTCGAACTGGGTCACCAGCGGCAACAGGCCCAGGCCCGGCGCATTGCCGTCCAGCTGGTAAGGGTCCAGCAGACTCTCGCCCAAGATCTGCAGGCCGCCGCAAATGCCCAGAATCGGTTTGCCGGCCGCTGCATGCTGGGCGATCGTCAGATCGAGTTTCTGCGCGCGCAGCCAGGCCAGGTCGGCCGCCACCGCCTTCGAGCCCGGCAGGATGATCCAGTCGGCGCCCTCCAGCTGCGCCGGCGTGCGGGCCCAGCTCAGGCGCACATCGGCCAAGCTGCGCAGGGGCTGAAATTCGTCCAGATTGGACATCCGTGGGTAGGCGACGATGGCGATCTTGAGGCCCGAACCGGTGGCCATGTCATCAAACACGCCGTCTTCCTCGGGCAGGCCGTGCCCCCGCCACATCGGCAGCACAGCGACGGTGGGCACCCCCGTCAGCGCCTGCAATTGCTCGGGGCCGGGCGCCAGCAGCGACGCGTCGCCGCGAAAGCGGTTCAGCACATAACCTTTTATCAAGGCGCGCTCATGCGGGGGCAGCAATTGGTATGTTCCGAACAGATGAGCAAAAGCGCCGCCGCGGTCGATATCGGTGACCAGCAGGCAGGCAGCATTCGCCTCCAGCGCGGTGCGCATATTGACGTAATCGCTGCTATGTAAATTGATCTCGGCCGGCGAGCCGGCGCCCTCGATCACCACCACATCGTTCTCGGCCAGCAGTTCGTGCAGGGGCGGGCGGGCGCGCGACCAAAGCAATTCGCTGCGTTCGCGCCAAGGTGTGTGGGTCAAGGCGGTGTCGACCTCGCCCAGCACGATGACCTGTGAGGCGGTGTCTTTCTCGGGCTTCAGTAGCACCGGATTCATGCGCACCTCGGGTGTGCGCCGGGCCGCCAGTGCCTGGAAATACTGGGCGCTGCCGATCTCGCCCATCTTGCCGTACAGGCCCGGGCCGAGCGCCGGGCCGCTCCCAAGCGAGGCCGCGCCCCCTCGGGGGGCCGCCTGCGTACCCGCAGGCCAGGGGCCCATGACGACGCGGGCGTTATTGCTCATGTTCTGCGCCTTGTACGGCGCGACCTTGAGGCCCTGGTCGGCGTAGTAGCGGCAGAGCGCCGTGGCCAGCCAGCTCTTGCCGGCGCCGCTGGTCGTGCCCAGCACCATCACTGCTTTGGCTGTCATGTCTTTTTCAGGTCCTTGATCGCTTGTCGCAAAGCCAATTGGGCGGCGGGTGTTTGGGTGGACAGGCGCACCCAGCCGGGCAGACCGAATGAGGTGGCGTCGCGCAGCTTGATGCCGCGCTCGCGCAGGGGCTCAAGTAGGCCGGTTTGCTTGGGTTTGGCCAGCCAAAAGTTCGCACAAGTTGGCCTTTGCTGCCAGCCCAGCTCGGCCAGCACGGTGTATTGAGTGTCGCGCCAAGCTCGTAGCTGGGCCCTGACATGGCGCAAATGCGCTTGGGTTTCCTCGTCATGCCAATGCATCAGCAGATTGACACCTTCGCTGGACAAGACCCAGCTCGGTGCCACATTGCGAGCATGTTCTGCCAAGTGGCCCGAAGCGGGCGCCAGCATATACGCGGCGCGCACGCCAGTCAGGCTCAAGGCCTTGTTGGGGCAGACCAGGCGCCAGGCGCGCTCGGCCAGCGCCGGCGGCAATTGGCTGGCACCCATCAGCCGTAGCGGCTCGTAGGCGGTGTCGACGGCCAAGATCGACCCGCTGCGCTGCAAGGCGGCGTCCAGGGCCAGCCAGTCGGCGTCGTTGAGGCTGTCGCCGGTCGGATTGCAGGGCTCGCAGACCCAGACCAGAGCGGGCTCCGCCAAAGCCAGGCACAGCTCGGCCACGCTGGCGTAACGGTGTACTTGCAAGCCCAAGGCCAGGGCGGCGGCTGCATAGTCACCGAAGCCCGGTTGCGGCACCCAGACCTCGCGCAGACCGCTCAAATGTGCCGCCAGGCTGAGCCGGCGTATCGCCTCGGCGCCGCCCGAAGCGGGTAGCACGCGCGCCGCATCCACGCCCTCGGCCGCGCCCAAGTGTGTTCGCAAGGCCAGATAGGCGGGGTCGGGATAACGGCTGCGGCCGGCGGCCAACACTGCGCTCAGCAGGCCGGGCGGGGGGCCGAGCGGGCTGGCATTGCTGGAAAAATCGTGAATGGGGGCGGGGCCGCTGTCGCTGCCGCCGTGCTCAGCAATCATTGAAAACCTCGCAGTGCAGCGGCGCTCAGCGCCAAAGCCACGGCGCACGCAAGCATCGCCCTCAGCGCCAAGCCTTGCGCCCGGACCATATCGGCGGTCGCCACCTCGGCGCCGCCCTCGTTCAGCTCGTAGACGCCTGGCTTGGCCAGGTGTACGTTCAAACGCAGTGCCATCGCCGCCATCGGCCAACCGCTGTTCGGCGATGGCGTGCGGCGTGCTTGGCGGCCCAAAGCCGGCCATAGCTTGAAGCTGAACCCCAGCAAGGCCAGGCCGGTGATGCGCGCCGGCAACCACGACAGCAGATCATCTGCACGCGCCGCCCATTTGCCGGCCCATTCCCACTGCCCCCGATAGCCCCACATTGCATCTGCGGTATTTGCAAAGCGGTAAACCGCCGCGCCCGGCAGACCGGCCAGCATGAACCAGAACAGCGGCGCCACCACCGAATCATTGAGGTTCTCGGCCAGGGTCTCGACCGCCGCCTCGCGCACCTCGGCGGCACTCAAGATGGCGGTGTCGCGGCTGACCAAGCGGGCCAAACGCGCGCGGCCGGCCGGCAGCGATTCGGCCAGCGCCGCCTCGACCGCTGCCACCTCGTCGCTGAGCATTCGCCAGGCCAGCATAGGCTTCAACAGCAGACCCAAGAGCAGGGCGCCACTCAGCAAACCGGGCCAGCCCTCCCAGGGCTTGAAGGCATAGATCAGCGAGGTCTCCAGTAACGCGGCCAACACGCCGACATTGACGGCGCCGACCAGCCAGATCAAGGCACCGGCGCCAAAGGCCGCGCGCGGCGCCAGCGTCAACAGCTTCTTGGAGAACAGGCCCAGGAACCAACCCATCGCGACGACCGGATGAAAACGCGCCGGCGGCTCGCCGAAGATGCGATCTACCGCCAGCGCGACCAGCATCGCCAGCGGGATCAGCCAGGCCATCAAGCTCATAAACCGGTCAATCCTCGATGCCGCGCTGCGCCGGCACGCCGGCCTTGAAATGGTGCTTGACCATCAGCATCTCGGTGACGGTATCGGCGAGTTCAATCAGCTCATCCGGCGCGTTACGTCCGGTCAGCACCACATGGACATGGGCCGGCCGCTCGCGCAGCGCCTGCAAGACCGGCTCCAGCGGTAACCAGCCATAGCGCAGCGGGTACATGATCTCGTCCAGCACGACCAGAAAGGTCTCGCCCGCGGCGATCGTCTCGGCGGCCTTGGCCCAGCCGTCGCGCGCCAGCTGGGCGGAATGTTCCAAGTCCTTGCTCTTCCAGGAAAAGCCGTCGCCCAGGCCTTCGATGGGCACGCCTAACTTCTCGAATATGCGGTGTTCGCCGAAACGGGCGCTGGGCACCTTCATGAACTGATAAATCTTCACCGCCTTGCCGCGCCCATGCGCGCGCAGGGCCAGGCCAAAAGCGGCCGTGCTCTTGCCCTTGCCATTGCCGGTGTGGACAAGAATCAGGCCGCGCCGCTCGGCGGTGGGGATGACGCGTTCGCGGTCGACCGGGGGTTGTTCAATTTCCATGACTTGTATTCTCCGGGCCTTCGGGCCAGTAATCGGTGTACATCATTTGATCCAGCGGACGCGGCGTACGCCAGCCCTCCAGCGTCAACATCGGCGCCGGATAGAACTCGTCCACCGGCCCTATGCAGAGCAAGCCCAGCGCCTGAGCGCCCACAGGCAGGCGCAGCAAAGTGCCGACCTCGGCGGGCTCGAACATCGAGACCCAGCCCAGGCCCAGATTCTCGACGCGGGCCGCGAGCCAGAGGTTTTGCACCATGCAGCCGACCGAGGTCAGCGCCATCTCGGCGGCCAGCGTGCGGCGGCCGAACACGGTGCCGTCATCCGGCGCCAGCACCAGGGCCAAGACTTCGGCGCAGTCCTTGATGCCCTCGACCTTGAGGTGCAGGAACTCGTCGCTGCGTGGGCCCAAAGCGGCGGCCGTGGCCTGACGCTCAGCCTCCACGCATGCCGCCAAGGCCTCGCGCAGGCCTGCATCGGCAATCCGCAGCAAGCGCCAGGGCTGCATCAGGCCGACCGACGGCGATTGATAGCCGGCTTGCAGGATCCGCTGCAGCTGAGCCGCTTCGACCGGCGCGCCGCGTTTGAAATGGCGGCAGTCGCGCCGCGAGGCGACCAGCTCGTAGAAGCTCTCGGCCTCGGCGGCGCTGAAACCATGTTGAGGGTTCATATCGGTACTTGCGTCATGCTGTTGCGCGGCATCCGGCGGCCTTGCCAAGCAGCCCCCAAGCTCATGAAAAGGGCCATCGCCACCCAGGTCAGCGCTTGAGAAATCTGCGCCGTCACTACTGGCTGTGCTGGGGAGGCGATGGGCGTTTCTTGAGCCTGCAAAAGCAGGCCGCGTTGGGTGGGCGTTGGCACTGGCACTGGCGCGGGCGCAATCTGCGTGGGCTTGACTTGGCTTGCCTTTGGCGGCGCTGCGGCAGCGGCAGGCGCGGCCACCGCCTGCTGCAACTGCTCGGCGCTCCATTGCCGCACCGCAGCCAGTTCCTGGTGCAGCGGCGCGTCACGGGTCAGCGCTTGATAGGTCGTGGCCAACTCGGTACGGGTGGCGGCGTCGGGCTTCCAATAGCCCAGACGCTCGGCCTGCACCATGCGCTCCAGCGCCTGCGCATAGGCCTGCTTGTTTTGATTCAGCCATTCGGGCAGGCCGAGCTTTTGCTTGTCGCGCACCAGGGTGTCGTAAAAACTTTGCCAATGGTCGGGTCGCACCGTCTCGGGCGCGACCGCCTGCCAGCCCCAGGCGAATTGCACCGCCTTCAAGACTTGCAAAGTGCCGGCATAGCCCTCGGCCTTTTGGCTCTTGAGCCAGCCGGGGTGCAAATAGCGGCTCTGCATTTCCAGTGCGATCGAGCGGCTGGCGCTTTCGGTCTGCACGTCGCTAGCATCCTGCAACTGGCTGACGTGCAAACTCAAGCCTTGCGGCCGACCGGCCGCTTTGGCCGCGGCCGACAGTCCGCCCAGGTACTGAAACGGATCGTCCGAGCTCAGCATCGCGTACAGATGCGAGCTGCGCGACATCAGCGCCGCGTCGGTCTGCTTCAGATGCGCCCCGAGTGCCTGGCCCGCCACCGCCGGCTTGCTCAGCTTCAGCGGCTCGCCATTCAGATAGGGCTGGCTCATGCGTTGCAAGAACAGCTGACCCAGGCGGGCGTCGTCGGCCTGCAAACCATTGGCCTGCACGGCGTCCGACACGCCGGTGCCATAGTCGCCGGTGGCGTTGCCGAACACGCGCGCTTGGGCCAAGGCTTGCGCTTCTGATTTGCTCAAACCTTTGCCGCGCAGCTCGGCGACGACCTTGTTGGTGTTGCGATTGATCGCGTTATCGGGCTCGGCCGCAGCGACCGCAGCGACCGCCTGACCGAGCAGCGCCATCAGCGCCGGGAACTGGTCGCGGTAGGAGCCGGTGATGCTCAACAGCACGTCGACGCGCGGCCGGCCCAGCTCGCTCAAGGGCAACACGCGCACGCCGGTCGGCCGGCCGCTGTCGTCCCAGATCGGCACTGCGCCCAAGGCCGCAAGCGCCTGGCCTTCCATCAAGCCCTGGTGGCGCAGCGTCTCGCCGGCCCACAGCGACAGCGCCAGGCGTTGCGGTGCGGCCTTGCCTTGTTCCGCATACCAGCTTGCGAACAGCCGTTGCGCCACTTCAAACGCCTGCTTGGTCGGCAAACGACTCGGGTCGAGACCGACCAGATTGCGCCCCGTCGGTAGGCTGTCGGGGTTGCGGATCGGATCGCCACCGTAGGCCGCCGCGACGAAGCGGCCGCTCAGTGCCGTCAACAGACCGGGCATTTCGCCCTCGGTCGCCAGTTTGGCTTCCAGCTCCTGCGCGCGCAGGGCCAGTTTCAGCAGCGCCGGCGTGTCGATCGCTTTGCGGGCGGCGCGGTTCGGTACATAACCGGCTACTTCAGCAGGCCTGAGATCCAAGGTCGACGCCGCGACGGCGTCTTTCAACGCTACTTCCAGCCAGCGCGCCGGCCTGGCCGTTGCCACGCCTTCGTGGTTGATCAAAAAGGCTTCGTCGATGTCCTCGCCCAAAGCATCAATCAGCGGCTGGCGCAGCATCTGCAAAATCGTGCCGCGCCGCGCTGCCGCATCGGGCACCTGGCCAAACGCCGCCAGCCCTTGCGGCTGTGAGCTTTGTGCGAGGCGGTCGAGATAGGGGTGGAGTAGCTCCAGAAAGCCGCTGAAATTGGCCGCTATCTGTTCGGCCGACCAGCCCAGGTCGCGGTGCAGCTGATGCTCGACAAAGGCCGCCACCATCTGCCGCTCCAGCGCCAATCGGGTCGGGCCGGCATCGACCGTTTCCCACTCATGCATCAGCTCATGCATGCTGGCCATGCGGGAGTTGAAACCGGCCGGTGCGAAGCTGGGCGTGCGGTGGCTGACCATCAGTGCGCGGCCGCGCCGCTTCGCCGTCAAGGCCTCGCCGAGGTTGTCGACGATATAGGGATAGACGACCGGCAGGTCGCCCAGCGGCAGCAGCGCCTCGTCAAACACATCGAGCGCGCGCAGCTTGCCCGCCGCCCATTCCTGCGTGCCGTGGGTGCCGAAATGGATCAGCGCGTCGGCCTTGAACTGCAGCCGCGCCCACAGATAGACGGCCAGATAGTGGTGCGACAGGGGCGTCTTGCTCTTGTGCATGAACGGGTCTTGGCCCTGGCGCAGCGTCTCCTCGCGCGGCGGCTGCGGCAGCACGGTCAAGTTGCCGCGCTGCAGGCGTGGGATCACGAATACCTGCGCGCCCTTTTGCTGAACAATATAGCGGCTGCTGGCGGGCTCACCCCAACGCGCCTTGATGCGCTGCTGCAGCGGCTGTGGCAGGGTGGCGAACCAGGCTTGGTAGTCGGCCAGCAGCAGCGCACCGGCCTGGTCGCGGGTCAACAACCCGGCCAGATCGGCGCTCGGGTAGTAGGCGGCGATCAGCGGTTTCAATTGACTGATCCACTCGGCCTCGGTCAGCGGTTCGACCCGGTAGCCGGCCGCGAGTAGGCCCTTACTGCTGCTCTCCAGGCTGCGCGGCACGTTCAGAAAACTGGCGCCGAAATGGTCGCCGCCGGGCGGGTAGTTGTAGACGAAAGCCACCAGTTTCTTGTCCGCCACCGGCTCGGTTTGCAGATCGATCAGGCGTGCCGCCTTGGCCACCACCGCGTCGGCTTGGGCGGCGATCAGCTGCGGCTCGCGGCCCCCTTTGGCGTGGGCGACAACCAGCACCGGGTCGATCGCACCGGCCGCCTCGGGCTGGGCAAAGTAAAACGGCAGATCGCTTTGTGGCAGACCGGTTTCGCTGGCGGCCCAGGCGCTCGCATCGCCGGTGCGGAACGGTTGCGTCGCCAGGATGGGCGCACCCCAGCGGCTGAACAAGGGCTGCAGCGCACCGGCCTGGGGTAGCAGCGCATGGGTGACGATCACGTTGGCTTGCAGGTGAGCGGGTGCGTCTTCCATCAGCGCCGCCAGCGAGTCGCCGGCAAGATGCGAGCTGAAGACGGCGTACGCCAACATGCCTTTGGCCTCGAAGCGGCGCAGCCAGTCGTCGACCCAGGCGGTGGCGCCGTGGACGAAATGGTAACGATGCAGCAGCAGGGCGACGGCCGGGCGGTGATCCCCACGACCGTCGGCCCAACGCCTGAGCTCAGTGGCATTGGCGAATAACTTGGGCGCATCCAGGTGGTAGATCCCGCGCTGCGCCAGCAGGGCCGGCGCTGCGAGATTCGTCAGCGGCTTGCCGGCCAGCTGGGCGTCCGCGATCGCAAAAGCCTGCGCGGTATTGGCCTTGCCGCCGGCCTGCAAAAAGGCCCGCAAGGAGTTGTCGTTGGCGCCGGGCTCGCCGGCGGTGATCCAGACGACATTGCTCTTGGCTTGTTGCAGGCTGTCGCCGGCCAGGGCCTTCAACTTGGCCTCGACGCTGCTGTGCGGCGCATCGATCCAGATCATTTGGGCGCGCTTGATCTTGGCTTCAAGCTCGCGTGTTTGGGCCGCGTCCAGCGCCGTGCTGCGCAGCGGGTAGTCGACCGCCATCAGCTCGAAACCGGCCTTGGCGGCCTCGCTCGCTATCAACGCATGACGGGCGGCCGGCGTGATGTCCAGCGTCAGCCAGAGCAGGCGCGGTGGCTTGCTGGCCGCTTGCGAGGTGCTGAACAGGCAGAGCAAGAACAAGACAATCAGTGGCCTCAAGGCTTGACCTCGGGCACATAAATAATGTTGCCGTCCTTGAGCTTGTAGGCGACGCCTGCGCGCACGCCCTGGCCTTCGCTGCTGCCGCCATTGCCCTTGTACTTGATCTCTTTGCCGTCCTTACGCACGACGATCTCCATGTCCGGCTCGCCCGGCCGCTTGATGACGGTGGTGTTGTCTTCTTGCTGGCGTTGCAGCGCGACGGCGGTCAGCAGGGCCACCACCAGCACCAGAAAAACGTCGACCAGATTGACGGCCGACAGCATCGGATCGTCATCTTCTTCGGCAAGGATCGATAGGTGTTTCATGCAGACATCCTGCTCATGCGAATCGCCACTAGCTCGGTCATCAACCAACGCCGGCGCACCGAATAGGCGACCAGGGCGATCGCGGCCGCCGCCAGCGCAAGCACCACGCCGGCAAAAGCACCGCTGAACACCGCCAGCGCTTGCTGGCCCTGGCCGGCCGCCACGCTTTGCAGCGCGGGGCCCAGCGGCACCATGGTCGCGATCAGGCCCAGCAAGGGGCTGACGCGGCCGAGCAGGCGCAGCGGCTCCAACTGGCGCACGACCTGCAGCTCCAGCTGTTCAAGCGGGGTGTCGGGCGTGTGGCGCAACGCCTGAAACGCCGGGCTGCGCCAGCGCTGCAAGGCCTCCATCAGCAGCGCGCCGACCGACCACAGCGCATAGACGAAACCCAGGCCAACCAGGGTCAGCACCGGCCACAACAGGGCTTGGGCAATTTGGGAAAAACCGGCTTCAAGAAACATGATGGTTGTCACCCAGGCAAGAAAAAGGCAGCGATGGCCGCCGGGTTGGAGGGGAAGTAATGGTGTATGTACGTAGCGCGCAGGCTGCCTTGCTGGTACAGCGCCTCAGCGGCGCGGCCGGCGTTGGGATTGCTGGCCTGTGCGATTGGAGTCAGCGGTGTCGCCAAGCTGGAGTAGTGGAAGGTGTGACCGCGCAGCTCGTCGCCTTGCGCGCATTCCGGCCAGACAATGCTTTGAAGGCCCAGGGCCACGAGCTTTTTGTTCATCACGGCTTGACCCGGCAAGATGCCAGCCATCGGATGTACACGGCCCTCGCCATCGGTCAAGGAAATGGCCAAGCACAGCATGCCGCCGCATTCGGCCAGCAGCGGTTTGTTGGCCGCCAGATGGGCGCGCAGATCGGCAAAGAAGCTGGGGTGCTGCTTGAGGCTCTGAGCATGCAGCTCCGGATAGCCTCCCGGCAACCACAGCGCATCGCAGTCGGGCAAGACCTGACCCTGCAGCGGTGAGAAGAGCAGAACCTCGGCACCGAGCGCGCGCAGGCAGTCCAGATTGGCCGGGTAGATAAAGCTGAAGGCGGCGTCTTGCGCGACGGCCACACGCTTGCCCTGCAGCAGTGGCGGCGTGGCGAACACCGTCTGTGGCTCAAAGTGCAGCGACTCGAATTCGAAGCCGGGCTTGACCGCCGCGCCCCAGGCATCGGCCCAACCGTCCAAGAGCGCGTCCAGGCCCGGCATCTCCATCGCCTGCACCAGGCCCAAATGGCGCTCGGGCAGGGTCAGGTCAGCATTGCGGGGCAGGGCGGCGATCAGGGGCAGGTCGGGTGGCAGGCCCTCGCCGACCATGACGCCGTGGCCAGCGCTGCCGACGCGGTTGGCGACCACGCCGCATAACTTGATATCCGTGCGGAACTTCTGCAAGCCCAGGGCCAGGGCGCCAAAGGTCTGCGCCATTGCCGAGGCGTCGATGACGGCCAGCACCGGCAGGTTAAAAGCTGCCGCCAGGTCGGCGCTGCTGGGCTTGCCGTCGAACAAGCCCATCACGCCTTCGACCAGGATCAGGTCGGCGTCCGCTGCGGCCTCGGCCAGCAGGGCGCGGCAATGCTCAATGCCGCCCATGAAGAGGTCGAGTTGGTAGACGGCATGGCCGCTGGCGCGCTGCAAGACCATCGGGTCCAGATAGTCGGGCCCGGTCTTGAAGACGCGCACCTTCAGGCCTTGGCGGGCGTGCCAGCGGGCGATTGCGGCGGTCACGCTGGTCTTGCCGGAGCCGGACGAGGGCGCGCTGATGAGCAGGGCTTTGCAATGGGTCATGGATTCAATCAAGCGTTAAGGGCCAACCAACGCCCTTGCAGGGGCAGGATCAGCAAGCGGTGGTTGAACACCTGTTGCAGCGCCGCGTGGGTGGCGGGTTCATGCGGTGCGCCTTGATGAACGATGCTGCCGCCGTCCATCACGACCACCAAATCGGCCTGCAGGGCGATATTGAGTTCATGCAGCACGCTGACCACGGCGACGCCGGCGCCGACCAGTTCGCGAGCTATCTGCACCCAGTCGCTCTGGTGCGGCGGGTCCAGATGGGCCAGCGGCTCGTCCATCAAGAGCACGCCGGCGCGCACGGCAAGGGCCCGCGCCAGCAGCACGCGCTGGCGCTCGCCGCCGGATAGGCTGGACAAGGGGCGTTCGCGCCAGTCCCAGCTTTGCGTCTGCCGCATCGCCTGTTCGACCTCCGCGTGATCTTGCGCGCTGGCCGGCGCCAACCAGGCCTGGTGAGGCAGGCGGCCCAGCATCACCACGTCCTCGGCCGAGAGCTCGTCGGCGCTGGCCTCGTTCTGGCCTAACCACGCAAGCGAACGGGCGCGTTCGCGGCTGGTCCAGCTGGCCCAGCCGCGGCCTTGTAGGCTCAGCTCGCCGTCAAACGGCAAGAGCCCGGCCAAGGCGCTCAGCAGGGTCGACTTGCCGGCGCCATTGGGGCCGACGATGGCCGTCCAGCGGCCCGGCATGACGTCCAAATGCAGCGGCTTCAAGATGGTCTTGCCACCCAGCTTCAGGCTCTGCAGGCGCAGGCTCTGAACGGCTTGACTAGCGGCGGCCATCATCGGTGGCCTCGCAAGCTTTGCGGGCGTTTGTGCATCAGCCAGAGCAGATAACCGCCGCCCAACAGGCCGGTGATCATGCCGACCGGCAACTCCTGCGGTGAGATGACCCAGCGGGCAACGATGTCGGCCGCCAAAAGCAGGGCGCCGCCGGTCAGTGGCGCCAGCAGCAACAAGCGCCTATGGGTGACCGGCCCCCAGCTGCGCACCAGATGCGGGGCGACCAGGCCGACAAAGGAAATCAGTCCGCACTGCGCGACGGCCGCGCCGGTGGCCAGGGTCAGAGCAGCGACCAGGGTCAAGCGCACCGCGCTCAAGCGCACGCCCAGCGAGCTGGCGGTGGCCTCGCCCAGGCTGAGTGCGTCCAGGCTGCGGCTGCAGCCCAAGGCGACCAACAAGCACAGCAGCAAGGTGAGGGCCATGACCAGCACCGCGTTCCAACCGACAAAACCGGTGCTGCCGAGCATGAAGGCCAGCATCGCCCGCATGATGTCGGGGCTCATCAGCGTGATCAGTGTCGAGCCCGAGCCCAGCACCATGCCGACAATCACGCCGGCCAAGAGCAGGCGCATGGATTGTTCGGCACCGCGTGCCAGCAGCAAGGTCAGCATCACGGCCAGGGCAGCGCCGGCAAAGGCGGCTCCCGTCATGCCCACGCGCAGGGCCAGCGCGGTGGCGGCAGGCGAGAAGCCGACCATCGCCATCAACACCGCCACGCCCAGCGAAGCGCCGGCCGAGCAGCCGAGCAGATAGGGGTCGGCCAGCGGGTTGCGGAACAGGCCTTGCGCGATGGCGCCGGCCAGTGCCAACAGGGCGCCGGCAGTCCAGGCGCCGAGCGAGCGCGGCGCGCGGATGTCCCAGAGGATCTGGCGCATCGCCGCACTTTGCTCAAACCAGGGGCTCCAGCCGGTGCTGCCTATGGCCAGGCCCAGGGCCAGCAAGGCGAGGCCGAGCAGCAGCAAGAGCCAGGGCAGCTTTGCAGTCTTTTGCCGCTGGCTCAACGCATACCTCCGGGCGGCGCTTTGAAGGCGGTGGTCGGCAGCGCCACCGGGCCGCTGGCGGCCTCGCTCAGGCAGCGCGCCATCAGGGCGGCGGCCTCGGCCATGCGGGGGCCGGGGCGCACCAGCACGTCAGATTCGGCCGGCACCCAGACGCAGATTTTTTGATTTTTGACCGCGCGTAT
>JADMJQ010000321.1:0-3902 GCA_018780415.1 Roseateles sp. | reverse complement strand
GTGGCAGGCCGGGTGCGCTGCGTTGGCCGACCATGATGACTTGCGGGTCGGCGCGCACGACGAACTCGGGATTCAGCTTGGGGAAGGGCCCGAGCTCGGCCGGCACGATATTGCGCGCGCCCAGGCGACTCAGGATTTCGCCCATGAAGGATTGTGTGCCGGCGCCATAGGGCGCGCTGTCGACCTCGTAGTAGACCGCCAAGCCGCGCGCTGCAGCCGGCAGGCCGGCGGCGACCTTGTTCAGCGAGGCGTCGATGCCCGCCCACAGGCGCTTGGCCTCGTCGCCCTTGTTCAAGATCAGGGCCAGCTTGTCCATCACCCGCTGCACATCGGCAAGTGTCTTGGGCTCCAGCGCCACCACCTTCAGACCCAAGGCTTCGAGCCGGTCGGTCAGCCGTGAGGAGATCGCCAACACGATCACATCGGGCCGCAGCGCCACCAAGGATTCGATGCTGGTGTCGTCCAGCCCACCCAGCTTGGGCAAAGCCTGGGCGCTGGCGGGATAGTTGGAGAAGCGGTCGGTGCCAACCAGACGCGCGCATTCGCCCAGGGCGCAGATGGTCTCGGTCAGCGAGGGCAAGAGGCTGACGATGCGTTTGGGCACCTCGGGCAGGCTGACGGTGACGCCGCGGTCGTCTTTGACGTTAATCGCCGCATGGGTATGACTTGCTAGCAGGGCCAAAGCGAGACAAGCGATTTTCAGCAGATTCATGTTCATCATCAAGCGTGTTTCTCCACGGGGCGGGTCCAGGCCTGGCCGGCCACCATCAGGGTCAGGTCTTGACAGCGTCCGGCCACTTGCTGATTCAAGCGCCCCAATTCGTCGACATAAAAACGCGCCTCGCTGCTCATCGGCGAGACGCCCCAGCCGACCTCGTTGGAGACGAACAGCACCGGTGAGGCCAGGCCGGGCACGGCGTCCAGCAGCGCCTGCAGTTCGGCCTCCCAGCCGGCCAGATCGGGCGGGCCCGACATCGGCATCAACCAATTGGTCAGCCACAGCGTCAGGCAGTCGACCAGCAAGAGCCGCCCCGGCGCGGCGCTCGTTTGCAGCGCCTCAGCCAGCAGCCGTGGTGCCTCGACGGTGGCGAAGTCGGCCGGCCGGTCTTGCCGGTGCCGATTGATGCGTGCCTGCATCTCGACGTCCAGCGCCAGGGCGGTGGCCACCACGGTGACGCTATTGCCTGCCTCAGCGCTTTGCCAAGCCAGCGCCAGGCGCTCGGCCTGGCGTGACTTGCCGCTGCGCTGGCCGCCGACGATCAGATGATGGTGGGCCATCGCGCGGGTCCTACAGCGTCGGGCTGAAGCGCAGGCCGAGGAAGACCGTGCGCGGCGCCTGGGCGAAGCCGCCGGCGGTCTGATAGACCTTGTCAAGGCTGTTGTCCAGATTGATCTGCAAAGCCAGATTCTTGTTGACCTGGTAGCGGGCATCCAAGTTCAGCAGCGCATAGCCCGGCAGCTTGACCTTGTTGTCATTCTTGTCGTAGCGGTAGCTATAGGCCAAGACCTGGCCGCCCAAGCTCCAGGCGCCGAGCTGCTTATCGACCCGAAAACTTCCATGCTGTTGCGCCCGGCGCCCCAGTACCAGGCCGGTGTTGGCATCCTTGGTCGACTGCAAATCCAGCTTGCCCGACAAGCTCAGTCCGAGCAACTCGGTAGCGCCCTTGAGGCTGACACCCTTCAGCTCGACCTCGTCCAGATTGCCGTAGCAGCCGTCCCAGGGCTGCGGATTCGCGCTCGGTGTGCAATTGGCTACGAATTGCGCGTCCCAGCTGATCAGGTCGGTGACCTTGTTGTCGTAGACGGTCAGGCCCAGCTGATGCACGCCACTCTTGAAGTCAAGCCCCAGCTCGGCGTTCTTGCCGTGCTCGGCCTGCAGTTTGGCTGCGCCGGGCTTGGGACCGTACTGGCTGAAGCTCTGATACAGCGTGGGCGCTCGGAAGGCCGTGCCCGCGCTCGCCCACACGCGCCATTCCTTGCTCAGGCGATAGCCGGTGGCCAAGGTGCCGTTGTTGATGCCGCCGAATTCGCTGTCGTCGTCGTGGCGCAGATGGACCTGGCCGTCCCAGTTGCCCAGGCTCAAGAGATAGGCGCCGCCGATGGCGTTCTGGCTGCGTTCGGCGCTCGGGGCCGCGAGCAGGCTTGAGTTGACCAGCTTGTCTTCGCGCCGCTCCAGCTGCATATTGAGCTGGCCCGGCCCCAGCTTCAAGCTGCTGTTCAAGCTGTAGTTGTCGACTTGCGTTTCGGTCAGGTAGGCGGACGGCGTGGTCTCGTATTTGTCCTTGGCCCGGCTGATGCTCAGCTCGCTCTGCCAGTCGGTCGACCAGGTCGCCGCCCAACTTGCGCTCATGGCCTGGTTGTCGCGCAGATTGCGGTCGTTGACGCCGGGCTTGGGTTTGGCGACGGCGTCATAGCCGCTGTCCGTATGGCTGGTGAGGGCGAGCAGCTGCAGGCGATGTTGCTGACTCAGGTTCAGCCCAAAACGTGCGCTGCCGCTGTGGCTGCGCCAGTCGTCCACATCGGGCGTGTAGTTCGGGTTCTTGGGGTCAAACGTGACCGGCTTGGCATTGAATCCATCGCTGAATTCGGCGGCCACCGACAAGGCATAGTCAAACGCACCTTGCGAGCCGCTGATGCTTGCATCGGATTTGACCGTTCCCAGGCTGCCGAGGCCGGCACCGACCTCAAGCAGCGCTGGGCCACTACCCTTGCGGGTGAAAATTTGCACCACGCCGGCGACAGCGTCGGAGCCGTAGATGGCGCTGGCCGCGCCGCGCACGATCTCGATGCGTTCGATCTGGGCCAGTGGAATGTTTTCCCAGGTTGCGCCGCCGGAGCCGTTCTGGGCGTCCAGGCGAATGCCGTCCAGCAGCACCAAGGTGTGCTGGGTGTTGGCCCCGCGCAAGAACACCGAGGTCTGAGCGCCGGGGCCGCCGCTGCGGGCGAACTCAAAGCAGCCCGCTGTGCGCAGCAGATCGGCCAGGCCACCAAAGGCCTGGCGCTCGATGTCGGCGCGCGTCAGCACGGTGACGTCGGCCAGGACTTGGTCCAAATTGAGTTTGGAGCGAGTGGCGGTGACGATGACCGAATCCAGTTTGTTGGGCGGCTGCATGGGCTGAGCCTGGGCTAGAGCCGGCTTGTGCAGCAGGGCGGCGATAAGCGCCAAGGCAAAGGGAGCCGTCACGGATAGGGGCGCGTGAACGGCAGGGCGTGCGAGACGCCGGGCAGGAGTTTTCATCAGGGATAGGACGCGGAACAATACAACCAGGCATCAGCTCACCCGCTGAGGGCCTGTGGAACGGCGGGTCGCGGCCAAAAAATGGTCGCGGCTTGCCACGTTGTTGGCCGGTATCCGGGCTGGTGGACGCGACCCCTGTGTCCTTCCCAGTGCTTGTGGTGCACCAGTGGAGCGATTACAAGAGTTTGAGCAAGGCCGCTTGAAAAGCTGGTTTGCCCTATCCACTTACCGTTGCGGGGACAGCTCAGGTTGGGCTTGCTCCGAGGGAGCGCTGCCGTTCTGATTCCCGTTTAACTGCGCAGGCATGAAGTCCTGCACGAGCACCAACAGGCGCGCATTCTAACCGGCGCTCGACGTGGTTTTGCCCGCTTTGGGTGTCGTGGTGGGCGGCTTTGGCTTCTTTGGGGTGTTGGGCGCCTTGGGGGACTTTGCCGAACTCGGTGTTTGAGCCTTGCTGGCACTCGCTGCCGGTGCTACGCCGATCAGCTTCAAGCCGTCAATGCCGGCGGGGCCGTGGCTGCTACGGCTAAGCGACAGCGCCTCTTGCTTGAGCCGCTGCTTCTCCAGCGTGTCGGCACGTTTGGCGTCGGCGGCCGCGACCTCTTTGCTGGCGCGGGCCTGGCCGGCACTCGGCTGATCGAAGCTCAGCTCCGAGGGGCTCGCG
>JADMJQ010000012.1:7303-32291 GCA_018780415.1 Roseateles sp. | reverse complement strand
CTATAGCAAAAGGTGGAGCAAACCGCCCTACCGCCTGGGCCTGCAATACGAGCTGAGCCCTAGCCAAATGGTGTTCGGCTCGGCCGCGACCGGCTATCGGCCGGGTGGTTTTGGCGACAAGTTCGACACCTGCGGCGGCGGCACCTGCGTGGACGGCGGCAAGCAAAAATACAGCTTCCTCGACTACGACCCCGAAACGACGACCAACTTTGAACTCGGCTACAAAGGGCGCCATTGGGCCAACAAGCTGGACGTCAGCGCGGTCTATTTCAATACCAAGTACAAGGGCATGCATGTCACCGGCATGAACGCTGTCGGGCAAAAGAAGCTGGAGCCGGGCCGTGTCTGTGAGGACTGGGAACCCGCTTGCGACGTAGTCACGGCCTGGAAGACCGAGAACATCGGCGACTCCAACATCCAGGGGCTGGAGCTGGAGTTCAAGCTCTTGCCGTGGGCGGGCGGCAATCTGTCGGGCTTCCTGGCCGTGCTCGACACCAAGGTCAATTCCTACGATACCTATAGCGATGAATGGATGTGCGGCTACCGGGTCGAGAACAATGCCGAGCCCTGCGCACCGATCTATCTGGGCGATGACCCGAAGAAGCGGGGGCGTGCCATTCGTGACGTGACCGGCAACCAACTGCCCTACGCGCCCAAGTACGCGTTTGCGCTTAACTATGGGCATGACTTTGATGTAGGAGGCGGCATGACGCTGTCGCCATTCGTCGGCATGCGCTGGCAGAGCAAGATGTACTTCACCGTGCGCAATCTCGACAACCCCGTGATCGGCGACTTCCAGGACGCCTACACCAACTGGAATGCCTCGCTCAAGCTGGCCGGCAGCGCGGGCAAATGGGATCTGGAGTTGTGGGGCAACAACCTCAGCAACAACATCGTCAAGAACTGGATGGGGCAGGGCCAGGCCGGTGGCTACACGGCCAATAGCTACAACCCGCCACGCATGTTCGGCCTGCGCGGAACCCTCAACTATTGAACTCTGATTGACTTTTCCCGCTTGGGGCGCACGGCCGATTCATCTCGGCCGTGCGTTTTTTTCGTTGATTATTCTGACGTCTGAAATTCAAGTTAGCGGCTCAAGCTGCTTGAGCAAATCTTGATGCTTTCATAAGCAAATGCAAAGGGCGCAATGAGCACACTGGCTGCGGCTTGATTGGCCTAGTTTGCAAATTGACGGCAGGAAAAAGAGACATGAGCACAGAGATTCATTCAAATCGCAGCAAATGCCGTTCGGGCTTGGCGCCGACGGCTACCCGCTTGGCAGTGCTGGCCTTGCTCGGCATGAGCTTGCCCGGCTGGGCGCAACAAGCACCGGCCGCCGGCAATGACAGCAAGGCCGCACCCAAGAATGAGCTGGAAACCGTGGTGGTGACCGCCACGCGCGTCAGCACCAGCTTGCTGCAGACGCCGGTCGCCGTGACGGCGATCACGCAGGACCGACTGACCCGCGAAGGCGTCACCGATGTGCGCGGCCTGGCCGGCACGGTGCCGAACTTGCAGTTCTCGACCGGTGCCGACTCGGGCGTGCAGATCGCCATCCGCGGCATCAGCTCCAACAACTTCACCGAGATCGGTGATCCCGCCGTCGGCCTGCATGTGGGAGGCCTGTATTCGCCGCGCCCACAGGGTGCGATGGCCTTGATGTTCGATTTGGAGCAGGTCGAAGTGCTGCGTGGCCCGCAAGGTACCTTGTTCGGCCGCAACTCCACCGCCGGCGCCATCAACATCATGCCGGCCAAGCCCGAGTACGGCGCGACCTATGGCAGCGCCGAACTGGATCTGGGCAACTTGAACAAGCGCCAGCTGAATGTGATTCAGAACATGGGTATCGGCGAGAACTTCGCCTTGCGTGCCACCTTGATGCATCTGACCCGCGACAGCTGGTTGAACCAGACCCAGGACAAAACCGATATCGACATGCCCGAACACGGCTTCCGCAAGGACGGTATCCCCGACGTCGATCAGCGCCGCAACAAGCCGGTTAGCAAGGCGGATGCCTATAACAACAAGGACCAGTGGGCGGCGCGTTTGGCGGGCCGTTGGAGGATCACGCCCGACTTGGAGGCCGCGCTGACCTACGAGAAATTCCAGAACTCCGGCGCCGGTGAGATCGCGCTGAAGGACTGTGCGCAAGCGGCCGGCACCCGCTTTGCCTGCCCCGGCAGCCAATGGGATGTCAATGTCAACCTGCCCGGCAAGATTGATATGTCGATTGACACCGTGCGCGGCGGCCTGAACTGGAATTTGTCCAAGTCCAGCGCCCTGGAATACAACTTTGCCTATGCCGATCAGCGGCGCAGCCAGCAGACCGATGATGATGCGGGTTATCACCGCCTGTCCAGCCAAGTCACGGCAGAGTGGACCGCCGAGGGCCTGCATCCCGGCGTTTGGCCGGTACAAGACAACTCCTCGATCACGCTGAACTCCAAGTACCAATCGCTGGTGCAGGAGCTGCAATACAAGCAGAGGACCGACAGCTTGCAATACGTCGTCGGGGCTTTTTGGATGCGCGAGAAGAACGCGATCGACTATGCGCAGGAGTTCTTGAGCAATAACAACTGGGGCTTGCCGAATAGCCAGTTCTACAACCAGCCGAATCGGCAGATCGACGCCAAGGCCTTGTTCGGGCAAATGGACTGGAAGTTTGCGCCGACCTGGACGGCCACCGTCGGCGGCCGCTACAGCTGGGACAGCAAGACCGACCAGGGCGGCAAGGTCTTCGGCGGCTGGGCCGACGATAGCGACGCCTATTACAACGGCCATTACGATTCGAAATTCGGCACGCCCGAATTCCGCCCGCACAACAGCGCCGACCTGACCCAGGACATGGGCCCTTTCGCGGGCACCGGTGCTTACGCGCATTGGGGCGAACCGGCGCAAAACGACCACTCCGAATCCTGGCGAAAGTTCACCTACCGACTCGGTTTGATGGCACAGCTAACGCCCAAAGACATGGTCTACAGCTCGCTGTCGACCGGCTACAAGGCGGGCGGTTTCGGGGACAAGGACGACCGCTGCGGCGACAAGACCTGCGTCGAGGGCCCGTCGCCACAGTTCACGTTCTTTCCCTACAAGCCCGAGACGGTCACCAACTTGGAGTTCGGCTACAAGGGCCTGATGCTGAGCAATCGCCTGAGCATTTCCGCCACGGCGTTTTTCAGTCGCTACAAGGATATGCAGGTCACCGACGAGTTCTTCTCGGCCAAGGTCAAGCCCGAAGCCGGCTGCACGCCCAACACCTTTGACTGCGATCTGGTCAAGAAATACCAGACCATCAATGTCGGCCAGGTTGACATCCCGGGCCTGGAGCTTGAGTTCGATTACAAGCCCTGGGCCGGTGCGCGGATCGGCGGCTTCTTCACCTATATCAACTCCAAGGTGAAGAACTATCCCAACTTCAGCGATACCTGGAACTGTGATTACCGCCACGAGATGGGCGCGCCGGATTGCCCGCCCGCCAACGAGGGCAGCGACCCCAATCTGATTGGCCGCAATATCTATGACATCAGCGGCAACCATCTGCCCTTTTCGCCCAAGTACAGCTTAGGGTTCAACTTCTCGCAGAAGTTCAATTTCGGTGAAGGCTATTCGGTGACACCGTGGCTGGCCCTGAAGTGGCAGGACAAGATGTACTTCACCCTGCGCAATCTTGACAACGCGCATATCTCGGATGGGCAAAAGGCCTTTACCAAGGTCGACGCCTCGATCAAGCTGTCAGCGCCCAAGAGCTGGTATGCCGAGGTCTATGTCTATAACGCCACCAATAAATACACAAAAAACTCGGCCCAGGACGGCGGCGGCTTTGTGCGGGCGATGTGGAATGATCCGCGCATGTATGGCGTCAGGGTCGGCATCGACTATTGATTTGATTCCCGGAAATGACTACAAAAATTAGCAAACCCTCGCCCGCCCCCTGGCTGCAAGTACGCAGCGGCCGCATCGCCTCGATCGATGTCTTTCGCGCGCTGACTGTGTTGGTGATGATCACCGTCAATGAATGGCATGCGGTGATAGGTCTGCCGCAGTGGATGGGGCATATGCCGGCCGACGCTGACGCGATGAGCTTCGTCGACGCCGTTTTCCCGGCCTTTTTGTTCATCGTCGGCATGTCGATTCCCTTCGCCATGCAGCAGCGTTTCAGCAAGGGCGACGGCTGGCTGCAGGTGCAGGGCCATGTTCTGGCGCGGGCGGTGGGCCTGATTGTGGTGGGCTTCTTTATGGTCAATGCCGAGGGCGGCTTTCACGCCGCGTCGAGCCCGATGCCGATCGAGGTCTGGTCCGTGCTTTGCTATGTCGCCGCCTTCTTGGTCTGGGGTTCGCTGCGCGGCGGACCGGCTTTGGGTAGGGGCTGGCGTTTGGCCGGCGTCGGTCTGTTTCTTGGCTTGGCCCTGGCGTACCGTGGCGGCCCGACCGGCCAAGACGGCATGACGCCGCAATGGTGGGGCATCCTGGGCCTGATCGGCTGGGCCTATCTGATCGGCTGCGTTTGTTTCCAGCTCTGTCGTGGCCGCCCGCTGGGCCTGCTGGCTTGCATTGCCCTGTGTGTTGCCTACTTCGCCGTGCAGCGCGCGCCGGCACTTGAGGGTCAGGTCTTGCTGGGCCTGCTGTTCAGCCAAGACGTGCACCTGACGCATGCCTCGCTGGTGTTGAGCGGCTGTTTGACGGCGATGCTGTTCTTCAATCAGCGGACCGACTTCAGGGCGCCGATGCGCTTTGCGTTGGCGTTCTCCTTTGCGCTCGCGCTGGCGCTGGCCGCGACCTGGTTGCGGCCGGCGTTCAAGATCTCCAAGATCCATGCCACGCCGAGTTGGGCGCTCTACAGCGCGGCGGCCAGCGTGCTGATTTTTTCGGCCCTGTACGCGTGGATTGACTTGCGCGGTCGCACGACGCGCCTGCCGGCCTTGCTGGATGCGGTGGCCGCGAATCCGCTGCTGGCTTATCTGATTCCCTTTGTGCTGGGGGCCGTGCTGAGCTTGGCGCAGCTGGAGTTGCCGCTGTTCTTGCGCACGGGCCCGCTCGGCATTGGCTTTGCGATGGCCTATGCGGTCGCGGTCGCGCTGCTGGTCAAGCAACTAGCCGCACGCGGTGTGCGCCTGCGTATCTGACTGAGAATCCGCCCGTGAAACCTAACGCGCCAACCCATGCCTATGTCGGCAGCTACGTTCCCCATGGCCTGGGGCTCTATCGCTTTGAGCAAGATCCGGCCGACGGCGGCCTGCGGCCTTTGGGCGTCAGCGCCGGCCCGCCCAATCCCAGCTGGCTGTGCGCCAGCGCCGACGGGGCGCGGCTGTTTGTGGCCAATGAACATGAGCTGGCCGAAGCTGGGTCCGGGACGGTCAGCGCCTATGGCCGCGACGCCGGCAGCGGCGCGCTAACGCTGATCAATAGCGTGGCCTCGGGCGGCGGCCGGCCGGTGCATCTCAGCCTGAGCGCCGGCGAGCGCCGCTTGTTTGTGGCCAACTACGGTGGCGGCTCGGTGGCGGTGTTGCCGGTGGCAAGCGATGGTCACCTGGGGTCGCCCCTGATGCTGGCCCGCCATGCCGAGCTGTTCGCCAATGAGCCGTTCGGCCCCAGGGCGGCCGCGCAAAGCTGCCCGGGCAGTTTTGCCATCAGTGACCACGATGGCCCGCATGCACATATGGCCCAGCTCGACCCCAGCGGTCGCTTCTTGCTGGTCAGCGATCTGGGCCTGGATCTGCTGATCAGTTGGCGCTTTGACGCCCAGAGCGGCCAGCTGTTGGCGCCCCAGACTGTGGCGGCCTCGCCCGGCGCCGGGCCGCGCCACTTCGCCTTTCACCCGCAGCGGGCCGAGCATTGCTATGTGCTGAACGAGGAGGCGTCCACGCTGGCATGGTTGCACTTTGACCTCGCCCTTGGGCGCTTGACGCCGCGCGCCGAAGTCAGCAGCCTGCCGCCGGGCTTCAAGGGCACCAGCTTCGCCTCGGATCTGCGTTTCAGCCCCGACGGCCGCTATCTCTACTGCCTCAACCGCCTGCATGATTCGATCGCCATCTTTGCGGTGGCTGACGACGGTGCGCCCACCTTGCTCGGCCATGAATGGACGCGAGGCTCCTATCCGCGCAGCTTCGCCTTCGACCCCAGCGGGCGCTTCTTGTATGTTTGCAATCAACGCAGCGACCATCTGACGGTATTCAAGGTCGGCGCCGACGGCGGGCTTGAGTTCAGCGGCGCCTATATTGCGGTCGGCAGCCCGGTGGCGATCTGTTTTGCGGGCGCTTGATCATCAGGCCCGTTCGCTGCGCGCCTGCAGCACCGGCGCATGCACCAGGGCAATGCTGAGCCAGACGGCGACGCTGAAGTAAGCCGTCATCCAGACCATCTCGCTTTGCCAGTCATGCAGCGCGTGAGAGACGGTCCAACGGCCCGACACATCGGCAAAGCCCTGCGCGATGCTCAAGTAGGCGCGGCCGCTCGCCTCGTCGGCCAGCCAGCGCGACCAGTACATTGGCACGTCGACCATGAACATAAACCCCACATAGGCCACGCCGATCAAGCACCAGGCGGCCAGCAAGGGGCGTTGTTTGGTCGTCAAGCGCGGCCAGACCAAGACCAGGCTGGCCACCAACAGCGCGGCGCTCAAGCCCCATAGCGACTCCTCCACCACATGGCCGATGTTCGAGGTGGTCAACACCGAATACCAGGAGAAGATCTCGGCCACCGCAATCAAGGGCACGATGGCCAGCGCGGCGAGCCTGCCGACCCGGCTGCCGGTATTGCTGGAGACTTCATGCAGCATCAAGGCCCATTGCGCCACAAAGCACAGCTCGGCAATCGTGGCGACCGAGCGGCCTACCACCACGCTGGACAACCAGCTGTCCAGCAAGCACAGGCGCGGCACATCAAACACCGGCAACGCCGAGCGGAAGGCGCAGCCCAAAACATAGCCGGCCGACAGCAGCAGTTGCAGCCGTCGCATCGAGTAGGCCTTAGGCGGCAGCAGCGCCTGGCGCTTGTGCAGCGCCAGCGATGACAAGCCCCAGGCGGCGATATTGAACAAGGCCACCGCGCACAACAGCGACCACCAAGTTGAAACGTCGAGTGTCATCATGGCGTCATATTGACAGGCTATGCGGTGTTCGCCAAGTGCCGGCGCCGGCAAAAGCGCTTGAGCGGGCCTTAAGCCAATCTTGTGCTTGAGTTGAGGCGGCGCTTGCGATAGTGGTGACCATCATGAGGACTCCGGCCACCTTGCAACGCAAGCCCGCGCACCAGGCCCCGCGCGGCGCGCGCATGCCGCTGTATATGGGGCTGGCGCGGCGTTTGAGCGAGAGCCTGCAACGCGGCCACTGGGGCGCCGCCGACGCCCTGCCGTCCGAGCGGGTGCTGGCCGAGGTGCTGGCGGTGTCGCGCGAAACCGCCCGCAAGGCGCTGAGCTTGCTGTGCAAGCGCGGGCTGCTGGTGCGGGTGCGCGGGTCGGGCACTTTCAGGGCCGCACCGGCGCAGGTTGCCGCGGGCTATCGGCTGCAGCGCGTCTGCGCGGTCGCCGCCACGGCCGCGCAGGCGGCCCAAATGGGTGTCGCGCCCGGCACTGCCTTGCTGCAGATGCAAATATTGCGATCGGCGCCCTCGTGGCCGGCACTTGAGGTCGAGCGGAGCTGGCTGCTCGGCCCCGAGGCCGGCCTGTGCCTCGAACTGCGTGTGGCTGCTGCCGAACTAACCCCCTAGTTAATTGGCCGCTCCGCTCTGGCCGCCGACGGATTGCACGGCTAGCATCGCGTGCTGCCGCAGCGGCCTGACGTCGGTGCGGCGTTCCACCCAGCCGGCGGCTCGATGAGTAGGGCCAACAACAAGCACACAGCAGGAGTTATCAGCCATGGACAAGGCAGGCATTACCTTAACCGTCAATAGTTTTGTGAGCATCACGCAAGGCTGGATGCAAACCGGCGGCGTCAATCCCGCTGTCACCGTGCAGCTGGACGCCGGCAGCAGCCCACGCATCACGCTGAACAACGACAGCAGCCTCAATGTGACCGGCGGCGACCCGACCGGCTCTAAGGGGCTGGCGCTGACCATCACCGTCGTGCCCGCATTGACCAAGCCGGTAACGCCCAATTTCAGCGTGGTCGGGTTGATCGTCAAGCAGACCACCGGCGGCGCCAGCATTGCCAATGCCTGGGGCTCTTACTCGGTCGGGCCGGGCGGCAATGTTTTGCAGGTGAACGACAACGCGGTCGTGCCGGGCGCCAGCGGTTCGGTCAGCTATGAGTTCTATGTGCTGATCCAAACCCCCAGCGCACCCGGCAGCCTGGGCGACTTCGGCCTGATCGACCCCAGAATCACCAACGGCTGAGCCTTCGGCGGGTCAGGCTGCGGCGCGCGCCCAGGCCGCCACCAGATCGCGGTGGAAGGGCACTTGCTCCAAATAGGTGCGGCGCCGCAGCGGGTCACTGATGCGTGCGGCGCGCGCGCTCAGGTCGCGGTAGGCCGCGCCCAGCACAGCGCCGGCGCGTGGGTCGCCGGCGGCGGCCAGCACCAGATGGCAAATCAGGTGCACGCGCATCGGCTCCTCGCAGCCGTCGAGCTCAATGCCCGTGGCTTGGCGAGACAGCACCTGCTCCGCCAAGGCCAAGGCCCTGCTGAGGTCCCGACGCAGCAGCGCCGTATGCGCCAGGCCCGCCAGCGCCTCGATCGCCAGTTGCGGCATGGCGATGGCCTCAAACAGGTCCAGCGAGGCCTGCAGCTCGGCCTCGGCGAGCTCAAACTCCAGCAGGGCCAGCGCCGCCTGACCGAGCAGCCGCCTGGCTGCCCCCACCGCCCAGCGGTCGCCGGTGGCTTGTAGCCGCTGCAGCGCCTGCCCGGCAAGTGCCCGCGCCTCGTCCGCCCGGCCCTGGTTGAGCCGGGCAATGCCCATATTGACCAAGGTCAGGCCCTCGTTCTTGGGGCTGCCAATGCTGGCGAACAGATCCCTGGCCTGGCCAAACTGATGCAGGGCCGCCGCGTAGTCACCCAGCACCAAGGCGGCATAGGCGAGATTGCTCAAGGTGCCGCCCTCGTTATTGCGGTTGCCGACCTTGCGGTGGCAGCTCAGCGCGCGTTCGTAGCAATCGATCGCGGCGCCAAAGTCGCCCTCGATGTCGGCGCGCATGCCCAGGTCATTCAGGATCATGCCCTCGGTGTCGGGGTCGCCGGCGGCTTGGGCCAGGCGCAGGGCGGCGGTCGACTCGATGTGCGCCTGTGCATTGCGCCCAAGGCGCAACAGGCATTGGGCGACGAGCGCCTGGGCCAGCGCTGCGCTGCCCGGGCTGTCCGGCGGGGCATGGCTGAGTGCCTGGCGGGCGGCCTGCAGCGCTTGTTCGATGTCGCCGCCGTCAAAGCAATAGCGCGCTCGGCGCACCAGGGCCTCGGATAGCTTGGCCGGCAAGGCCAGGGCTTCGGCCAGACTTTGTAAACGGTCGAGTTCTTGCGCCAGGCGAGGTCGCTCGCTCAGCAAGGCGAGCACGCGGCAGCGCAGCAGCACCAGGGCATAGCGCCTGGGTAGATCGGCCGCATCGTCGGGATCGGCCAGCGCCAAGGCGCGGTCCGCATGCAGCAGCGCTTGCTGATTGGCGTAGCGGCTGGCCGCAGCCTCGGCGGCGCGCTGCCAGTAGCTCAGCGCCAGCGCCGGCGCACCGCCGCGCTCCAGGTGC
Source organism: Roseateles sp. (assembly GCA_018780415.1). Taxonomy (GTDB): domain Bacteria; phylum Pseudomonadota; class Gammaproteobacteria; order Burkholderiales; family Burkholderiaceae_C; genus Paucibacter_A. The sequence continues at coordinate 22,626 of JADMJQ010000012.1, read as the reverse complement.
TCGGCCACCAATTCCAGCGGCACTTGGCCCGGCAAAGCGAGCAGCCAGTCGGCCACCTGTGCGTGGATGGCGCGCCGCTCACGTTTGAGCACGCCGGCATAAACCAGCTGCTGCAATAAATGGTGCTTGAAGGCGAACTCATGCAACTCGGCCAGGCTGCTCAGCGCTTGCTCCTGCACCAGCTCGCGGTCGATCAGGCCTTGCAACGACGCCGGCAGCAGGGCGCCCAATCGGCGCAGGCAGTCGTCCCAGAAGCGCAAGCCCACCACGGCCGCCAGTTGCGAGGTCTGTCGCTCGGCGGCGGGCAGTATGTCCAGGCGCGCTTGCAGCACGCCGCTCAAACTGCCGGGCACCGTCAAGGCCTGCATGCGCTCGGCCTGAAACTGCCATACATCGGGGCCGCTGAGTATGACCCGCTGGTCAATCAGCATATTGACCAGCTCCTCCATATAAAAGGGGTTGCCATCGGCATGTGCGGCGATCAGCTCACTCAGGCCGGCCGGCAGCGGGCGCAGGCGCTTGAGCAGTTCGCCCACCAGTTCGTCGGCCAGACCCGGAGCGAGTGCGGTGAGGCTGATGCGGCGCTCGCACGGCGCCGGTTCGCGCCAACTCGGCCGGCGCTCAAACAGCGCGGCACGGCTGAGGCCGATGATCAGCAGCGGCAGGTCGGCGCGGGCGGCCAGCAGGTAGTCGATGAAGTCCAGCGTGCCGTCGTCAACCCAGTGCAGATCGTCCAGCGCGACGATCAACGGGGCGCCCTGGGCCACCAGCGCGCCCAGCCACTGCGCGGCGTGGAAGAAGCCGCGGTCACGCAACTGCCGCGCCTCGCCGAGCAGCGCCGCCACCTCGTCAAACGCCGAGAAGTCAAAGCCCAGCAGGTGTCCCAGCACCGCCGCGTCGCTGCGGCTCGTCAGGCAGGGCGCGATGGCATCCAGCCAGGTCTGCCCGGCCAGTGCGGCGCCCGGGTTCTCGAGCATGCCGAGTCGGCTGCTGAGAAGCTGGCGCAACATCCAGTAGGGCCGGTTGACCAAGGATTCGCCGCCACAAGCACGCAGCCAGGCCGGCCTGGGCAAGCGCTGCTGCTCCAGCCCGCGTTCGAATTCGCCCAGCAGCCGGGACTTTCCTAACCCCGCATCTCCCAGTACCGTCAGCAGCCGCAAGCCCGCGTGCGCACCGGCGGCGCCACTGCACAGCTCGGCATAGGCCTGCAGCAATTGCGCGAGTTCGTCCTGGCGCCCGACCATGCGGGTGTTGAGACCATCGATGCCGCGACCGGCGTGGTGCAGCGACGGGGCCCGCGGGCCCTGCACCAGATAGGTCTGCAGCGGCGCATCCAGGCCCTTGACCAGCAGCGGCGGTTGGCCCAGCAACTCGAAGCGCCCCCGCACTTGGCGGTAGGTGTCCTGGCTGATGCGCAGGGCGCCGGCGGGTGCGGTCTGCTCCAGGCGCGCCGCCACATTGACGGTGATGCCGCGAATGCTGCGTGCGCTGTTCACCCCGCCGCCCAGCAGGGCCGCGCCGGTGTGGACGCCGACCCGCACATTGAAGCCGGCGAGGCCCCAGCGCTGCTCGATCATGGCGGCCTGGTGGCGGCTTTCCTCGATCACGGCCAGGCCCGCGTGCACCGCCCATTCGGCGTCGTCTTCATGCGCAATCGGTGTGCCGAACACCGCCAACATGCTGTCGCCGGCGTACTGCAAGACCCGGCCATGGTGGCGCTGCACGATGGCGGTGAAGCGCGCCAGCGCGCCGTCCATGATGGTGTTGATGTCCTCGGGGTCGAGCCGCCCGCTCAAAGCGGTGGAGCCGACCACATCGGCGAACAGCACCGTCACTTGTCTGAGCTGCGGCGTGTTGGCTTCGCTGAGATGGCTGCTGCCGCTGCTGTCCCCGCCGAGTTGCTCGCGGAGCTTGGCCACGGCTGCGTCAACCAATGCTTCGCCTAGCGTGTCGCGCTGGGCCAGCAGGGCCGCGATGGCGGTTTCAAGCGAGGCAGCATCATCAGGCGCTGGCAAGTCGAGTTCTCCCGAAGGTGACGATGCAAAAGATTATCTACCCCGCCTCCAAGCCCTGCCGCGCCGCCGCTAGCACCGCCTGCGTCAGCCGCTCCAGCATAGGCAGGGGCTGGCGCCGGCATTGCCAGAACAGCGGCAGCAGCAAGGGGGCATCCGGCAACAGCAGAACCAAGCGGCCGTCGGCCAGCGCTGGCGCGACCGCTGTGGCCGGGTTCATGCCCCAGCCCAGGCCGGCGATCGTGGCGTCGACGAAGGCCTGACTCGACGGCAGACCATGGCAGGGCAGGCTCAAGTCGGGTCCGAACTGGCTCTCGACCCAGCGCTGCTGCAGCCGGTCTTGCGGGTTGAAGCGCAGGCAAGGGGCTTGCGTCAGCGCCGCCGCCGTCACGCCGGCGGGGAAGTAACGCCTTACAAAAGCAGGGCTGGCGGTCGCCAGATAGCGCATGCTGCCCAGCCCCAAGCTGCGACAACCCTGCACCGGCTGGTCCAGATCGGTCACCGCTGCCAGCACCTCGCCGCTGCGCAGGCGCTCGGCGGTGTGGGCCTGGTCCTCCAGGCTGATGTCCAGCAGCGCCGCTTCGGCCTCGGCAAAGGCCGCGGCGGCCGGCAAGAACCAGGTCGCCAGGCTGTCCGCATTGACGGCCAGGCGCAGCGTCACCCGGCCCAGCCCGTCGGGCGCCAGCGCCGGCAGCGCGCCGAGCAGGTCCTGCTCCAGCATGCCGACCTGCTCGATATGGCGGCACAGATGACGCCCGGCCGCGGTCGCCAGACAGGGCGTGCCGCGCACAACCAAGATCTGGCCCAGCCGTTCCTCCAGCAGCTTGACGCGTTGCGACACCGCCGATGGTGATAGGTGCAGGGCGCGCGCGGCGCGCTCGAAACTGCCTTCGCGCACCACCGCCGCGACGGCGGCCAACAAGGAGTAATCGAGCATTTGGATGCGGCGAGTCAAACGGCCGAGAGTTAGCCGCGCTGATGCGGCATCAGCAAGTCTAAGGGCTGGCCCCCAGAACTTGAGCGATGCTGCGCGGCATGAACTTTGACGCCCAACATTTCAGCAGTTACAGCCAGGGCCTATTGCTCGGCACTTCCTTGATCGTCGCCATCGGCGCGCAAAACGCCTTTGTCTTGCGCCAAGGCCTGCGGCGCGAGCATGTCACGGCCATCGTGCTGGCCTGCGGCTTGGCCGACGCGCTCCTGATGGCGGCCGGCGTGTTCGGTCTGGCTACCTTGATCAATGCCCAGACTATGCTGACGCGGCTGCTGACTTGGGCCGGTGCCTTGTTCTTGAGCGGCTACGGCCTGCGCGCACTGTGGCGGGCGCGCCGGCCCGGCGCCGATTTGCATGCAGCTCTTGGCCCACGCCTGAGCTTGCGCCAGGCCTTGCTGCAGCTGGCCGGCTTCACTTTTCTGAATCCGCATGTCTATCTGGACACGGTGATGCTGGTCGGCGCGGTCGGCGCGCAGCAGCCTACGGCGCTGCGCCTGGCCTTCATGGCCGGCTCGGCCAGCGGCAGCTTTTTGTGGTTTGCGCTGCTGGGCTATGGCGCGCGCTGGCTGGCGCCCTGGTTTGCGCGGCCGCGCGCCTGGCAAGTCCTCGACGGCTTGATCGGCCTGACCATGCTGGGCTTGGCGGCCATGCTGATTCTGAAAGCCTGAGACACTGCCGGCATGTGGATAGGAATTGCTTTTGCGCTCGCCGCCGGCCTGATGTGGGGCCTGGTCTTTGTCACGCCGCTGATGCTGGGCGATTACCCGCCTTTGATGCTGACCATAGGTCGTTATCTGGCCTTTGGGCTGATCGCGCTGCCGCTGGGCCTGCTGGACCGGCGCCGGCTGGCCGAGCTGCGCGGCGTTGATTGGCTGCAGGCGCTCAAGCTCAGCCTGATCGGCAATTTTGTCTACTACCTCTGCCTGTCGGCGGCAATACAGCTGGCCGGCGGGCCGCTGCCGACCGTCATCATCGGCACGCTGCCGGTGGTGATCGCCATCATCGCCAATCTGCGCAGCCATCAATCATTACCCTGGCTCAAGCTGGCGCCATCGCTGCTGCTGATCGCCGCCGGCATCGCCTGTGTCAACCAGTCCGAGCTTGACGCCCTGCTCAACAGTGGCGACGGCGACCTGGATCGTTACCTGCTCGGCGCCTTGCTGGCGGTGGCGGCGGTGGTCTGCTGGACCTGGTACCCAATCCGCAATGCCGATTGGCTGCTGGCCCACCCCCAAGCCAGCCCGCGCGCCTGGGCCACGGCGCAAGGCCTGATGACGCTGCCGGTGGCGCTGGCCGGCGTGGCATTGCTTTACGGCGCGCAGGGGCTGAACTTGCCCTTGCTGCCGGCCGGCTTCGAGCTGCCGCTGGGGCCGCGCGCGGCGCCCTATATCGGCCTGATGGTGGCGGTGGGCCTGTTTTCGTCCTGGCTGGGCACGCTGTGCTGGAACGAGGCCAGCCAGCGCTTGCCGACGGCCCTGGTCGGCCAGCTGATCGTGTTCGAGTCGCTGGCCGCGCTAGCCTATGCCTTCGCCTTGCGCGGCGAAATACCGCCGCCGCTGACGCTGATGGGCGTCATGTTCTTGCTGGCCGGCGTGATCTGGGCCTTGCGTCAACGTTGATTCGGGTGAATGTGCCGTTACCATCTGCCCAATTCGGCAGCCCGGGGCCCTGTACCCACAACGCAGGCCCACACCATGTACGCGAACTTTTTCGGCCTGAAGCAAGAGCCTTTTTCGATCGCCCCCGATCCGCGCTATCTCTTCATGAGCGAGCGCCATCGCGAAGCTTTGGCGCATCTGCTGTACGGCCTGCGCGGCGGCGGCGGCTTTGTCTTGTTGACCGGTGAGATCGGCGCCGGCAAGACCACGGTCTGCCGCGCCTTCCTGGGCCAGATCCCCAAACGCTGCAATGTCGCCTATATCTTCAACCCCAAGCTGACGGTGGCCGAACTCCTGGGCACGGTCTGCGAGGAATACGGTATCCAGCGCCCGCAGCCGGAGCCGTCCAGCGCCGATTCGGTCAAACCCTTTGTCGACGCGATCAACGAGTTTTTGCTGCGCACCCATGCGGTCGGGCAGAACAATGTCTTGATCATCGATGAGGCGCAGAACCTGTCGGCCGAGGTGTTGGAGCAGTTGCGCTTACTGACCAATCTGGAGACCAATGAGCGCAAGCTCCTGCAGATAATCTTGATCGGCCAGCCTGAGTTGCGCGAACTGCTGGCCGCGCCCGAGTTGGAACAGTTGTCGCAGCGGGTGATTGCGCGCTTTCATCTGCCGGCGCTGTCCGAGGCCGAGACCGGCCACTATGTGCGCCATCGCTTGAGCGTGGCCGGCTATAGCGCCGCGATGCCGTTCGAGCCCAAGGCGCTGCGGCGCATCTTCCAACTGTCGCGCGGCGTGCCCAGGCGTATCAATCTGCTCTGTGACCGCGCGCTGCTGGGCGCTTACTCGCAAGATCAGCGCAGCGTGGACCGCGCCACGGTCGACCGGGCCGCGGCCGAAGTCTTCGATCAGAAGGACCTGAGTCCGGCCTGGCGCCCCGCCTGGTTGCCGCGCCGCGCCTGGGCGTTTGGCGCCGCGGGCCTGCTGGCCGGTGCGGCCGTGCTGGCCTGGACGGGCCGGGAATTCTTGCTGCCCTCAACGCAGGTCGTCGATCAGCGCAAGGCGGCGCTGACCCAGGCGAGGCCCACTGTGCCTGTGCCTGTGGCCGCCCCAGCAATTGCTAAGCCCCTGCCGCCCGCACAAACCGATGCGACCACGACCTTGCCCGCCAGCCTGGGCTTGCGCGACGAGGCGCAGGCCTGGCGAGAGTTGGCGCGCAGCTGGCGGCTTGAGCTACCCGAGACCGTGACCGAGCCCTGCCAGGCGCTGGCGCAGCAGCAGATGCAATGCTTTCGCAGCAGCCCCAGCAATGCCGCCGGCGTCAGCGAAGGGGGTTTGAGCCTGCTGCGCCTGCTCGACCGCCCGGCCATTCTGAGCTTGCGTGATGACGTGGGCAAGACCTTTTATGTCATCTTGATCAAGCTTGACGAGCGCTACGCCACCGTCGGCCTGGGTGAGCAGACCCAGCGCATCAGCCTGACCCAGCTGAGCACGCAGTGGCGCGGTGAGTTCGCCACGCTCTGGCGCGCGCCGCCCGGCTATCCGGCCAAGGGCAATAGCGGGCCGCTGCTGGCCTGGGTGGATGCGCAGTTGGCCACGGTTTACGGCAGCCCGCCCGGCGCCGGCCCCTTTAGGCTGGACGCCGCCTTACGCGGCCGGCTGGCGGCGTTTCAGCGCTCGCAAGGCCTGCGCAGCGATGGCCAGCTGGGCCCCATCACCTTGATGCATTTGAGCCGTGTGGCGGGCGCCGATGGCCTTGCCGGCACGCCCGAGCCCCGTCTGCAAGCCGGCAAGGGCGCGCCCGGCGCGGCCGCCCCCGCACCCTGAAGAGCAACCATGTCCTACATTCTTGATGCCTTACGCAAAGCCGATGCCGAGCGGGAACGCGGTGCCGTGCCGACATTGCACAGTCATGCTACGCATGCCGACCAAGGCGCACAAGCGCGCCTGCAAGCGCAGGCTTGGCCGGCATGGGGTCGCAGCGCCTTGATGGCCGCGCTGGTGATCTTGTTGCTGGTCGCCGGCTACTTGGCCGCGCAGTGGTTGAAGCCGACCCCGCCGGCCGTGCCCGTGGTGCCGCCAATTGCGCCGCAAATTGCGCCGCAAATTGCACCGCCTGCCGAGCCGCCGGCCGTCGCGCCTGCGCGGGCAGCGCCCTTGACGCCCACCTTGGTGGCTCCGCCGCCGGCCGCAGTCGAGGCAATGCCGGCCGTCAAGCCCAACGTCGCCGCACCAGTTGTGCCCGCTGCCAGCAGCGCCGCAAGCCCCATCCTCAAGCTTGCCGACCTGCCCGAGGCCTCGCGCAAGGCCTTGCCCGCCATCGCCACCAGCGGCGCGATGTATTCGGACACGCCGGCCAACCGCATGCTGATCGTCAACGGCCAGTTGCTGCATGAGGGCGACAAGATCGCCCCGGAGCTGGTGCTGGAGCGGATCGAACTGAAGAGCGCGGTGCTGGTCTTCAAGGGTCAGCGCTTTCGCATCAGTTTTTAACTAATACACCCGCAACGCCATCATCAAGGGAGTAGGCATGAGTCGCCTTCGTTCAGCCCCGGCGGCGCTGCTGCGCTCCTTCACCGTCACTGGCCTGCTGCTCGGCAGCTTGTTCTTTGCGGCCTCGCTGACACCCAGCCTGGTGCCGCGCCACCCCGCCGTGCAGGGCTTGCTCAGCGGCCTGTGTTTTGCCGCCGGCTATGGCTTGGGTGCGTTGCTGCAATGGCTGTGGCGCTTGCTGCAGCTGCCCGAGATGAGGCCCGAAACCTTGATCTGGCGGCGCTTGCCGGCCCTGTTGCTGTGCCTGGGGGCGCTCAGTTATGCGCTATGGCGAGCCAACGAATGGCAGAACCGGCTGCGCGCGCTGATGCAACTGGCGCCGCAGGACAGCGCCGGGCCGTTCACGATCGCCGGCGTGGCGCTGCTGATGTTTGCGCTGCTGTTGCTGATTGGGCGCGCCTTTCACTGGGTCAAGCAAGCGATTGCCGCCCGTTTGCAGCGCCAGATGCCGGGGCCGGTGGCCGTGCTCGGTGCCCTGGGTTTGACCGCCTGGCTGTTCTTTTTGATCGGCAACGGGGTGCTGGTGCGCGCCGGCATGCATGCGTTTGATGTTTCCTACCAGCGCCTGGATGCCTTGATCGAGGACGACAGCAGCCCGCGCCCGAGCGACCCCTTGAAAGTCGGCGCCCCCGGCTCCTTGCTGAAGTGGGAGGGCCTGGGCCGGGCCGGGCGTCGGGTGATCGCGGCCGGACCGGACCGCGCCAAGATCGCCGCCATGACCGGCACGGCGCCGGACCAGGCCAAGGAGCCGCTGCGCGTCTATGTGGGCCTGAACTCGGCCGAAACCATAGACGAGCGGGCGCAGCTGGCCTTGGCCGAGTTGAAGCGTATCGGCGCGTTCGAGCGCAGCAATCTGGTCATCGTCACGCCCACCGGCACCGGCTGGGTCGACCCCGAGAGCCAGACCGCGCTGGAGTATTTGTTGCGCGGCGATGTGGCCAGCGTGTCGGTGCAGTATTCCTATCTGGCCAGCTGGTTGGCCCTGTTGGCCGACCCCGAACTGGGCCGCGACACCGCCCGCGCTACCTTTGCCGCTGTTTATGACCATTGGCGCAGCCTGCCCCGGGACGCGCGCCCCAAGCTCTATTTGCATGGCCTGAGTCTGGGCAGCCTGAACTCCGAGCTTTCGCATGATCTGCACCAGGTGATCGGCGACCCCTATGCCGGCGCCTTCTGGACCGGCCCGCCGTTCGCCAATGAGACCTGGAAGCTGATCACCGCCCAGCGCCGCCCCGGCACGCCGGCCTGGCTGCCCGAGTTCCGTGACGGCTCGGTGATCCGCTTTACCGCTCAAGTGAACCGTTTGAACCAGGCGCCGGCGCCCTGGGGGCCGTACCGGGTGATCTATCTGCAGTACGCCAGCGACGCGGTCAGCTTCTTCGAGCCCGGGGCCTTGTGGCGGCGGCCGGCCTGGCTGCAGGGGCCGCTGGGGCCGGATGTGTCACCTGACTTTGTCTGGGTGCCGGTGGTGACGTTTTTGCAGCTGACGATTGACCTGATGCTGGCCACCACGCCGCCACTGGGTTATGGCCATCTATATGCGTTTGAGCATTATTTGGACGGCTGGGCCGGCCTGACCGATGCGCCGGGCTGGATGCCGGCGCAGCTGCAGGCGCTCAAAAACAAGATCGTCGCGGAGCGAAACGCGGTCAACGCTGAGTGAGCGCCGGTGGCACGACTTCCTCGCTGCATTGACCGGTGCGGGTGCGGAACAAGGCGGTGCGCGCCAGCATGATGGTGGTCACCGGCACCGTCAACGCCAACAAGATAATGGTCAACCAGGCGCGCAGATCCAGGCCCTGGTCCAGCACCGAGAAGTAAATCATCGTGGCAAGCGCCACGCACCAGGTCGCCAGCGTGAAGGCCAGCGCCGGCGGGTGCATGCGCATGAAAAAGCTCTTGAAGCGCAGCACGCCGATGGCGGCCGCCAGCGTGAGCACGCCGCTGGCGACCAGCAGCAGACCGACCACGATGTCCAGCCACAGTGGCAGGGCCGGCGCGTTCATTCGATCACCTCACCGCGCAGCAAGAACTTGGCCATCGCCATCGAGCTTACAAAGCCGAACAGTGCGATCAGCAGCGCCGCCTCGAAGTACATCGCGCTGCGGTAGCGGATCGCCAGCACCAGCAGGATCAGCATCGCCACGGTGCAGATCAGGTCCATCGCCAGCACCCGGTCCTGCGAGCTGGGGCCCCGGATCATGCGCAGCATGCACAGCGCCATCGCGAGGATGTAGAGCCCCAAGGTCACGACGACGGCGCCGAACAAAAAACTACTGCTCATTCAAAGATCTCCATCAACGGGCGCTCGTAGCGCGACTTGATCAAAGCGATCTCGGCCTGCGCGTCGTCGAGCTCGAAGATATGTACCAGCAAGGCGCTGCGGTCCAGCGCCAGCTCGGACCAGATGGTGCCGGGGATCACGCACATGATGGCCGCCAGCACGGCCAGGCCGTTGGGGTCGCGCAGCTCCAGCGGCACCACCACAAAGCCGCCCTGCGGCAGCAGCGACGGGCGGGCCAGCGTGCCGCGAAGCACCCGCCAGTTCCAGACCAGCACATCCAGGCCGACTCGCCAGAACAGCCGCCAGGCCAGGCCGGGGTGCTTGATGCTGACCGGCGTGGGCCGCAGCGAGGCCGTCAGCCAGGGCACGGCCAGGCCGACCAGCAGGGCCAGCAGCCAATGGCCCAGGCTGAAGGGGTCGTTCAGCAGCAGCCACAGCAGCAACAGGGCCAGGCTGAGCAGGGGCTCAGGCATGGCACGCATGAGACAGCGCTTCATGGCTTGGCCTCCGGTAACGCATCACGCAGCCGCTCGGCATTGGTCGGCGTGGCGACCGGCCGGGTCGACAGCACCGCATCGATATAGCCCTGCGGCGCATACAGCAGCTGGGCGGTGGCGCGGGCATAACTGAGCAGGCCCTCGGCATGCAGGGTCAGACCCACGCAAAGTGCGACAAGCACGGCGATCGGCATGTACTCCAGCAGGCGCAACTGCGGCGGGCTGCGATCCACCGGCGCCCAGAAAAACCGCATGCCGGTGCGCGACAGCGCAATCAGCGCCAGCAGGCCGGCGCCCATCAGCAAACCGAAAAATAGCCAGGCCGGCGCGGCGATCGTGCCGCCAGCATCGTTTCCGTCCAGCAGCGCCGACAACATCGCGAACTTGGCGACGAAGGTCGCCAACGGCGGCAGCCCGGCCAGCAGCAGGGTGCAGCAGACGAAGGCCAGGCCCAGCAGGGCGGTGGAAGCGGGAATGGCGCGGCCGACCAGCACTTCCTCCTCATCATCGAGATTGGCATGGCGCATGATCTCTTGCTCGGCCAGGGCGAAGGGCAGGTGGTCCTCCTCGTCCTCGGGCGCGCGCTGGGCGGTCGGGTCGGCCTGGCGGGAACGGTCCATCAGCTCGGCCAGCAAGAAGAACGCCGCCACGGCAAAGGTCGAGCCGGGCAGGTAGTAGAGCGCGCCGGCGGTCAGCGCCGGCAGCCCGAAGCCCAAGGCCGCCAGCAAGGTACCCGAAGACACGATGACCGCATAGGCGGCCAGCCGGGCGGGCCGCTGCGCGCTCAGCATGCCGATTGCGCCGAAGGCCAGTGTCGCCATGCCGCCCCACAGCAGCCAGCTATTGCCGAAGCCCGCCGAGACGCCCGCTGCGGGCGAGAACAGCAAGGTCGACAGCCGCAGCAGCACATACACGCCGACCTTGGTCAGCAGCGCGAACAGCGCCGCCGCCGGCGCACTGGCGGCCGTATAGGCCGGGGCCAACCAGAAGTTCAAGGGCCACAGCGCCGCCTTGGCCAGGAAGGCAACGGCCAGGATGGCGCAGCCGGCATGCAGCAGCGCGCGGTCGCTTGCTGCCACGGCCGGGATGCGGGCGGCCAGGTCGGCCATATTCAGCGTGCCCGTCACCCCGTAAATCAGCGCAGCGCCGACCAGGAACAGCGAGGACGCGAGCAGATTCATGGCCAGATAGTGCAGGCCGGCCCGCACCCGCGCCGGCCCGCTGCCATGCAGGAGCAGGCCGTAGGACGCCGCCAGCATGACCTCGAAGAAGACGAACAGATTGAACAAATCGCCGGTCAGAAAAGCGCCGTTCAGGCCCATGATCTGCAGTTGCAGCAGCACATGAAAATGCGCGCCGGCCTTGTGCCAGCGGGCGAGCGAGAACAGCAGCGCCATCAGCGCCACCACCGCCGCCACCACCAGCATCAGCGCCGACAGATGGTCCAGCACCAGCACGATGCCGAAGGGCACATCCCAGTTCGACGGCAGGTAGACGCCGAAGCCGATTGGCTGGGCCTTCTCCATCGCCACGCTGAGCATCAGGAACACCGCCACCGCCAGATTGCCGAGCGTGGCCAGCAGAGCCAGCACCGCCTTGCGCTTGTGCCTCCGGTCGCCCAGCATCAACAAGAGGCAGGCGGCGATCAGCGGCAGCAGCACCGGCGCCATGGTCAGATGCGGCATCAGCGCCGCATTGGCGAGCAGCGCCCACTGGGTCAGCAGCGCCATCATGGTTCCGTGCCCCCAAAGCCGCCACTGCGCGGCGTCCGCCCCCCCGAGGGGGAGCGAGGAAACTTGGGGCGGCCCGGCGTTTCCTCCTGTCCCTGGGTTTCATCCGCAGTCCCATCCACATGGTCATTGCCGAAGAAGCCGCGCTGCGCCAGCAAGACCACCAGGAACAGCGCCGTCATCGCGAAGCCGATGACGATGGCCGTCAGCACCAGGGCCTGCGGCATCGGGTCGGTGTAATGCTGCAGCGTGGTCGGCACACCTGCGGCGAGCACCGGCTCCTTGTCCAGGCTCAGCCGCCCCATGCTGAAGATAAACAGATTGACGCCATAGCCGAGCAAGCACAGGCCGATGATGACTTGGTAGGTGCGCGGGCGCAGCAGCAACCAGACCCCGCAGGCGCTCAACAGGCCGATCGCCAGAGCCAACACGATTTCCATCAGGATTTCCCTCCGGCAGGCTTGCGCCGCTGGCCGCGCACCGCTTGATGGCCCAGCGCGGTCAGGATCAACAGGACGGCGCCGACCACCAGGGTGAACACGCCGATGTCATAGAACAGCGCGCTGGCGATATGGATCTCGCCCAGCAGCGGCAGCGTCAGATGGAAGGTGTGGGTGGTCAGGAAGGGGTAGCCGAAGAAAAACGAGCCCAGGCCGGTGGCGGTGGCGATCAACAGACCGCTGGCAATCCAGCGCTGCGGCCGCAGGCTGATATGGGCCTCCACCCACTGGGTGCCGGAGACGATGTATTGCAGGATGAAGGCCGTCGACAGCACCAGGCCGGCCACAAAGCCGCCGCCCGGCTGGTTGTGGCCGCGCATGAACAGGTGCACGGCGATGACGGTCGCCACCGGCAGCAGCAGCCGCACCAGCACGGCCGGCACCAGCAGATAGCCGGCGGCGCCGTCCTTGGGGGAATTCGTGGCGGTGTTCGCATGCACCAGGTCGGTGGCGATATCGGGCGCCAGCACCAGCTGCTGGCGCGGCAGGTCCATGCTCTCGGGCGCCGGACGGAAGCGCCGCAGCAGCGCGTAGACGGTCAGCGCCACCGCCGCTAGCACGGTGATCTCGCCCAGCGTGTCGAGGCCGCGGAAGTCCACCAGCATCACATTGACCACATTGGTGCCGAAGCCCTCGGGTAGCGCTCGTTCCAGGAAGAAGGGCGAGATGCTTTGCGGGAAATCACGCGTCATGACCAGATAGGACAGCGCCGCCATGCCGCCGCCGGCGCTCAGCGCCAGCAGCAGGTCGCGCGCGCGGCGGGCCCGGCGGCGAGCCTTGTCGGCCGGGGTCTCGGCCAAGGCCTCGGCCGCCTCCAGTGCCTCATTGCGCTTGGGCAACCAGCGCAGGCCCAGCAGGATCAGCACCGTGGTGACGGTCTCCACCGTCAGCTGGGTCAGCGCCAAATCGGGGGCCGAGAACCAGGCGAAGGTGATCACCGTGCACAAGCCCGTCACCCCCATCAGCGCCAGCGCGCTGAGCCGCTGGAACTTGGCCGCGCGCGCGCAGGCCACAGCGGCGATGCCGCCAATCAGCCACAGCAAGGCAAAGATGGGCGCGAACGGCAGGCGCTCGCGGCCGCCCAGCTCGACGAAGCCGCCTCGGGTCAGCACGCCGGTGGCCCCCGCCAGTAGCACCAGGCCAACCAGCAGCAGCAATTGCGTCTGCAGCCGCCGGGTGCTTAAGCGCCGCAAGGCGCTGCGGCCGCCGCCGGTCAGCAGGGCCAGCGCGGTCTGGAACAGCTGCCCGCCATTCAAACGGCCCAGCAGCGGCGTACGCTCGAAACGCTGGCGCGCCAGCGGCCCGCGCAGGCTTAAGTACAGCGCGATGCCACCGGCCAGCGCCACCAGACTCATCAGCAAGGGCGTGTTGAAGCCATGCCAGAGCGCCAGATCAAACGCGGGCAATTGGCCACCGACGCCGCCACCCACCACCGGCGCGGCGGCGGTCTCCAAAACCGTCTGCATCGCCCATTGCGGCAAGATGCCGACCACCAGGCAGAGCAGCACCAAGAGCTCCACCGGCACACGCATCCAATGCGGCGGCTCGTGCGGGCGGCGCGGCAGCGCCGCGCTGGTGTCCGGCCCGAAAAACACATCGACGCTGAAGCGCAGCGAATAGGCGACGCTGAACATGCCGGCCAGCACGGCGGCGGCTGGCAGAGCCAGGTCGAACCAGGGCGCCGAGCTGACGTAGACCGCCTCGGTGAAGAACATCTCCTTGGAGATGAAACCGTTCAGTAGCGGCACGCCGGCCATCGCCGCGCAGGCCACCATGGCCAAGGTAGCGGTCATCGGCATGCGGCGCCGCAAGCCACTCAGGCGGCGGATATCGCGGGTGCCGGTCTCGTGGTCAATGATGCCCACGGCCATGAACAGCGAGGCCTTGAAGGTGGCGTGATTGATGATGTGAAAGACGGCTGCCACGGCGGCCAGCGGGCTGTTCAGCCCCAAGAGCGTGGTGATCAGGCCCAGATGCGAGATGGTCGAGTAGGCCAGCACGCCCTTCATATCGTTCTGAAACATTGCCGCGAAGCCGCCCAGCAGCAAGGTTGTGAGGCCCGCGCCGGTGACGATCCAGAACCACTCATCGCTGCCGGCCAGCACCGGCCACAGCCGCGCCAGCAGGAACACCCCGGCCTTGACCATGGTGGCCGAATGCAGATAGGCCGACACCGGCGTTGGCGCCGCCATCGCATTGGGCAGCCAGAAGTGAAACGGGAACTGCGCGCTCTTGGTCAGCCCGCCCAGCAGCACCAGGACCACGGCCGTCACATAAAGCTTATTGGCGCGCACCAGCGCGCCGCTGGCCAGCACCACATCCAGGTCATAGCTGCCGACAATATGGCCAAGCACCAAGACGCCGGCCAGCAGGCACAGGCCGCCGGCGCCGGTGACGGTCAGCGCCATGCGCGCGCCGCGCCGCGCGTCGCGCCGGTGATGCCAATAGCCGATCAGCAAAAACGAGAACAAGCTGGTCAGCTCCCAGAACAGCACCAGTTGCACCAGATTGCCGGACAGCACCACCCCGCTCATCGCGCCCATAAAGGCCAACAGGAAGGCGAAAAAACGCGGCACCGGGTCGCTGGGCGACATGTAGTAGCGCGCGTACAGCACCACCAGCGCACCCAGCCCCAACACCAGCAGCGAGAACATCCAGGCGAAGCCGTCCATGCGCAGGACGAAGTTCAGGCCCAAGGACGGCAGCCAGACAAACTCCTGACGGATCACGCCGCCGGCCGCCATCTCGGGGAAGTAAGAGGCCGCCTGTACAAAGCAGAACAGCGCCACCGCACCGGCCAGCGTCGACTCGGCATTGCGCGCATTGCTGGGCAGCAGCGCCGCGAGCAAGCTGGCCAAAAACGGCAAAGCCACCAGGCTGATCAGGCCGAATTGTTGAACAAAGAAGTGCAGGTAATTCGTTACTTGACTCAACATTGGCAATCGCGGCTGTTCTGGCTTCTTCGACCGGGCCGAGTTTAACCGTCGTACACAAAAAAGCCCCCGCCCTGACTTTGCAGGGAGGGGGCTGCCGAGCCAGCCAAGCCAGCGCGGCTAGTGTGGCGTTGCATGCTGAGAGGCACTTAATAAAACCGATGGATTTGGCCTTGTGGCTAGGCGAAAACCGCAGGGATACCAAGTGGTATCGCG
>JADMJQ010000012.1:0-7293 GCA_018780415.1 Roseateles sp. | reverse complement strand
TCTCGCAGGACCAGGCTGCCGCGCTGGTCAGCGAGCTGGGCGTGCGGGTGATGTGATACGGATTTGCCTTCAACCGTCTAACGTCGTTGGTTCGCCTTGCCGTGCTACAGCACTGTCTGCGGCTTCGCGCCTAGTGTTCTGTCCTGTAAATACATGCCAAAAAATAAAACCGATGGATTTCGCGCCAGGGCAAGGCGCAAACCGCAGCGATAGCGGGACTATCGCGAGGATTTTCAACGACGCCATGGGGACAAAGACGCGGTTTTATGTGCCGATCAGTGTGCAACACCACACTAGTGCTTGTTCATCATCACTTGCAGCGTGCGCCGGTGGCGAGGATTTGACTGACGGCGCTGAGGTCGCGGATGTTCACCACGCCGTCACCGTTGAGGTCGGCACGCGGATCGAAGCCAGGCTGACCCACACGCTTGCCCATGGCCGCCTTGATGATGGCCAGGTCGTCGCAGTTGACGCTGCCGTCGCCATTGACGTCGGGGTTGAAGCTGATGTTGAAGTCGGCGTTCGAGATATCGAAGAACACATTCTCCAGCGCCTCGACCTTGACCCGCGCCTTGGCTGCGCTGATGAAGGGCAGGGTGACCGAGCGGCTGCCATCATTCGGCACGCTGGCGGCCAAGACATGCGGGAAGCTCGCGCCGCCGTCGACCGACAGGCTGATCTTGACGTTGGCCGTGCTGACCGGCGCGGCATTGGTGTTGGCCACGTTCCAGGTCACCGTCTGCTGCGATCCGCCGCGCAAGGTGGTGGCGGTGTTGGGAGCCGTCACCAAGAACGGGCCGGTGTTCGCGGCCAGCGTCAGCTTGGTGCTGGCGCTGCCGACGCCACCGCGGCCGTCGCGTGCCGTCAGCTTGAAGTTCAGCGCGGCCGGGCTGGCATTGACGCCGGCAAAGCCCACATAGTCGCCGGTCGGCAAGAACTCCGAGAAGCAGTCCACATTGCTGGCCGCGCAAGCGCCGGTGGCGGCATTGGTGTTGTTGACCAGGATCTGCGCCATGTCGGGGAAGACGCGGGTCGGGTCGCTGGTCACATGGTTTTCGCCGGGCGAGTTGTAGAGCTGGCTATTGGCTTCGCTGACGTCGGCGCGGGTGCCGAACTGGCGGAACAGCGGGCCGTTGAGCTTGGTGTTGCTGAACAGCCCTGTGCCGGTGGAGCCGCCGCGGTCGTTCTGCTCCCACATATAGGTCAGCGTGTCGCCGTCGGCGTCGCTGGCCATGCCGGTCAGCGCAAACGGCGTGCGCAGCGGGATGGTGTAGCCGGCCGGGACGCTGACGACGGGCGCGCTATTGCCGGTGGCGCTGACATTGCCGCCACGGGCGGTTTTGCCGCCGGCTGCGATTTCGCCGACATAACCGGTAAAGCCGGCGGTGCCGCTGAGCAGCGTCAAGGGGTCGACATTGGTGGCCGCCAGCGTGCCGCTGAACGCGATCGTGAAGCCCGCGTCGGTAAGCGAGCTGACCGTCACGGTGCCGCCCGCAGGCCAGCCGCTGATGCCTTCGATCGCCGCCTTGATGCCGGCGGTGGTGAAGTTGCTGCCGCGCACGATGTCGGCCGACGAGCTGCCCTTGTATTGCAGCTTGAACTTGGCGGTGCCGGTGAAGCCGGTCAGCGCGGCCATCTGGGATTCATTCAGATTGGTCTCGGCGCCCGAGGTGTAGGCGACGATCTCATCAAAGCTGCGCTGCGACCAATAGGCATCGCTGTGCGGCTGGGTGTCGTCGGCGGCGCAGATGCCGGCATAGGCCATGATGGACGAGCCGCTGCCCGGCTCCACCGAGGTGCCGGGATTGCGGTTGCCGCCGGTGCAGCTGCCGCTGGTGCCGTTGAAGCTGTGGTTGCCGGAGAACTGGTGACCCAGTTCATGCGCGACATAGTCCACCGCGAACAGGTCGCCGACCGGGGTGGTCACGCCGGTGCAACCCTGCGCCTTGTTGGTGCCGCCGACCACGCCGAGGCTGGCCAGGCCGCCGCCGCTATTGCCCATGCCGATATGGCCGACGTCATAGTTGCTGGCGCCGATCAACAGGCCCACGACCTGACGGGTACGGGTCAGTGTGCCGCTGCCGCAGCTGGCCGCTTGGGCCGCGGTGTAGCAGGCGGTCGCGCCGCAAGGGCCGTTGGCGCCGGTCATCAGCGCGGCGGTGTCGAGATTGAGCTTGTCGTTGTCATTCACCAGCGTCATGCGGATCGAAGTCTCGTCCTCGTAGACATGGGTGATGCGGTTGACCAGGGTGACCTTGGCCGCCGTCACATTGGCGCTGCCGCCAAAGAACGAGGCGTAGTTCGGGTCGGTCACCAAGGCCAGGCGGTAGTTGCGCAACTGGTTGCCGACGGCCGCCGTCGGATTCTCGTCATCGCCGACCACGTGATAGGCCGAGCTGGCGCTGGTATTGCCGTCACTGGCGCTGACCTCATAGGCGCCGAGGTTGCGGGACGGGTCGGCGGTGACGCTGGCCGAGATGGTGCCGTCGCGGTCGGCGACGACATTGACGGTCTGGCGCGGGCCCACATCATTGGCGGGGTCCTTCACCGTGATGGTCACCTGCGCGCCGGGTGCGAAGCCGGAGCCGCGCACCTCGACAGCGTCGGCCGCGTGGTAGAAGCCCCGTGTCAGCGCGATATGAGCCTCGGTCTGTGCGGCCTCGGTCAGTCGGTTATGCGTGTTAGTCAAGTCGCGGCCGAGGTAGCTGGCGTAGACGCTGTCGTCCAGGTGGAACAAGGGGTCGATATACCAGGCACCCTTGGGCGAGCGGATCGATGCATGCAGGCCCAGCGGCGTCAAGTCCATACGCAGGGTCGCGCGCGGGTCGTCAAGGCCGCGGCCGGCGAAGGTCTTGATCTCGGGATGGCGCTTGGCCAGCTCGGACTCCATCACCGGTGACTCGCTGATCGCAAAACGCTGGTAGCCGCCGTTTGGATGCGGCAGCGAGATTACCAAGGGGCTCAAGCTGGCGGCGGCTGTGCGCTCCAGCGGCGCCTCGAAGGCCAGCGCAGCGAAGCCGCTGCGGTCCAGCGTCAGCGAGCGAAAGCGCTTGGGCTGCACCGCCATCACGGCACCCTTGGCAGACACCTTGCCCGTGGCCAGCTTGGTCTCTTGCCAGAACGAGCCACCGGCTTGCGCTTGCGACGCCGAGTTGGCGCCTTCTTGCGCAGTTGCCGCATAGACATGCGGCGCGGCGGTGGCGGCGGCCAGACCCAAGCACAGGGCGGCTACGGCGCCGGCGCTAGGGCTGCGGCGAAGGGCCGATGCGAGCTTGACTGATGCTGTGGGCGACGACTTGCGGGAGAAGTGAAAGTCCATGAGGTGTCCTCGATTGGGGCAGTTTGACTGGGGTTCAATCAACGGTGAAACCAGCAGCTGGTCGCAGGCAGCGTCTTGGTCGAGCCAAGCAGTAACTTGCTATTCAGATGCATCGTCGATTCTTGGTTAGAACAGGGGTGCAAGAATAGTGGACAAGTTCGTACCAGCAATAGAGGGGCAATCCCGATGACGCGATCAAGTTTGGCAGCGCCGCTGCGGCGAAAAAATGGTCTTCAGCGCAGCCTGCTGGCGCTGTTTTTGAGTGCCTCGACCGTGGCCTTTGGGGACTCGCTTGGCGGCGCTCAAGAATCGACCGATGGCGCCGCCATCACGCTGATCTCCATGGAGAAAGACTGTTTTGGCTGCAGCGCCGGTGAGCGTTTGGTGTTGCGGCGCGACGGCCAGGCCAGCCTCGTTTTGACCGGCAAAGCGCGCCACGGCACGCAAGACCAGCTCAGCCTCGGCACGGTCGGCGCCGAGGATTTCGAGGCGCTGGCGCGTCTCACTTTGGCACAGGGCTTCACGGCGCTGCAGGACAACTATGACGATACGCTCAGTCGCGACGGCGCCTGGACCATCATCAGCGTCGAACACAGCGGCGGCACGGTCAAGCAGGTGTTCCGTCGCGCGGGCGCGGGGCCGGCGGCGCTGGATGTCATCGAGGCCGCGATCCAGCAGCTGCGTGGCCGCATCGCCTTCGAGCGAAAGCACCCGTAGGTAAAACGCATCGGGTTGGCGATGGGGCGGGATTCCCCTCTTGCCGCCGCTGTGGCCGCGATGGAAAACTCAGGGCTTGCGAACATCGGTCCGGGCCTTTTTGGCCAGCGCTCAAGTTCTCAAAAAAATACTTGTTGTTCGAGTGGCCCGCGCGGGTGTGGCGGGTCTGGTTCGGCATCCACATTGACGCTCACAGGGCAGAGGAATAATCACCATGACCATTCGTCCACCGGCTTTGAAGAAAAGTTTTTACACCGCGCTGCTTTTGGGCGCCTTGTCCGCGCAGGCCCTGGCGGCTGACCCCACGCTGTCGATTGTGGCCTCGGCCAATCCGGCGCAGCAGGGTTCGGTGATCGATCTGGACGTGCGGATTGCCGATGCCGTTGATCTGTACGGTTATCAGTTCACGCTGTCCTTTAACGCCGCCGTGCTGCAGGCCATCGGCGTCAGCGAGGGCAGCTTCTTGTCCGGCGGCGGCAGCACTTTCTCCGACCCCGGCACGATTGACAACGCTGCGGGTTCGATCTCGTTTGTGTTCAACACCTTGCTCGGCGCCGTTCCCGGCGTCAGCGGCGGCGGCAGCCTGGCCCATATCAGCTTCAATGTGGCCAATGCCGGCGCATCGGTGATGAGCTTCTCGGACGTCGAGTTTTTGAATTCGAACCTGAGCGTGATGACGGTGAATGCGCAGCCGCTGACGGTGCTGGCGGTGGCCGTGCCCGAGCCGTCGACCTATTTGCTGTTCGCGGCCGGCCTGGGCGGTCTGCTGGCGTTGCGCAGCCGCCGTTCCAGCTAACTCAAGCTGAGTCAAGCCGACAAAAGGGCCGCGAAGCGCGCCCTGCAAAGCGATTGACTCCTGGCCGCTCGGCGGCATGATGGCGGCATCCTGTTTGCCCAGATGCCGCCATGCCCACCGAGTCGATCGAGCCACCACAGCCCAAGGTGCAGCGCATGCACCAGATTCTGTTGTGGCCTTTGCGTTTGATGCCCCTGGGCGACGCGCCGAGTGCCCCGCGTCGGCCCTGGGAGATGCTGCCCACCGGGCAAAATGGTGAGCCCACGGCCGGCCCCTGGCATGAGCTGATCGACGAATACACCGGCGACCCGGCCAGCTTTCACGAGCGCCACTACCAGGAGTTCGTGACCTTTCTGCCCTATGTGCAGCGCTTTCTCTATGGCGACGGGCGCTCGCCGGGCAGGCCGCAAGACGGCCGCAGCGAGGCCGGCATGAAGGTCTTCAGGCGCCGCGACCTGGCCCAGCTGCGCGTTTGCCCAAGGCCCGGCGCCGAAGTGCTGACGCTCGATGTGGTGCATGTCGATCTGTATTTCTTTTTCGATGTCGATGTGGTGCTGCTGAATGTCGAGGTCAGCGCCACCGACCTGGAACTGCGTCAGGCGCAGGAGTTGCTGTACCGGCTGGGCCGTGCCTACCCGTCCGGCTGGGATGCGCAGGGCCTGCCCTTGCACAGCCTGGCCAGCGCCGAATGGCTGGACGGGCAGGGTCAGGTCTTGGCGGCCTCGGACGCCTTGGAGCGCGAGCATTACATCGCCCATGTGCAGGAGCACCGCGCACCCTGTATCGCCGAGCACTGGGCCTTTGTGCTGCGCCCGTTGGTGGTCGACCACTCGGCCGAGCCGGGCGCCTTGCGCTTTCGCCAGATCGAGTACTACCGCATGCCGATGATGGCCTATCTGGCGCTGGACGAGCCGCGAGCCCTGTCGCGCAGCGATATGGTCAGCTTGGGGCTGGTGACAGGGCCGCCCGCCAAGCCCGGCGGCCATGAGCTGCCCTATGCCGAGCAGCATCTGCAGGACTTCGAGCGCAAATATTGCTATGACCGCTTCTGGAGTGATGCCGGACCCGCGCCGAATACGCGTTACTTGTGCGGGGGGCATTCGCTGGTGGTGATAGGCCGGGCCGACTCGGCCTTCTTCAGTTGCCGTGATCGCGGGGTGCTGGCGCAGTTTCGCCACCAGCATTTCTTGATTTTTCTGATCGCGCATTTCCAGAAGGCTTCGCTCTTGATGTTCTCCGACCGCCTGGTCGAGGCGCTGCGCCGGCTGAACGTGCAGGACGCCGAGAACGTGCGCCGCTTCAAGCGCGCCATCCGGTCCAGCTTTGAAGGCTTCTTGCGCTTCTCGCACCGTTACTGGTTCCACGAGGTGGCGGAGCAAGCGCAGTCGCGCGCGCTGTTTCGCATGTGTGCCAACCATCTGGAATTGCCGGTGTTGTACGCCGAGGTCAAGGAGCGCATCACCGATATGAGTGCCTATCTGGAGACCGACAGCATCCGCCGCCAAGCCAACACGGTGGTGCGGCTGACGGTGGTGACCATCTTCGGCCTGGTGGGCACCATCACCACCGGCTTTCTGGGCATGAACTTGCTGGCCGAGGCCGACGCCCCGCTGAGCCGGCGCCTGCTCTACTTTGCGCTGGTGATGGGGGCGACCTTGGCGCTGACGATCTACACCATGGTCAAGTCCAAGCGCCTGTCGGACTTTCTGGATGCCTTGTCGGACGAGCGCCTGTCGGCCTGGAACAAGCTGCGCGCGTTTGCTGCGGTGTGGCGCTCCGGGCCGGATTGAGCGGATGAGCGAAAATCGCCGCCTGCTCACCGTCCTGGCCACTTGTTGATGTTCACCGATCTGATTCCCGGCAGTGCGCCACCTGAACCACCAGCAAGCAAGGCCGATGCCAAAGCGCGATTCCTGCGACTGCTGGAGACGGCGCTGGCCAACGGCACGTTTGCCAAGCTGCTGCTGAGCAAGTATGTCGGCGAAGAGGCCCAGCTGGACCGCCTGATGCTGCGCGAGGTGCTGTTGCGCGGCGAACGCCAGCTGTCATTCTTGTGGCGCTACCAGACCCGCGACATCACCAAGAATTACCCCTTGCCTGAGGCCCTTGCGCTGTTGAGCGAGCTGCTGGGTGCGCAGTTCCACAGCGCGCATCTGCAAACCCAGAGCGAGGAAGTGCAGCTGGTGTTCAGCCGCAAGGGCCGGCCCAGCCTGCGGCTGGGCAAGGCACAGCCCGCAGCCGTGCCGGTCGCGCTTGATGCCGGCATGGCCAGCCCGGTCGATGAAGGGTTCGATATCGACCTCTGGTTCGACGAAGAATTCGGCGCGCGGTGAGTCGAACGCCAAGCAAGCGGCTGGTTTTTCGAACCCGCGCTTCGACCGATCTGCGCGGCATCGCCCGCGCGACCAAGGCGCGCTGGGGCGACGATCAGGCATCACGATATGTCGCCGCCATCCGCGCC
>JADMJQ010000271.1 GCA_018780415.1 Roseateles sp. | reverse complement strand
CTCTTGCTCGGACTCCTCGTTCCCGCCCGGGGGCGGGCGGAGGGTGGGCGGTATTCGTTTTTTGCTTCACGCAGCCTCACCGGTGAGCCAGCTTCCCGGCCCACCGTATTGAGATCCCCCCACCATCCCCCCCACAAGGGACGGGGGTGCGTGGGGGGATCGCGGTGGGCGGCAAGTCTGGCGCTGATGGCTGCCAATTCGTCAGGGTGCGCAGCCCAGCAACCGATGTGACAGCTCGCCTGGCGCAGCGATTGCAGCGCAGCGACCGTCAGGACAAGAGAGCCGGCGCCTATGCGGCTGGCGTGCCACCAAGCTGACTTCAGGCAGCGACTGGCGCGACGGTCGAGCCGGAGCTATCACTTCAAGTTTGCCTGCGGCCCGGCATCGGGCGTGGCGAATGGCTGGGGTGGCGATCTGGCCGGCCCGCAGCAAGTGCGGTGTAACCGCACGCACGCAGCGCCGGTCAGTTCGTCAAGCGGGCTCGTTCAAGCGCAGCTTGAAGGAATCAAAGCCCGCGATCTCCGGACACGGGAACGGGTCGCTTCAATTTACGCTGGCAAGGCCAGCCTCACTCGGCTGTTCGGTATTGCGATTTAGGCGCAGCCTTGATCGCTGCACCAGAGAGCGAACCGGCAAGGCCTCAAAGCCGCTGTCCGGCGACACCATGCACGCCTCAGCGTGGATGGGTCGGCGAGCCATGTGAGTGAGGGCCGCTCGTCAAGGTCGCGACGATGGGCTTGACGTCGGACGGAACCGCAACGCGACATCCGGGCGCCCAATGCGGAAACATTGCTCTGAACCAGTGGCGAGCCACTACATACACCTCGGGCACACTTGGCGAGAGAGACTCGCCAGCGCAGAAACTCTGGGGGCCGCCCAGTGCGTCGGGAGGCCTCCCATCGCACTGACCATCAGGGGCATGATGAAACCAACTTAGACACGCTTGGCAGTCGTTGAAACATCCCGCCGAAAGGTGCCGAAACGGGCAAGCCCGATCGCAGGGGCAATGATCACGGCTGGCAGCTGTCTTTCGCAGTCGGCGTCCATAGGTCAGCTCCGTGCCCAAAGCCGAAGTACAAATCGAGGATTGCCGGTCAACACCCCAGCGTTCCCGGTCGCTCGCACCAGTTGGCCCAACTCACCGTCTACGCATAACTGCAGTCACCGCGTGGACTGAGCTGCCGCAGCTCGAACGGCCGATATCGAAGGTACTGCTGACAAAGCCGGATCGCCGCAGTCCCCACTGTGTCATGACAAAGATGTAATCAAGCCGTGTGCTTGCCGTCGGAGGTTGGCTCCTAAAGTCATGTTCAAGATGAATCGCTAAAGCACGTCACGTCGACGTGCCGATCATCTCAAACCGTCAGGAGTCAACCATGAATCGTTCCTTCACACACGTCGCCCTCGCTCTTGGCCTGGCCTTGTCGGCAACCATGGCGAGCGCCGCCATGGATACCTCTACTCTGGCCAATGGCAAGTCAGTCTATGGTGTAGTCGCCTCCACGTCACAAACCGCCAAGGTCGTCGATGTCGGTACAGCCAGCACACTCAACATCGACTGTGGCGAGACGGTCACCTTCCGCAATGGCGACAAGAGCTTCAGCTGGAAGTTCGACGTGGTCGGCCACCGTGTCGTGGACCTGCAGACCATTGCCCCGGCAGGCTTCAGCAGCAAGCCGCTGAAGATCTATGTCGCGCGCAACGACGGCGAGCGTAACTGAGGCCCATAGCACCAACTCGGGCATATTTCATGCACGGGTGCCGACTTTGCGCCGGCGTACCGCCCCCACATGGGTATGAATCTCAGACGCAGGCAGCGGTGCAAGTTGGCCGGCCTGCGGATGATTCAACTCTTGCAGGATCGCGCAGGCCTGTCCGGGGCTGGTGGACTGACAACGGGAACGCAAGTTCCTGAGTTCTGTCTCCAGCGCACGCAACTCCTTGATCCGCGCCGCCACATGCCCTATGTGGTCGTCCAGCACCTGGTTCACTTTGCCGCAGTCGGCGCCGGGGCGATCGATAAAGTGAAGAAGCGTGCGAATCTCGTCCAGCGCCATGTCCGAGCCCCGGCAGCGCCGGATGAAGACCAGTCGCTGCACATGGCTGTCATCGTACAGACGGAAGTTGCCAGCGCTGCGCCCTGGAGTTGCGATCAACCCTTCGCGTTCATAGAAACGGATCGTCTCGATCTGCGTGGCCGTCGCCACCGCCAGTGCACCGATTTTCATGATTTGGCTCGAATTCGTGCAATAGCGCTTGACTCTACACCGACTACAGAGTTTCTAATTCAGCCATGGACAAGACCCTGCACACCACTCCCGCCCCCGACGACACGCCGGCGGCATCTTGTTGCGGCTCGGCCTGCGGCCCTGTCTCGATCGCGCCGGTACCTGCACCGTCTACGCCAGTGCCGGAGCAAGTCGGGCTGCATCGCTACCGCATCGCCAATATGGACTGCGCGTCCGAGGAATCGGAGATCCGCCGTGCCTTGGAACCCATTGCCGGTGTGAAGCAACTGCGCTTTGACCTGGGGCAGCGGACGGTCTCCCTGGCCGCCGAGCCGACCGATTTGGTGGCTGCGATCGCGGCGATCGAGCGCATCGGCTACAAGCCGCAGTCTTTGGCGGATCCGACGGCCGAAGCCGCGAGCGAGAGCGAGCAAGGTGTCGACCATGATCATGCCCACGTGGAATCGGGCTTGCCTCGTCTGATCGGCGCCTTGGCCTTGGCCATTTCTGCCGAGGCACTGGCCTTTTTTGCGCCGGAGACGGCCTTGCTCAAGGGCGTGCAGATGCTGCTGTCGGTTCTGGCTATTTACCTGGCCGGATTCGGTACTTATCAAAAGGGGCTGATGGCTCTCAAGGCGGGGCGCTTGAACATCAATGCGCTGATGACGGTGGCGGTGACCGGCGCGTTCGTGATCGGCCAGTGGCCGGAGGCTGCCATGGTGATGGACCTCTATGCCATCGCCGAACTGATCGAAGCCAAAGCAGTGGACCGGGCACGCAACGCCATCAAGAGCCTGCTGGACCTAGCTCCTCAGGATGCCGAGGTGCAGCAGGCGGGCGGCCAATGGCAGCGCATGCCGACTGTGGCCGTGGCGGTCGGTGCCATCGTGCGCCTGCGCCCAGGTGAACGCGTACCGCTGGACGGCGTGGTGACGGCCGGCGCCAGCGCCATCGATCAAGCGCCGGTCACCGGTGAAAGTGTCCCTGTCGACAAGACTGTGGGCGACGAGGTTTTTGCCGGCACCATCAACCAGAATGCGGCGCTGGAGTTCCGGGTCACCGCATTGGCCACCGACAGTGCCTTGGCGCGCATCATCCACGCGGTCGATGAGGCGCAGGCCACCCGTGCGCCCACCC
>JADMJQ010000105.1 GCA_018780415.1 Roseateles sp. | reverse complement strand
GCATTGGTGACGCTGTCTTGAGCGGTGAAGCTCTGGAAACCCTGGCGCGCCAGTACGTGACGGCCGAGAGCGTGATCACCCGCCTGTCCAACTGGATGGACTTTGAAGCGCTGCGCGTGCTCTCCAGCGGCCTGGCCATCAATCTGGACAACAAGGAGGCGGCGGAAGCCGCGGCCGTGGCCATGCAAGGCGCATTGCACGAAGCCGAGGTACACAGCGAGTACGACGAGCGCACCGACAAATTGCTGCTGCGCATCAGCCGCAAGCAGCATGGCAATACCCGCTCCAGCGTCATCAATGCCGACTTCGTGCACAGCGCCGACTATGCGGTGCTGGCCAGTGCCGGCGTGACCTTCAAGGGCCTGATCGGCGAAAACGCCGTGGTGCGCAAGGGCGAAGGCGAGAAGGCCAAGGAAAGCAAGATCCCGGACTTCCGCACCGCCATGTCCTGGCTGATGACGCAAGCCGAAAACTCCGTCGGCCGCCAACGCTACAAAGGATTGGGCGAAATGAACCCAAGCCAGTTGTGGGAAACGACGATGGATCCGACCGTACGCCGCTTGTTGCGCGTGCAGATCGACGACGCCATCGAAGCCGACCGCGTATTCACGATGTTGATGGGCGACGAGGTCGAGCCACGGCGCGAGTTCATTGAGCAGAATGCGTTGAGGGCGGGGAATATTGACGTTTGAGTTTGTATGTTGGCGCTGGGTGCAGCTTGCGCGGCACATCATCGGCACGGCTGCATTCGGCCTTGCATGCTTGGCGCTACCCGGCGCCCAGGCCGCCAGCACAAGCATCCTGTTCATCGGCAACAGCTTTACATTCGGCGAGGGCTCGGCCGTGCGCTTCTACCGCGCCGACAGCGTCACCGATCTCAATGGCCAAGGCCAAGGCGGCGTGCCGGCCTTGTTCAAGTCCTTCTCTCAGCAGGCCGGTCTGGACTATCAGGTCTACCTCGAGACCCAGCCGGGGTCGGGCCTGGACTGGCATTTAGTTCACAAACGGGCCACGCTGGGCCAGCGGCCTTGGGACAGCGTCGTGATGCATGGCTTCAGCACCCTGGATCCGAACAAGCCGGGCGATCCAAGCCTGCTGATCCGCAGCGTCCGGCAGATGGCGGAGTTGCTGCGCCAGCGCAACCCATCGGTCGAACTACGGCTGCTGGCGACCTGGCCGCGCGCCGACCAAACCTACATGCCCAACGGCGCCTGGGCCGGCCAGCCGATTGAGGCCATGGCACGCGACGTGCGCGCCGGATATGAGCAAGCCGCAGCAAACCTAGCGGCAAAGGCGACGGTGGTTCCGGTTGGCGAGGCCTGGGTGCGGGCGATGCAGACCGGACTGGCCGATGACAACCCTTATGACGGTATCGCCCCCGGCAAATTCAATCTGTGGGCCAAGGATGGCTACCACGCCAGTGCGCAGGGTTCCTATTTGGCGGCGCTGGTCTTGTTCGGCAGTCTCAGCGGCCGCGACCCGCGTTCGCTGGGCGCTATGGAATGTTCCGGCTTCGAGCTCGGGTTTTCGCCGGCCCAGGTGCAGGGCCTGCAGCAAGTCGCTTTCGATCAACTCGCCGCTGCGGGCCCGATCACGCCGGCCCCGCGCAGGCCGAGCAAGCCGGCCGAAGCGGTGCGCTGCTTAAGTTCACGCTGCCGCTGACGTTCACGTTCACGAATCTTGCTTGGGGCGCGCCGTACGCTGGGTCAGGGCTTGGGCACCACCTGAAGACACTGGGCTAGGCGCGCCATGCCGCCCCAACGCTCGAAAGCGGCCTGCGCATTCGCGCTCACATCGGATTCCTTCTGGTGCTCAAAGGGCAGCGCGGGCCCGCCGAAGAAGACCCACAGAACATCCGGCCTGTCCACCTGGCCAGCGAAGCGGCTCTTCAGGTCTATCTGATCGCTGGGCGCCAAGCCGGACACCGGGCGCGCCAGCGCCGGACTGCCTTCACCCACCTTGGGGCCGCCATCGGCCACCACGAACGGCACGGCCTTCTGCTGCGTGCGGTGGATGGCGACGCCAAAGCTGCCGAGGGCAATGCCTTGCTGCGCCAAACTGCGCGGCAGCACCGCGGATGGCACGCGCAGGGGGTTGGGGTAGCGATGCTGGTCAGCCAGGTCGGGCACGCTCTTGTCCACCAGCGACGTGGGCGACACATAAAAACCTGAGCCGTCCTTCTGCAGCAGCGGTTTCACCCCGCGTATGGTGCGCCCGGCCAGTTTCACCGAGCCTTCAGCCGCCACGCCATACCATTCCACGGCACCCACGCTCGGGTCCGTCCACCCGGCAGCCTCGATTCTGGCCAGGTCGGTCATGAATTTGCCGGTGCAGGTGGCCGTCGACTCCGAACCCTCGTATGAGCTTCCGTCGGGCAACCAGACCCGTGCACCCACACACAAGTGCAGCACCGCTCCGGCCTCGCGGTTGCGCCGATGGTAGGCACGACCGTAGCCGTCGATATTGATGTTCATGCCGGAGAAGGCAGCAACCCCGCCGTCAGCCAGCTTCACGGCCTTGACGTTCTTACCACCCGCGCCGGGCAGTGCAGTGCCGGTGCATGACGTGTCTTCAGCCGCCAACGCCGTGCTGGCAGAGGCTACAAGCCAGACCAGGACGAATGGCAAAGTGCAGTGCAAGCGTTTCATGGACACTCCTTCGGTGGCCCCGGTTCTTGACGAACAGGAAGTTCAGCTGAGCCATCGCAAGTATGAGGACCACGGTTTGGCTGAGACATCCAGATTTCCCCTTGGCGAGACCAGCGCTGCCGCACACCCCAGCCGGCTCGCCACTCGCCCCAAAACGCAGCGGGTAGCAGAAAAATGCGGCCGCGCTGCGCTAGTCTTCGGACTCCATGCCATCAGCCAGCCCTAAAACCCGAGCGCCTCATCGATGAAGGTCATCCCGCCCGCCCGCACTGCAGCCGACTCGGCCGACCCGGTCGTCGCCGACTTGCGCGCCTTGCTGCCCGTGCCGCGCGTCGCCTTCGCGCTGGCCTGGGCCCTGCTGTGGCTGCTGATGGCCAGCGTGGAGGTGCAGGACTATTGGCGCGATGGCCATCGCGGCATCTGGCGGCCGCTGGTCTGGCAGGGCACGTCCTGCCTCGTCAGCACCCTGCTGATCCTGCTGCAGGCGCGCTTGGTGGCGCGGCACGATGCGCTGCTGGCCCATCCCTGGCGCTGGTTTGCGTCGCAGCTGCGCTGGCTGCCGCTGGTGTCCGTCGTCTTTGTGGCGCTGGTGTTCATGCTCAGGCACGGCGTTTATGCCTTGCTGGGCGAACGCTACGAGCACGAGCCCTGGGGCGAGCTGTTCCTTTATGAGAGCCTCAAATTCAGCGCCTACTACCTGCTCTTCGTCGCGATCTTCTTTGGCATTCGCTCCTATGTGGCGATGGT
>JADMJQ010000250.1 GCA_018780415.1 Roseateles sp. | reverse complement strand
ACATACTCAAGCGCGGTGCTCCAGTCGACCGTCTTCCAGGCGCCGCCCTGCTTGATCATCGGCTGGGTGAGCCGCTGATCGCTGTTCAACGCCTCGTAGGAGAAGCGGTCGCGGTCGGCGATCCAGCATTCGTTGACGGCTTCGTTTTCCAAAGGCACCACGCGCATGACCTGGTTGCCCTTGACCTGGATCACCAGGTTGGCGCCGGTGCTGTCATGCGGGCTGATGCTCTTGCGACGCGACAGCTCCCAGGTGCGAGCGCTATAACGGAAAGGCTTGCTGGTGAGCGCGCCGACCGGGCAGATGTCGATCATGTTTCCCGACAATTCGGAATCGATCGTGCGGCCGACAAAAGTCTGAATCTCGGCATGCTCGCCGCGATGCGCCATGCCCAGCTCCATCACGCCGGCAACTTCTTGGCCGAAGCGCACGCAGCGGGTGCAATGGATGCAACGGCTCATTTCCTGCATCGAAATCAAGGGGCCGACGTTCTTTTGGAAAACGACGCGCTTTTCTTCGGTGTAGCGGGATTTGCCAGCGCCGTAGCCGACCGCCAGATCTTGCAACTGGCACTCGCCGCCCTGATCGCAGATCGGGCAGTCGAGTGGGTGGTTGATCAACAAGAACTCCATCACGCCCTGCTGGGCCTTCAGCGCCTTGTCGCTCTTGGTGCGCACAATCATGCCCTGCGTGACCGGCGTGGCGCAGGCTGGCATCGGCTTGGGCGCCTTCTCCACGTCGACCAAGCACATACGGCAGTTGGCGGCGATGGAGAGCTTCTTGTGATAACAGAAATGCGGGATATAAGTGCCGGCTTGCTCGGCCGCATGCATCACCATGCTGCCGGCCGGAACCGTCAGCTTCTGAC
Organism: Roseateles sp.; assembly: GCA_018780415.1. Taxonomy (GTDB): domain Bacteria; phylum Pseudomonadota; class Gammaproteobacteria; order Burkholderiales; family Burkholderiaceae_C; genus Paucibacter_A. The sequence continues at coordinate 2,535 of JADMJQ010000250.1, read as the reverse complement.
CGTCGAGTTCGATTTCAATCATGTTCTGTCCTGTCCTGCCTCAAAAAGAGGCCGGCACCAGAGCCGTTTTGTGTTCGATCAGATGAACGAACTCGTTTTTGAAATTCTTGATCATCGCGCGCACCGGCATCGCCGCCGCGTCGCCTAAGGCGCAAATCGTGCGGCCTTGGATGTTGTCGGCAACCGAGTTCAAGAGATCGATGTCGTCCGGCTTGCCCTGTCCATTGGCGATGCGCTCGACCACGCGATGCATCCAGCCGGTGCCCTCGCGGCAAGGCGTGCATTGGCCGCAGGACTCATGGGCGTAGAAATAGGACAGGCGCAAGAGGCTACGAACCATGCAGCGCGAGTCGTCCATCACAATGACCGCGCCCGAGCCGAGCATGGAGCCGGCCTTGGCGATGGAGTCATAGTCCATCGTGCATTCCATCATCACGTCGGCGGTTAACACCGGCGACGATGAGCCGCCGGGGATCACGGCTTTGAGCGTGCGCCCCTTTCGCACGCCACCGGCCAGTTCCAAAAGCTTGGCAAACGGGGTGCCGAGCGGGATCTCGTAATTGCCGGGCTTTTCCACATCGCCGGAGACCGAGAAGATTTTGGTGCCGCCGTTGTTGGGCTTGCCGCATTCCAGGTAAGCCTGACCCCCATTGCGGATGATCCAGGGCACGGCCGCGAAGGTTTCGGTGTTGTTGATTGTGGTCGGCCGGCCATACAGACCAAAGCTGGCCGGGAACGGCGGCTTGAAGCGAGGTTGGCCCTTCTTGCCTTCGAGCGACTCGAGCAAGGCGGTTTCTTCACCGCAGATATAGGCGCCAAACCCGTGGAAGGCGTGCAGCTGGAAGCTGAAGTCCGAACCCAGGATGTTGTCACCCAGGAAGCCGGCCGCGCGTGCTTCTTCCAACGCAGCTTCGAAGCGCTCATAGACTTCAAAGATCTCGCCGTGGATGTAGTTATAGCCAGTCTTGATGCCCATCGCAAAGGCGGCAATCGCCATGCCTTCGATGACGATGTGCGGGTTGAACATCAAGATGTCGCGGTCTTTGCAAGTACCGGGCTCGCCCTCGTCGGAATTGCAAACGAGGTATTTGGCACCCGGAAACTGGCGCGGCATGAAGCTCCACTTCAGACCGGTCGGGAAGCCGGCGCCGCCACGGCCGCGCAGGCCCGAAGCCTTGACTTCGGCGATTACCTGGTCTTGCGTTAGCGGCGTGCCCTCGGGCGCGCCCTCGCCTTTGAGGATCTTGCGCAATGCGGCATAACCGCCACGTGCAACGTAGTCCTGCAGGCTCCAATTCTTGCCGTTCAGGCCGTCATAGATTTGCGCGCCGAGGTGGCGGTCATGGAAACAGGTTTCGCTTCCCTGGCTTTGAAACTTGGAGAGGTCCAGCATGCTTGTTTCCCGTTCCTCAGTTCTTGGCGGCAGCATGTGCCTTGAGCGTATCGACGAGCTCGTCAAGGCGCGCATGACTCATGAAGCTGCACATCTGGCGGTCGTTGACCAGCAGCACCGGCGAATCGGCGCAAGCACCCAGGCATTCGCTCTTTTGCACGGTGAACATGCCGTCGGCCGTCGTGCCGCCCTCCTCCACGCCGAGCTTTTCGCATAGGTGGTTCAGCGCTTGCTGGCCATCGCGCAACTGGCAAGGCAGGTTGGTGCAGACGTTCAACTTGAACTGACCCAGCTTGCGCTGGTTGTACATGTTGTAGAAGGTCGTCACTTCATAGACGGCGATCGGAGGCATGCCCAGATAGGCGGCGATCACATCCTCGCTGGCGCGCGAGACATAACCGATTTCGTCCTGCACGATGGCCAGGCAGGCCATCACGGCGGAGGCCTTTTGGTCGACCGGGTACTTGGCCACTTCACGGGCAAACCTGGCCGCCGTGGTCTCACTCAAAATATATGCTTCAGTGCTCATAGCCTTACTCACCGATCGATCTCGCCGAACACGATGTCCATCGTGCCGATGATGGCCACCGCGTCGGCCAACATATGGCCTCGCGCCATTTCGTCCAGCGCGGCCAGATGCGAAAAACCAGGCGCACGAATCTTCAGGCGATAGGGCTTGTTGGCGCCGTCGCTGACGATGTAGATACCGAACTCACCCTTGGGATGTTCCACCGCCGCATAGGCCTCGCCCTCGGGCACATGGAAGCCCTCGGTGAAGAGTTTGAAGTGGTGGATCAACTCCTCCATATTCGACTTCATGTCGACGCGCGAAGGCGGTGCAATCTTGTGGTTGTCGGTGATCACCGGGCCGGGGTTGGCACGCAGCCAAGCCACGCATTGCTGGATGATGCGATTGCTCTGGCGCATCTCTTCGACTCGCACCACATAGCGGTCGTAGGTGTCGCCTTCGGTGCCTACGGCGATGTCGAAGTCCAGCTTCGCGTACGCATCGTAAGGCTGGGTCTTGCGCAAATCCCAAGGGATGCCGCAGCCGCGCAACATCGGGCCGGTGAAACCCATGTTCAGGGCGCGCTCGGGCGTGACCACGCCGATGCCCACGGTGCGCTGCTTCCAGATGCGGT
>JADMJQ010000236.1:19226-33159 GCA_018780415.1 Roseateles sp. | reverse complement strand
CAGGGCGCTTGTGACTTGATTCATGCTGAATAAATGGGACCGTGGAGACTGGATTGAGGCAAGGCACTCAGCATGCCAGCTATTGCCAAGCCCTGCCGCTGCAAGGGCTTGACGGCTACTACTGATTCGCGGCCGGCCGCACCAAACTTGGCCGCGCACCAAAGCGCTTCAAGATGGATTGCGCTATGCCTGCGGCGTCCAAACCGCAGGCACTCATCAGACTGGCGACGTCGCCATGCTCGATGTACTCGTCCGGCAAACCGAGTTGCAAGACCGGCAAATTGAAGCCAGCCGCCTGCATCGCTTCCATCACGGCCGAGCCCGCGCCGCCCATCACGCAGCCGTCCTCGACGGTCACGAACGCATCATGGGTACGCGCCAATTCGGCCACCAAGGCCTGATCCAGCGGCTTGACGAAGCGCATATTGGCCACCGTCGCGTCGAGTTGCTCGCCCGCTTGCAAAGCCGGATACAGCAAGGTCCCGAAGCACAGAATCGCGATGCGTGGCGCGTCGGCGCTGCTACGCGCCTGCGGTTTGCTGGATTCGCGGCGGACCTCGCCTCTGCCCCAACTCAGGGCCGTCATCTCTTTTTTGATCGCCACGCCGGCACCGGCACCACGCGGGTAACGCACCGTCACCGGGCCATTGTGCTGATAGGCGGTGTACAAGGCTTGGCGGCACTCGTTCTCGTCGGCCGGTGTCAGCACGGCCATATTCGGGATGCAGCGGCTGAAGGAGATGTCGTAGTTGCCGGCGTGAGTCGCGCCGTCGGCGCCGACCAGACCGGCACGGTCCAAGGCGAACACGACCGGCAGATTCTGCAGCGCCACGTCATGAATCATCTGGTCATAGGCGCGTTGCAAAAAGGTCGAGTAAATCGCCACCACCGGCTTCAAACCCTCGCAAGCCAGGCCGGCGGCGAAGGTCACCGCATGCTGCTCAGCGATGCCCACATCGTGATAGCGGGTCGGGAAGCGCTGGTAGAACTCCACCATGCCGGAGCCCTCGCGCATTGCCGGCGTGATGCCGACCAAACGCTTGTCCTGCTCGGCCATATCGCATAGCCATTCGCCAAACACTTGGGTGAAGGAAGTCTTGGCCGGTGTCGCCGATTTGACAAAACCGACCGCCGGATCGAACCGGCCGGGTGCGGCATGGTACTTGACCGGGTCGGCCTCGGCCAATTTATAGCCCTGGCCCTTTTTGGTCACCACATGCAGGAATTGCGGGCCTTTTTTGGCACGCAGATTCTCCAGCGTCGGGATCAAGGCATCCAGGTCATGGCCATCGATAGGGCCGACATAGTTGAAGCCGAATTCTTCGAAAATCGTCCCCGGCACGACCATGCCCTTGGTGTGCTCCTCAAAGCGGCGGGCAAATTCATACAGCGGCGTGTTCTTCAACACCGACTTGGCGCCTTCGCGGGCCGTTGTGTAAATATTGCCGCTCAAGAGCCGAGCCAGATACTTGTTCAAGGCGCCGACCGGTGGGCTGATCGACATATCGTTGTCGTTCAGAATCACCAGCATATTGCCCAGCAGGCCGCCATGCGGCACGCCGGCATTGTTGAGCGCCTCAAAAGCCATACCGGCCGTCATCGAGCCGTCGCCAATGATGGCCACAGCACGGCGGTCTTCACCCTTGATCTTGGCGGCCATCGCCATGCCGTGAGCGGCCGAAATCGAGGTGCTGGAGTGGCCGGTACCGAAGGTGTCAAACGGACTCTCATCGCGGCGCGGGAAGCCGCTGATGCCGCCCAGGTGACGGATGGTCGCCAACTGCTCGCGCCGGCCGGTCAATACCTTGTGAGGATAGGTCTGGTGACCCACGTCCCAGACCAGCCTGTCCTCGGGCGTATTGAACACATAGTGGAGCGCCACCGTCAGCTCCACCGTACCCAGGTTGGAGCCCAGGTGGCCACCGACCTTGGAGTTCGACAAGGTGTCCAGCACATAGGCGCGCAACTCACCGGCCAATCTGAACAAGTCGCTGCGCGGCAAACGGCGCAGATCGGCCGGGCTGTCTATGGTTCGCAAGAGGGGATATTTCATTGCTGGGCCAGCCCTCAGTTATCGCGCTCGACGACCATATCGGCCAAAAAGCTCAGCCAAACAGTGTTGCTCAGGCCGCTGTCGGCCAGCGCCTGCTGAGCCTGGCCGCGCAGCTGCTGCGCCAAGGCGCGCGCCGGCGCCAGCCCCAACACGCTGACATAGGTCGGCTTGTTGGCGTCCTGGTCCTTGCCCGCCGTTTTGCCCAAGACCTCGGAATCCTGGGTGACGTCCAAAATATCGTCGACCACTTGAAACGCCAGGCCCAGCGCCGCGCCGTATTCGGCCAAGGCCGCGGTCGCTTGCGCAGACGCAGCGCCACAGGCTGCCCCCATCATCACACTGGCTTGCAGCAGGATGCCGGTCTTGCGCCTGTGCATGTCTTGCAAGGTCGCTTCATCGAGTTGCAGACCGACGCTGGCCAAGTCGATCGCCTGGCCGCCGGCCATGCCGGCATGGCCGGCCGAGCGGGCCAACAAGGCGCATAGCCGGGCTTGCAAGGCGGGTGCCACGCCGCTGTCGGGCGTCAAAACATCAAATGCCAAGGCCTGCATCGCGTCACCGGCCAACATCGCCTGCGCCTCGCCGAACTGCACATGCACGGTCGGCTTGCCGCGGCGCAGCACATCGTCGTCCATGCAGGGCATGTCGTCATGCACCAGCGAATAGGCATGGATCAACTCCACCGCACAAGCGGCGCGCATGGCGGCCTCGCGGTCACCATTGACCGCCTCGCAAGTGGCCAGCACCAACAAGGGCCGCAGCCGTTTGCCGCCGTCCAGCACCGCGTAGCGCATGGCGACGCCCAAACCCACCGGCGCATCAATCGGCACAAAGCCATCCAGCGCCGCTTCACATGCAGCGAGTGAGCGCTGCATCCATTCTTCAAACTCACCGGTTTCCACGCTCAGGACTCTCCCCATTGTTTCAATTCCCCGCCCTCCAGCACCTTGACTTGTTGTTCTACGGCCTGAAGACGCGCGCGACAGAATCCAAGCAATTCCGCGCCCCGTCGGTAACTCTCAAGTAACTGATCCAGCGGCAGTTGCCCGCCCTCCATGTCGGCGACAAGCCGCTCCAACTCCCCAAGCGCATGCTCGTAGCTGGTGGCGGCTGCCTCTTTCGCGGCGGCTTTGGATGGGCTGCTGGCTCTGGTCATGAGAATCTGCAAAAGCGGCGATTGTAGTCAGTGAGCCTATGACGACTGTCACCAGGCCGCCACGCCCACCCAAATGGCCGTATTGACAGCGCGCAACACGGTGTTTTCCCCAAGGGTACAATCGCGCCCTTTCTGGATTGTGCTTTGCTGGCTGTCCAGCTTCCTTTTTTGCGAACCCGGCACCTGATTGATGCAAGGCCGGCACAAGAATCTTTCCGTTTCGCAAACGGGCCAGCCGTGCAAACACCTGCCTGCGCAAGCCAGCGGGGTGTGAGGGGCGCGGCGGCTGGATTCGCGGAGAACCGACTGGATCATGTCCGACCTGAGTATTTCCCTCTCAGCGCTTGAACGCAGCAAGACGCAGTTACCGGTAAGTTCATATTTTGATGAGAGGCTGTTCCGCCAGGAACAAGCACAACTCTTCCAGAACGGCCCCCGCTATATCGGTCACGCCTTAGCGGTACCCGAAGTCGGAGACTTCTATGCGCTGCCGCAAGAAGGGGAAGGTCGGGCGCTGGTTCGCACGCCGCAGGGCTTGGAGTTGATCTCCAATGTTTGCCGCCATCGCCAAGCGGTGATGCTGCGCGGGCGCGGCAATACCCGCAGCAATATTGTTTGCCCGCTGCACCGCTGGACCTATGACCTCAAGGGTGAGTTGGTCGGTGCACCGCATTTCGAGCAAGACCCCTGCCTGAACCTGAATCGCTACAAGCTGCGCGAGTGGAACGGCCTGCTGTTCGAGGACAACGGCCACGATGTCGCGGCCGAACTGGCCAAGCTGAGCGTCGCGGCCGAGCTGGATTTCACCGGCTATGTGCTGGACAAGGTCCACGTCCATCAATGTGACTACAACTGGAAGACCTTTATCGAGGTCTATCTGGAGGACTACCACGTCGGCCCCTTCCATCCCGGTCTGGGGCACTTTGTCACCTGTGACGATCGGGCCTGGGAAATGGGTCATCACCATTCGGTGCAGAAAGTGGGCATCCACAAGGACCTCGCCAAACCGGGCTCGGCCGTTTACCAACGCTGGCACGAGCAGTTGCTGAATTTCCGCGGCGGTGAGACGCCCAAGGCCGGTGCCATCTGGCTGACCTATTACCCCCACATCATGGTCGAGTGGTACCCGCATGTGTTGGTGGTGTCGACGCTGTTCCCGAAAGGGCCGCAGCAGACCGCCAATATTGTCGAGTTCTACTACCCGGAAGAAATCGCCGCCTTCGAGCGCGACTTTGTCGACGCCCATCAGGCCGCCTATATGGAGACCTGTGTCGAAGATGACGAAATCGCCTTGCGCATGGACGCGGGCCGGCGCGCTTTGATGGAACGCGGCGACAACGAGGTCGGCCCCTACCAGAGCCCGATGGAAGACGGTATGCAGCATTTCCATGAGTGGTATCGGCGCGAGATGAAACTCGAAGACTGAGCTGCACGCAGACTGCATCCAAACTAAATCAAAACGCCCCGCACAGCCTTGCCGTCGGGGCATTTTTTTTCATGGGCTGGCCATAATGCTGCCATGCCCGCCCCCATGTTGATGATCGCCGCCACCTTTTTGTTCGCCACCATGGGCGTATGCGTCAAGTTGGCGTCGGAGTTTTACGATGCCGGCGAGATCGTCATGTACCGCGGTGCCACCGGCGCTGTGCTGCTGGCCGGCCTGAGCCTGGTGCGCGGCAGCAGCCTGCGCACCCACGTGCCCTGGATGCATTTTTGGCGCAGCCTGTCCGGGGTGTTCGCCCTCTCCCTGTGGTTCTATGCGATCGGCAAGCTGCCGCTGGCGACCGCGATGACCTTGAACTACATGTCCTCGGTCTGGATGGCCCTGTTCTTGATCGGCGGCGCCGTGATGTTGGGCAGCGCCCGCATTGACGGCCGCCTGGTCGCCGCGGTGCTGCTGGGCTTTGTCGGCGTGGCCATGGTGTTGCGGCCCACACTAGATCAGCAGCAACTCTGGCATGGCCTGGCCGGCCTGCTGTCGGGCATGTTGGCGGCCCTGGCCTATTTGCAGGTCACCGCGTTGGGGCGAGCCGGCGAGCCGGAAGATCGGATCGTTTTCTACTTCTCGCTGGGCGGTGCCTTGGCCGGCGCCCTCAGCACCGGCGTGCAGAGCCTGGCGGGCTTGGGCGGCACCCACCCGCACAGCCTCAAGGGCGCGGCCCTGCTCTTGGCCGTGGGCTTGCTGGCCACCGCCGCGCAGCTGTTGATGACCCGCGCCTATGGCCAGGGCAAGACCTTGGCGATTGCCTGCCTGCAGTATCTGGGCATCGTGTTCTCCTTCATCTATGGCGCTTGGCTGTTCCAGGACCCCATCACACCGTGGGCGCTGGGCGGCATGCTTTTGATCATCATTGCCGGCTTGGCGGCGACCCTGCTGCGCGCCACCAGCACACCTCCCGACAGTCAACACTCGGTCAACGAATCATGAATCCAACACCGTATCAAATCCTTGTTTCGGTCCAGCAGCTGCAGGACATGACCGCCGCCGGGCAGCAAGTCCTCTTGATCGACTGCAGCTTTGATCTCAGCAACACCGACGCCGGCCACAGCGCCTACCTGAGCGCCCATTTGCCGGGCGCGCATTATCTGCATCTTGACTGCGACCTCAGTGGCCCCAAAACGGATGAAACGGGTCGGTTTCGCGGCCGTCACCCGTTGCCGGACCGGGCCGACTTTGCGCGCCGCATGGCCGCCTTGGGCCTGCGCGATGGCCTGCAAGTGGTGGCCTATGACGCGCAAGGCGGCATGTACGCGGCCAGGCTGTGGTGGATGCTGCGCTGGCTCGGCCATGCCAATGCCGCCGTGCTGGACGGCGGCGCGCAGGCATGGGCCGTGGCGGGCTTGGGTCTGAGCGACGCCGTGCCGACGGCACAGATGGGTGACTTTGAACCGACGGACAGTCTGGTCAGCAGCCTGACGGCGACCGAGTTGCAAGCGCGCCTGGGCCAGATCCGCTTGATCGATGCGCGTGCGCCCGAGCGCTTTCGCGGTGAGGTCGAACCACTGGATGCCCGCGCCGGCCATATCCCCGGCGCCAGCAACCGTCTGTTCCGAAACAATCTGCAGTCCGATGGCCGCTTCAAACCGGCGACCAAATTGAGAGCCGAATTCGCCGCGCTGCTGGCGCCGCAGCCAGCCACCAAGGTGGTGCATCAATGCGGCTCCGGGGTCACCGCCTGCCACAATTTATTGGCCATGGAATATGCGGGCCTGGGCGGCTCGGCGCTCTACCCAGGATCCTGGAGCGAATGGTCGGCCGATCCGGCCAGGCCGGTTGCCAAAGGCTAGCTCTTGACATAGCGCAAGATCGCCACACCTTAGCAGCGCGACACTGAAACAACTTCAACGGAGGACTCAGCCATGTTCAAGCGAATTCTTGTTCCCACCGACGGCTCTGAAATCAGCGCCAAGGCTCTCAATACCGCCATCGGCATGGCCCGTATCCACGGCGCCACCTTGTATGCCTTGAGCGTCAAGGAACCCTTCCCCTACAGCGCCGTGTCCGAGATGCAGCCAACGCCGCCACAGGAATTTTTTGACGTCCAGGAGCGCATTGCCGCGGCACGCGTCAAAGACGCCATGGACGCGGCCTCCAGCGCCGGCGTGACTTGCGAAGGCCATACCGTCGAAGCCTTGCATGCGTGGGAGGCCATCATTGAACACGCCAGCAGCAATCAGTGCGATCTGGTGGTGATGGCATCGCATGGCCGCCGCGGCGTGCAGGCGCTCTTGCTGGGCAGCGAAACCCAGAAGGTGCTGACCCACTGCACCACGCCGGTGTTGGTGGTGCGCTGATCAGCCAAACAAGCTGACTCAATGGCCGTGGTGTGAGACCGCCACGACCATCAGCACCAGCCCCAGGCCGCCACCCAGGCCGGCCAGTTGCAGCACCGTCTCGCGCCAGGGCAGGCGGCGCTGCAATTGCGGAATCAAGTCGGCTACCGCGACATAGATGAAACTGCTGCTGGCAGCCACCAAGAGGTAGGGGAACAAACTCTCCCAGGGGCCGACCAAAAAGTAACCGACCACCCCGCCCATGACCGCCGCCAGGCCCGACAAGGCATTGAAAGCCAGCGCCTTGGAGCGCGAAAAGCCGGCGTTCAAGAGCACGATGTAGTCGCCCACCTCTTGGGGAATCTCATGCGCAATGATGGCCAGCGAAGTCACTAAGCCCAGATAGGGGTCGGCCAGAAACGCCGCCGCGATGATGATGCCGTCGCAAAAATTGTGAATGCTGTCGCCGACCAACACGCTGATGCCGCCCTTGCCAGCCTGCTCCACATCAAAATGGTGATGGTGGTGATGGCCGTCACCCTCGTGGTGGTGAGTGTGGCGGTACAGCTCGGCCTTCTCCAGCAGAAAGAAAAACATCAGGCCGCCCAGCAAGGTCATGAACAAGGCCTGCGGACTGGCCTGGCTTTCAAACGCTTCGGGCAAAACCTGCAGCAGCGCCGTGCCCAGCAAGATGCCGGTCGACAAGCTGACCAAATGCTTGACCACCCGCCCGAGCAGGCTCACGGTCAGGCTGGCGGCGATGAGCACCGACAGCAGCCCGCCGGCCAGGGTCGCCAGCACGATATATAAAAGAGTCATGGTTTTCCAGTGAACTGCGCATGCCCAAACTAGAACCGCGCCCAGCGGCGCGGTTTGATCAGCTCAGGCCGCCGCGCATCGCGCAAGCGTTGCCCGTATCTTATCAACCGTGTCAAGCAGGGCCGCGGGCGCAGGCCTGAGCACCTGGCGTGGTTATCCGGCGCAAGCCCGAGGCGACGCACAAGAAAGCTCGGCCGCTGACCCGAGATTGTCGTTTTTTGCAACGACAATCGCGCCCATGAATTTGCCCGCTGCTCCCCTGAGTTCCGATCTTGCCGCCCCACTCGCCGCCATCGATATGGGCTCCAACAGCTTCCGACTGGAGATCGCGCATATGCCGCGCGGCCAGTACAAGCGACTCGAATACCTGAAAGAAACCGTCCGCCTGGGCGCCGGGCTCGACGCCGACGGCATGCTGACCGAGGTCGCCATGCAACGCGGGCTCGATTGCCTGCGCCGCTTTGCGCAGCGCTTGGGCGGCTTTCCCGCCGAGCGCGTGCGTGCCGTGGCTACGCAGACGCTGCGTGAAGCGCGCAACCGCAATGCATTTCTGGAGCGCGCCAAAGACGTGCTCGGCTACCCGATCGAAGTGATCTCAGGGCGCGAGGAAGCGCGGTTGATCTTTGCCGGCGTCGCCCGCATGCAGCCCTCGACCCTGCCCCGCCTGGTCATCGACATCGGCGGGCGCTCGACCGAGATGATTCTGGGCAAGGGCCGCAAACCGTTGACGGCCGAGTCTTTTCAGGTCGGCAGCGTCAGCTTGTCGCTGCGCTTTTTCCCCGACGGCAAGTTCACGGCGGAAGCATTTCGCGCCGCCCAGGTGGCCGCCGGCGCCGAGTTGGAGGAAGCGCTGACGCTGTTCAAACCGGCCATGTGGCAAGAAGCGCTGGGCTCCTCGGGCACGGTCGGCGCGGTGGCGCAAATCCTGGCGGCCAGCGGCCAGAGCTCCGGTGACGGCCGCATCACTCAAACAGGCTTGCGCTGGTGCATTGAGCAGGCGCTGGCCGCCGGCAGCATGGACAAGCTCAAGCTGCCCGGCCTGAAGGAAGACCGCCGTGCCGTGGTCGGCGGCGGCCTGTGCATCCTCTACACCTTGTTGACCCAATTCGGCATTGACGAGTTGGTGCCGGCCAAGGGGGCGCTGCGCCAAGGCGTCATCTTTGATTTGATCGAGCGCCTCGAAGCCGAGAGCGCGGCCGCGCTGGGGCTGAGTTCGCTGGACATGCGCGATGCGTCGGTGACGGCGCTGCAACGCCGCTTCTCGGTCGATTTGGCTCAGGCGACGCGCGTGCAGTTGGTGGGAGAAGCGCTGTACAAGCAGCTGTTTCCACGGGCCCCGCGGGAGCGCCAGCGCGAGCTGGGTTGGGCCGCGGCGCTGCACGAAATCGGCATGATGGTCTCGCACCACGACCACCATCGCCACAGCGCCTACTTGCTGGCCCATGTGGACGCGGCCGGCTTCTCGCAAGATCAGCTCAAACGCCTGGGCGACTTGGCACTGGGGCAGCGCGGCGGCCTGCGCAAATTGGACGGTTTGCTGGACGACGAAAGCCTGCTCTGGCAACTGCTGAGCCTGCGCCTGGCCTTGATCAAATGCCATGCACGCAACGACGCGCTGGACCCGCAAGCCCTGCGCTTGACTCGCCAAGGCCGGCGGGTCCTGATCACGCTCGCCAAGGGTTGGGCCGGTGAGCATCCCCGCACCCACTTCTTGTTGCAAGAAGAAGCCGCGGCCTGGGCGCGCAGCGGCATGTTGGAGTTGACGCTGGCCTAGAGAAAGTCAGGCGCCTGCATCGCCTGCAGCAAGACTTCCGTCTTGCCCTCGCGCAGCCGCGAGCGCAACCACCAAACCGCGCCCTTCTTGACGCTCCAGGCTTGGTCATGACCGGTCAGCAGCAGCGACGCCAGCAAGCCCAAGGTCGGTTGATGGCCGACCAGCAAGGTGGGCTCGGTCGCATCGGGCCACCGCGCGGCGGCCAACAAATCCTCGACGCTGGCGTCCGGTGCTATGTTCTGCACGATGCGAAACTCGCGCCCCAGGGCCTCGGCCGTACCGAGGGTGCGCTGGGCCGGGCTGACCAAGACGCGCGTGCTCGCCGGCAGCCGCTGATTCAGCCACACCGCCATGCGCTTGGCCTGGCGCTCGCCTTTGGGTGTCAGGCAACGCTGCAAGTCCGTCATGCCCTCTTGCAGCAGTTCGGCTTCGGCATGGCGCCACAGAATCAAGTCCATCGTCGCTCCTGGGGCAATCAAACGCGCTCAGCTGCTTAAATAGCGCTGCATCAAGGCCTGCTGCGCACTGACGCCTTTCGCGCTGACCACGCGTGATGAACGGCCATCGGGCCCCAACTGCCAGGCGTCCAGGGTGTCGTACAAATAGGGCTGCAAGGCCTCGTCGATGACGCGCTGGCGCAGCTTGGCATCCTGCACCGGCCAGGCAATTTCAATCCGGCGGAACATATTGCGGCTCATCCAGTCGGCGCTGGACAAAAACAGCGCCTCCTCCGCCTCCGTGGCGCCCCAGCGGAAATAGGCGATGCGGGTGTGCTCCAAAAAGCGCCCCACCACCGAGCGCACCACGATGTTGTCGCTGATGCCGGGCAGGCCGGGCGGCAACATGCAGGCGCCGCGCACGATCAGGTCAATCTTGGCCCCGGCCTGCGCCGCGCTCAACAGCCCATTGATCAACTCCGTGTCGGTCAGCGCATTGATCTTGACGACAACACGCGCGCTGCGGCCCGCGCGTGCCGCCTGCTCGACCCGCAGCAGATGCTCCAGCATGCTGCTGTGCAGATTGAACGGCGCCAGCAAAAGCCGGCGCGGCATCTTGATCTTGCCAAGCGAGGCCAGCTGGCGGAACACCGAATCGGCGTCTGCCGTCAGGTCCGGGTCGGCGGTCAGGTAACCCAGATCGGTGTACAGCAACGCCGTCTTGGGGTTGTAGTTGCCGGTCGACAAATGCGCATAACGCTTGAAACGGTTGCCCTCGCGGCGCGTGATCAGCATCAGCTTGCCATGCGTCTTGAAGCCGACGATGCCGTACACCACCTGAGCGCCCACCGCCTCCAGGCGCTCGGCCCAATTGATATTGGCCTCCTCGTCAAAGCGCGCCTTCAGCTCGACCACGGCCATCACCTCCTTGCCGCGCCGCGCCGCCTCGATCAGCAGGTCCATCAAGACCGATTTGCTGCCGGTGCGGTAAATCGTCAGCTTGATGGCCATCACCGCCGGATCTTCGACCGCCTCGCGCAGAAACTGCACCACCGGATCGAAACTCTCGAAGGGGTGATGCAGCAGCACATCGCCCTTGCGTATGCACTCGAAGATCGACTTCTGACGCGGCAGACGCCCTTCCGGCCAGACCGGCTCATGCGGCACAAAACGCAGCTGCGGCGCATCGGTCTGGTCGATCAATTCATTCAAGCGCACCAGATTGACGGGGCCGTTAACTCGGTACAGCGCGGCCGCCGGCAGCTCGAACTGCTCCAGCAAAAACTCCGCCAGCTCGGCCGGGCAGCTGTTGGTAACCTCCAGCCGCACGGCGCGGCCGAAATTGCGCGTCGTCAGGCCGGAACGCAGCGCATGGCGCAGATTGGCAATTTCTTCCTCGTCGACCTCCAGCTCGGAGTCGCGCGTGACGCGGAACTGCGAGAAAGCCTCCACCTTGCGGCCCGAAAACAGCTCCTCAAGATGGGCGCGGATCACGCTGGTCAAGAGCACAAAGGCCTGGCGGCCCTCGCTGACCGCGGCCGGCAGCTTGATCACGCGCGGCAAGACTCGCGGCACCTTGACGATGGCGATGCGGTTGTCGCGCCCGAAGGCATCCTTGCCCGACAGCCGCGCAATGAAATGCAGCGATTTATTGGCCACCTGGGGGAACGGATGGGCCGGGTCAAGACCTACCGGCACCAATAAGGGCCGCACTTCCCGCTCAAAATACTTGGCCACCCATTGACGCTGTGCGGCGTCTCGATCGGCGTGGTTGAGGATGACGATGCTCTCGTCCCGCATCTTGGGCGTCAGATGCTCATTGAAGATCGAATACTGCTCGTCGATCAGCGCATGGGCAGCACGGCCGACCCGCTCCACATCGCGGCTGCTGATCGACGACTGCGGGTCACGCGCGGCGTCCAGCATGTCGGCAAAACGCACCTCGAAGAACTCATCCAGGTTCGAGGACACGATGCAAACATAACGCAAACGTTCCAGCAACGGCACGTCGGCGCGCTGCGCTTGCGCCAGCACCCGTCGATTGAATTCGAGAATGGCTTGCTCGCGGCTGAGCAGCGTGACGGCGGGAGTATCTAGAGTCATGTGCCTATTTTAAGGGAGCCAAAGCGACACCCACGGCGCTCGCTTGCAACAGGGCCGGCTTGAGCGCCGGGCGCCGGTGGTGCTCGCTCCAATCGAGGATTTCCAGCCGGCCGTCGGCATGCTCGACCAAGGCGGTCAGGCTCTCGACCCAATCGCCATCGTTGGCGTAAAGGATGCCGTCGATCTCGCGCAGCTCGGCATGGTGGATATGGCCGCAGACAACGCCGTGCACGCCGCGCTTGCGGGCCTCGCGGGCCACCGCGATCTCAAAGTCCGAGATAAAGCTGACCGCCCGCTTGACCTTGAGCTTCAAATACTTGGACAAGCTCCAATAAGGCAAGCCCATGCGGGCACGCAGCCGGTTCAGGTAACTGTTTAGCTTCAGGGTGAACTCGTAGGCGGTGTCGCCCACATGGGCCAGCCATTTCGCGCATTGAATGACGCCGTCGAAAAGATCACCATGCGTGACCCAGAGCTTGCGGCCATCGGCCGTTTCATGGATCCACTCCTGCGCCACCTCGATGCCGCCGAAATCGTGATTGACATATTTACGCGCAAATTCATCATGATTACCGGGGATGAAAATCACCCGGCAGCCTTTGCGGGCCTTGCGCAAGAGCTTTTGCACCACATCGTTGTGCGCCTGCGGCCAGTACCAGTTGCGGCGCAACTGCCAGCCGTCAATGATGTCGCCGACCAGAAACAACTGCTCGCACTCCACCTCGCGCAAAAACTCCAGCAGCGCCTCGGCCTGGCAGCCCGGCGTGCCCAGATGAATGTCGGAAATCCACACGGTACGAAAACGCTGACTCGGCGCATCGGCGGCGGCTCCGCTCTGTGCGTCATCAAGCGCTGGGTTGGCAAGGGCGGCGGCGGCGCGCGCCAGGGCGGAGTCGTGCTGCATGGAAGCTAAGCTTGACGGCCGGGCGTGTCGGCGCCATGGCAACTCGGTGAAGCTTGCATGACAGCCCCGGCAGGCGCTCGCCAGCAGGCCGGATAATCTGGCCCATGCACCTGATGATTCCCCATGCCAGCGCGGTCGGCGAGGCCGCCGCCCATACCCTGGCCGAGCTGAACCTGCCCAATCTGGCCCATTTGCTGCCGCTGCTGACGCCGATCGGCACGCCGCTAGGCAGCGACGAATACAGCTTCAACACGCCCTTCGAGCTCGCGCTGGCCGAGTTGCGCGGCTGCCAAGCAGCAGACGGCTGCCTGCCTACCGCCGCTTGGGCCCTGCCGGCGAGCGGGCCGAGCGCAGCCGCCTGGGCCTTGCTGAGCCCCATCCACCTGTCGGTCGGCGCTGAGCAAATCACCGCCCTGCCGCCGCAGTCCCTGGCCCTGACCGAGGGTGAATCGCAAGCCTTCTTCAACAGTCTGGCCGAGCTCTGGCCGGCCTCCGAGGGCTACACCTCGCAATGGCTGGGCACCCACCAATGGCTGATTGCCCACCCCAGCTTTGCCGGCCTGCGCAGCGCCAGCCTTGAGCGGGTGCTGCACCGCCATGTGGACATCTGGATGCCCGAAGCCAGGCGCTTGCGGACCTTGCAAAACGAGGTGCAGATGCTCTTGCACGGCCACCCCCTCAACGAGGCCCGCGAAGCAGCCGGTGCGCTGGCGCTGAACTCGGTGTGGATCAGTGGCTGCGGCGTCAATGACAGCCACAGCCAGCCCCTGCCGGCCGACTTAAAGATCGAAGCCGTACTGCAGGAACCCTTGCTGGCCGGCGATTGGCAAGCCTGGAGCCAGGCCTGGGTACACCTGGACGCCGGCCCGGTCGCGGCGCTGCTGGCCCAAGTCAAGCAGGGAAACAGCGCGCC